>CAYYVD010000132.1:0-12332 GCA_964475045.1 uncultured Desulfobacterales bacterium | reverse complement strand
GAGCGCCTTCGCCCGGACCTCCACCGCGCCCGTGGCCATGTCCGGGTTCTCCTGTCCCTCGAGCCGGGGCACCGTCTCGCCACGAACGGCGATGACCCATTCGCCTCGAAGCACGTGGGCCCGTTCGTGCACCTCGGCCTCCACCCGGGGATCGAACACCACCTGGGTGATGCCCTCCCGGTCCCGCAGGTCGACGAAGATCAGGTTGCCCAGGTCCCGCCGCACGTGGACCCAGCCCATGAGCACGACCTCCCGGCCCGCGTCCTCGGCGCGCAGCGCCCCGCAGTCGTGGGTCCGCTTCCAGTCTCCCAGTGTGTCGATCTGCAAACGAGTTCCTTCCTTCACAGGTGATTGGGAAGCCCCTCCACCAGGTTCTCCAGGGGGATCTCCTCCTGGGCCTTGGTCCGCATGTCCCGCAGCAGGCCTCTGCCGGACGACAGCTCGTTCTCGCCCACGATGAGGACCTTCGAGGCCCCGAGGCGGTCCGCCCGCTTCATCTGGGACTTGAGGCTCCGGGCGGCATAGTCCAGCTCCACGCGATGCCCGGCCTTCCTGAGGGCGGTCACCCAGGCGAAGGCCCTCCGGGCCGCCTCCTCGCCCAGAGCGGCCACGTACAGGGAGGGGACCGGCTGCTCCGGCTCCCGGACCTCGTTCATGAGGGCGATCACCCGCTCCACACCGATGGCGAACCCGATGGCGGGGTGATCCGGCCCGCCGAGCTGCTTGACCAGGCCGTCGTAGCGCCCCCCGCCCGCAACGGCGTTCTGGGCGCCCAGCCGCTCGGTCTGGATCTCGAAGGCGGTCCGGGTGTAGTAGTCGAGACCGCGCACCAGCCGGGAGTTGACGGAATACACGATGCCTGCGTCCTCGAGCATCTCCTGGAGGGCGCGGAAGTGCTCCCGGCAGTCGTCGCAGAGGTGATCCAGCACCGAAGGCGCCTCGAGCAGAAGCCCCTGGCAGGCCTCCACCTTACAGTCGAACACCCGGAGCGGATTGGTCCGGGCGCGACGGGTGCAGTCCTCGCAAAAACCCGAGGACCGGCTCTCCAGGTAGTCCTCGAGCGCCTCGCGGAACCCCGCCCTGCAGTCGGGGCAACCCAGGGAGTTGAGCTGGAGCGAGAGCTCTGTGAGCGACAGGGATTCGAAGAGATGGAGGAGCATCACGATGAGGTCGGCGTCCGAGCGGGGACCGGGATCGCCGAAGATCTCCGCATCGATCTGATGGAACTGTCGGAACCGGCCCTTCTGCGGGTTCTCGTGCCGGAACATGGGCCCGGTGACAAAGAGCTTCTGGACGGGGTTCTCCTGGTAGAGCCGGTTCTGGACGTAGGCGCGCACCACCGAGGCGGTGGCCTCGGGGCGGAGGGTCATGCCCCGGCCCTTGCTGTCGTGGATGGTGTACATCTCCTTGGAGACGATGTCCGTGTCCTCGCCGATGGAGCGGCTGAAGAGCTCGGTCCACTCCATGGCCGGGGGCTTGATCTCCCGAAAACCGAAGGCGTCGAAAACGGCCCGGGCCTGCCGGTCCAGACGCTGCCAGGGATCGACCTCGGCAGGCAGGATGTCTCTGAAGCCCTTGATGGCGGTGAACTCCAAGGGTCGCGCTCTCCTCTCGTTTCGGAATCCCGGTCTTCTACCAGAGCCCTCCCCCCCCGTCAAGGCGCTACTCCACGTCGATGCGGGTGGCCTTGCGCTCCGCGTCCCCGGTCTTCTTCTCCATGCGCTCGATCCCCTCGTCCACCAGGGACCGGACAGCCTTCAGAAACTCGATCCGGGAGCGGTTCAGGTGCTCGTAGAACGCGGACTTCCGTCCTCCGCATCGCTCCAGCTCGGTGAGGAAGCGCCCCACCGGGCAGACGAACGTCTCCTTCTCATGGGTTTTCTCGTCCACGGTCCTCCTCCTCGAAAAGAATGTTCAGCTCTCTGCCGTCGATGCGGGCCCGGACCCCGGAGGAGGCGGCCACGGGCCTCGGCAGCATCACGCGGCGCTGGAACCCGCCCACCCGGACGATCAGCTCGTCCGAGATCCGGTTGAGCTCCACGTTCTCCCGGGTCACAAACGGGAGGGTGATCACCAGACGGTAGGTCCCGTTCTCCTTGTCCAGGCGATAGGGCGCCCGGTCGAAGAACCGGTCCAGGGGGTTCCGCTCCCCGTAGATGCGACGTCCCAGCTCTCGAAGGGCCTCGTAGCCCAGGGCCTCGGCCTCCAGCAAGTGGACCGGAAGCACGGGGACCGGTCCGAACACGGTTCGGGCGGCCTGAAGATGGTGTTCCTGGCTCCTGCGCCAGCCGTCGAAGTACGCGTCGGTCAGACCTTCGGGCAGAATGCGGTTCATGATGACCCCGTCGATGCTCATGCGATAGAGGCAGAAGTACATGAACGCCCGCTGGGTCTCCTTGATGACGATCTTCTCCGGGTTCGTCACCAGCCTCACGCTGGTGACCTCCGGGTCGGTGAGAATGCGGTCCACCCCTTCCAGGCGCTCGAAGAGCCGCTCCAGCTCCTCGAAGTAGTCCTCGCCGGGCAGGGGAATGTCGTAGATCTTTCGGGCCACGGGGCGGGCGTACCGGGCGATGGTCCGCTCCAGCCGGAAGATCTTCTTCATGTACCACTCGAGGGTGGTGGGGATGCTGATGAACCGCAGGGACTCGCCCGTGGGCGCACAGTCCAGGATGATCACATCGAACATCTCCCGCTGCACGTAGCGGTTGATGTACAGCAGGAGGCTCACCTCCTCCATGCCCGGCAGCACGGCCAGCTCCTCGGCCAGGATCTCGTCGAGCCCCGTGGTGTTGAGCAGGGTGGAGAGATACCGGTGGATGTCCTTCCAGTTCTTTCGAATCTCCTCCTGAATGTCCATCTCCTGGATCCAGAGGTTGTCCGCCACCCGGATCGGCCGGCCCCGGTTCCGGTCCAGGAGGTCCCGGTCCAGGTCGAAGACGTCGGACAGGCTGTGCGCCACGTCCAGGGAAAGAACCACCGTACGATGACCCGCTTCCGCCGTGTGGACGCCCGTGGCCGCGGCCACGCTCGTCTTGCCGACCCCGCCTTTTCCTGCATAAAAGAGAACCCTCACTCCGCCCTCCTCCTTTTCTCTTGTGTCGCCGGCGATTGTATCACAAGCCCGATGCACGGCAAAGACAACGTGTGATGGACCGGGTCCGCACGGCCGCATGCAGGTTGCCCTTGACGAACGCGAGCCCGTCTGAGCAATATTCCGGCAGGTATGAAGCCCCCGGAGTCCCTTTTCGCGATCAGGAGGCGGCCGTTGTCCGGGATTCAGGAGATCCTTCTCATCGTTCTCATCATCGTCGTGGTCTGGTTCCTTCCGAGGCTCGGACGGCGTGGAGGGGAAGAGGCCCGGGGGCCCTCCGCCGGGACCTCCCTGAGCGGACGGGTCCGGCTGGGCATCCTGATCAGCGCGATCTGGATCGGGGCGGCCGCCGCCGTCCTGACCCCTTGGAGGGGCGGAGCGCTCGTTTTCGGCCTGATCGGGCTGGGACCCGTGGCCCTGGCCTGGGGCTCTGCCTGGGTGGCGCGGGGATTTCGAAAAGGGGGCTGAACGAGGGGCACCAGGCCGGAGTTTCGAAAGATTTTGGTTGCCTGGCATGCAGCAATATGCGATGTAAGAGTGGATTTTCCTCGAAACGGAAGAACGATCCCCGAAGCGGCGAAGAGGAGGTTGGAGCTTGTCTGCCAAATCGCTTTTCTTAGTGATCCTGCTGCTTCTCGGGTTCCTGCCGGCCTGCTCCACAGAGCGGGACGCCTCGGCCGAGGACACCGAGGAGTACGAGAACTACATGCTCATCGAGAACGACGTCTACCCCAACCGCAAGATGGGACCGGTCAAGTTCACCCACGACACCCACTGGGAGGACTACGGACTCTTCTGCGAGGACTGCCATCACGACTACGTGGACGGAGAGAACGTCTGGACCGAGGACGACGAGGCCAAGCCCTGCATCTCCTGCCACAAGCCCGGAAAATCCCAGGGAAACGTGTACAAGCTGTCCACATCCTACCACAAGAGCTGCCGAGGCTGCCACCGCATGATGAACGACGAGGAGCTCGAGCCCGCCCCGTTCCGGTGCTACAGCTGCCACGAACGAAAGATGGAGTGAGACCGGTCGAACCACGGTTCACGCAAGCGGGGCGCACGGACGCCCCGCTTTTTTTGTCGTGAAAAAACCCCGAAGATTCGCTGGTTCCCGGAACCGGCGAAGGCGGCGGCCGGGGATTCCAGGTGCGGACGTTATCGGGGGGCCTTGGTCATTCCGGGCCTTCCAAGGCCTCCGCCAGGGCCTGGGGTCCCGTCACCGGCGTCCGGCAGGTCTGGTTCCGGCACACATAGGCCGAGGCCTTCCCGTCCACCATCTCGTGGTGGCGGACGAACGGGGCCAGGACGTCGATGTCCGGGGTGGCCCGGTCTGCGGACCGCAGCACGGTCACCGTGTCCGGAAGAAAACGGGCGCGGAGGACCTGAACCATGTCCCGGGTGCCCGCCCCCTCCCGGTCCCCTGCGATGACCACCTCCCGGGTCGGTCCCACGGCGAAGTCCAGGGCGGTGAGCAGAAACGTAAAAGCCGACGGCAGCCGCTCCACGCTGCCTCCGAAGGCCCGCAGCACCCGGGCGGCGCTGTCCTCCAGCTCGCTTCGGCCGGTGAGCCTGGCCAGCTTCAGCAGCACCAGGGCGGCCGCGCTGTTGCCTGACGGCACCGCGCCGTCCTGAAGCTCCTTCTTGCGCACGACGAGGTCCCCGGCGTCCTCCGCCGCAAAGAAGAACCCCCCGTGCTCGGTGTCCTCGAACCGGGATCGCATGGTCTCGGCGAGCTCCAGGGCCCAGCGCAGGTGCCTCTCCTCGAAGGTCGCCTCGTAGAGCTCGAGAAGCCCCCAGATCAGGAAGGCGTAGTCGTCCAGGTGCCCTTCGATGGATGCGTGGCCTTCTCGAAAGCGGTGCAGCAGACCCCCCTCGGCCTTGGACAGCCGCTGCTCCAGAAAGGCAGCCGCCCGGCCGGCCGCCTCGGCGTACCTCGGCCGGTCGAACGCCCGGGCTCCCTTGGCCAAGGCGGCGATCATGAGGCCGTTCCAGTCCGTGAGGACCTTGTCGTCCCGGAGGGGACGCACCCGCCCCTCGCGAACCGAGAACAGGGCCTGGAGGGCGGCCTCGATGCGCGCGTCGGCATTCTCATCCTCCTGGCGGAGCTCGCTGCCGGGAATGGGGGCGTGCGGACTCAGGTGAAGGATGTTCTCCCCCGTGCTCCTGCCCGTGGCCTCCTCCCGAAAGTTGCCCTCCGGGGACACCCGGTAGGTCCGAATCACGAGATCGGCCTCGCTCTCCGGCAGCGCCTCCCGGATCTCCTGCTCGGTCCACACGTAGAACTTGCCCTCCTGCCCCTCGCTGTCCGCGTCCTCGGCCGCGCAGAAGCCCCCTTCGGGCGCGATCATGTCCCGCAGGATGTAGGTGAAGACCGCCTCCGCCGTCTCCCGGTACACGGCCTTCCCGGTGGCCTGCCAGGCCTCCACATAGGCCATGGCGAGCATGGCCTGGTCATAGAGCATCTTCTCGAAGTGGGGCAGGAGCCACGACTCGTCCGTGGCGTAACGGTGAAACCCGAACCCCACGTGGTCGAACAGGCCGCCGCGCCGCATGGCTCCCAGGGTGGCCTCCGCCATGTCCACGGCCCGCGTCTCTCCGGTCCGCCTCCAGTACCGGAGCAACAAGAGCAGGTTGTGCGGGGAGGGGAACTTGGGCGCCTTGCCGAAGCCCCCGTGCCGGGCGTCGTAGGAGGCGGCCAGCTCCTCGAAGGCGCGGTCCAGGTGGCCGGTCCCGAGCTCGGCCGGCTCCCCGGGGCCGGCGGCCGTCCGAAGGGCCGCCATGATCTTTCCGGTGGACTCCAGGACCTCGTTCCTACGGTTCTCCCAGACGTCCTGAATCCTGGGAATCAGCTCCACCATGCCCCCCCGGCCGAACCGTGCGGTGGGCGGGATGTAGGTGGCGGCAAAAAAGGGCTGCTTCTCCGGCGTCATCACGATGGTGAGCGGCCAGCCCCCGCTGCCGGTGAGCATCTGGCACACGGTCATGTAGATGTGGTCCAGGTCCGGGCGTTCCTCCCGGTCTACCTTCACCGAGACAAAGGCCCGGTTCATCAGATCCGCCACTTGGGGGTTCTCAAAGGACTCCTTCTCCATCACGTGGCACCAGTGGCACGTGGCATAGCCGATGGAAAGGAACACGGGGCGGTCCAGGCGGCGGGCCGTATCAAAGGCCTGGTCTCCCCAGGGAAACCAGTCCACCGGGTTGTGGGCGTGCTGCAGAAGGTACGGGCTCTTTTCGTGGACCAGGCGGTTGGCCGGGACCGGCCCGCCCGCTTCAGACGTGTTCATGGGTCTTTTCCTTTTCTCCCGGCCGCGGCCGGGGACGAGCAATTCGAGGACGGGCAATTCGGGGACACCATGTCGATGCCGAGAGGACGGGGTCGTGTTCTCGGGCAGGCGTTCTGTGCGAGGGGAATGGTGTCCCCGAATTGCTCTCCCTAAGATAACCACTCCTGCGCCGCCGGCAATGTCCCGGCATGTTTGGGCATCATTGTGCTTGCCGCCCTTTTCCCCTTTGCACTATGATCCGGAATACATGCACGTACCCGACCTCTGAACGAGCGGATGCCCATGTCCCGACTCACCATCGAACGCCTGCTGGCCGAGAAGGCCAATCTCGAGCGAATCCTGGACAGTCTCACCGAGGGAATCATCGCCCACGATCCGGATCGCACCATTCTCTACTTCAACCGTGCCGCGGAAGAGATCACGGGTTTCTCCCGCGAGGAGGTGGCCGGAAGAGATTGCCACGACGTGTTCGGCCACCCCTTCTGCGGGGGGCGGTGCGCCTTCAAGCACGGACCCCCGGCGAACCTCCACTGCGACGCCTACCCCTTGAACATCCTCACCCGCGCCGGCGAGCCGAGACGGGTGGAGATGCGGGTGAACGGCATTCTGGGGGAGGACGGGACCCTTGCCGGCGTGATCGCCTCCTTTCGGGACGTCACCGACCTCATCGGCCTCAAAATCCAACACGGAGAGCTGGACGGGTTCGCCGGCATCATCGGCAGGGACCCGCAGATGCTTCAGGTCTACGAACGGATTCGGGACACGGCCGTCACCGACTACCCCGTCTGCATCAGTGGTGAGACGGGGACGGGAAAGGAGCTCGTGGCCACGGCCCTTCACAGCGAAAGCAGGCGTGGTGGAGGCCCCTTCGTTCCGGTGAACTCCGCCGCGCTCCCCGAGGGGATGCTGGAGAGCGAGCTGTTCGGGCACCTCAAGGGGGCCTTCACCGGCGCCCTGCGCGACAAGAAGGGACGCTTCGACCTGGCCGACGGCGGCAGCCTCTTTCTGGACGAGGTCTCCGAGCTGCCCTCGACGCTCCAGGCCAAGCTGCTGAGGGTGCTGCAGGAGGGGACTTTCGAGCCCGTGGGCAGCGAACGGACCCGCCGGGTCGACGTCCGCCTGATCACGGCCACCAATCGGGACCTCAAGACCGAGGTCGAGGCGGACCGTTTTCGAAAGGACCTGTACTACCGGATCAACGTGGTTCCCATCCACCTGCCTCCCCTGCGGGAGAGGCGCGGGGACATTCCTCTGCTGGCCGCCCACTTCCTGAGCATGGAAACCGCCGGGGAGGAGGAGCCCCCCGTCCTGAGCGCCGAGGCCGTGGCGCGCATGAAGCGGTACGCCTGGCCGGGCAATGTCCGGGAGCTCCACAGCGCCGTTCGCTTCGCCGTGGTCCGAAGCCGGGGAGGCACCATCCGTCCCGAGCACCTGCCCGCGGAATTGCGGGACCCGGCAACCGCCCCTGCGCGGGGACCGGCGCGCAAGCTGGACGCCGAGCGGGTCCGGATCGCCCTCGAACAGACCGGCGGGAACAAGGTCCAGGCCGCCCGGCTGCTCGGTGTGGGCCGGGCCACCCTCTACCGATTTCTGAACGACCATCCCGGGTGGACGTCGTCTGCCGGCCGCTGAAACGGTTCAGGGACGAGCCGGACCCTCCTCGCTCGCGCGGTCGATGTCCACGATCTTGATTCCCTCGACGTAGTCCTTGGTCTCGTAGCGGGTGATGCGGGTCAGCTTGCGGTTGAACTCCGCCATGCGACGGGTGAGATCGATGATCTTCCGGAGCTTGACGCAGAGCGCGTCGCCCGCCTCGAGGTTCATGAGCAGGCTCTCGGCATACCCGGAGATGCTCTGCATGGGCTGGTTCATCTCGTGGCACACCGCACCCGCCATCTGGAGCGACACCTGAAGGCGCTCCCGCTCCAGCCGCTCCGCCTCGGCCTTTCTCTCCTTGGTGACCGGCGTCAGGCACCCGCAGGACAAGCAGATCCGATCGTGCCCGTGGGTTTCGATGCGCGCCATGTCCTTGAGCCATGCGATCCGGTCCCCTTCGAGGGAGACCTTGTACACCGCGTCTCCCACGCCCCTTCGCCGGACGGCTTCCCTCAGCTTCCGGGCCATGCCGTCCAGGGCCTCGCGGTCGCGGATCTCCTCCTCGATGGAGGCGTCCGGGGCCCGGTAGCGCAGGGTGTGCTGATCGAGGATCCGCCTCCGGAACACATCAGCCGCTTCGCTCCGCTCGCACCCCAGGAGGCGCGCGAACCGGCAGCTCACGAACTCGTACCAGATCTTCCCCTCGTCTTCCTGGTGCCACGCAGAGAGGTAGACCACGGCCGGGTTGCCCGTGCGTTCGAACGCCCGGTAGGCGTCGATGTACCCGGCCACGTGCTTCTTGAGCGTCACGCTGTAGTCGCCGGTGAGAATGCGGCCGTAGTAGTCGTCGGGGACGACCCGGTTGAACGTCTCCTGGCTGTCCATGTCTTCCTCCCCCGCACGACTGACCTCGCGCGGCGCGCGTTGATCCAGCTCCCCTTCTTAAGGGCCGGCAAAAGGAGCTTGAACATCTTGCATCTCATCTTCGGGCCATCTTCGGCTGCGGCTCAATCGCAAAATCCTCGACGCAGTCCAGCTGCGCCTGCGGTTTTGCTCAATCCCCACAGCCGATGATCCCAAATCCGAGCGCAATGCTGTCCAATGTATTTTTGCTGGCTCCTTAGCAGATCCTCGAAACTCCCGCAAGGGTGATCGGAGCGGGCCGGCGCCCTTCACAGATAGGGCGAGAACAACCAGGAGAGGGAGTCGCGCACCTTGAGCGGCAGTGAGCGGCGGTCCATGTCCTCGAGGGTGACCTCGGCGGATCGGCTTCGGCGCGCCTCCGCATACCGGGCCAGCCGTTCGATCAGGTCGAAGTCGAATGCCTCCAGGACCAGCTCGAAGTTCAACCGCAGGCTCCTCGGATCCAGGTTGGCGGAGCCCACCTGAGCGTACACGTCGTCCACCACGAACAGCTTGCTGTGCACGAACGGCGGCGGCTGGTAGAACACCCGGATCCCCCACTGGAGCAGCTCCCAGAGCATATTGCGCGTGGCCCAGTGCACAAAGGGAAGGTTGTTCCTCCCGGGTAGGATCACGTGCACTTCCACGTCCCGCAGGGCCGCCGTCTGCAGGGCCCCGATCATCTCCCGGGAGGGAAGAAAGTAGGGGGTCATGATGATCACCCGCTTGCGGGCCGCGGATACGGCTCCGGCCAGGATCACGGCCAGCTTGTCCAGGTCCTCGTCGGGCCCGTCCACCACGGTCCGGCACACCGCCTCCCCGGCCCGGGGCAGGTCCTGTCGCGTCCCCTCGAGGGCCTCGCCCGTCACAAAGGACCAGTCCCCGCAGAACACCTCCTCGACCTGCTGGACCACCGGGCCCGCGACCCGAAAATGGATGTCCTCCACCCGGGACGGATTTCCCCGGTCCCCAGCCAGGTGCCGGTCCCCGATGTTCATGCCGCCCAGAAAGGCGTCCCGCCCGTCCACGGTCAGAATCTTCCGGTGGTTCCTCAGGTTGACGTGCAGGGACGGGGGGATCAGGGTGGGCGGCAGATACCGGGCCACCCGCACGCCCCGCCGGGACAGAAGCCTGCCGCTTCGAGGGAAGGCGTAGAGCTCGCCGATGCCGTCCAGCAGCACCCGCACCTGCACGCCCCGGTCCCGGGCCCGGACCAGGGCGTCCACGAATCGCTGCCCGGTCCGGTTGGACTCGAAGATGTACGTGGCCAGGTACACGGTCCGCTCGGCCCGGTCCACGGCGTCCAGCATGGCCGGATAAGCCTCCTCACCGTTCTGGAGCAGATCGACCCGATTGCCGTGGAGCAGGGGGCGCCTCGTCACCTTGTCCGAGACCCGGGCGATCCTCCTGACTTTCGCGGAGAGTTCCTCTTCCGGGTGCACCACGGCGGGGATGGCGGGCGGTTCATGGGAGAAGAGGAACAGGAAGGGCAGACGCCGGGTGAGGCGTTTGGCCCGGGTCTGGACCCGATTGATGCCGAACAGGAGATAGAGCAGCGGGCCCAGAATGGGAAAGATAAAGCAGACGGCGATCCAGCCCCAGCTGGCCCTCGGATCGCGCTTGAACAGGAGGGCGTGCCCGGCGGTCCCTACGACCAGGGCCGCGTGCAGAATGCCCAACGCCCAATGAAGCATGCCGGTCGTCGACATCTCGAGGCCTTCCTGAAATCGTAGCCGTCACACGGCGGTCACGACACGGTTGCGTCCCTCGCTCTTGGCCCGGTAGAGCCGCTGGTCCGCCTCCCGGATCATGTGAGAAAGGGGCTCCCCGGACGCGGAGTGCAGGCCGATGGAGACCGTGAAACGGATGACCTCATCGTCGTAAGCCACCTCCGTGTTCTCCACGAGTCGCCGGAAGTCCTCGAACAGGCGGAGCGCCCGTTCGCCGTGGATTCCGTAGGCAAGAATGGAGAACTCCTCCCCGCCGATGCGCGCGACGATGTGGGAGCGGCCGAAGGTCTTTCTTAGGTGCCCGGCCAGGCGCATGATCACCGCATCTCCGGCTTCGTGTCCGTAGCGGTCGTTGACGGTCTTGAACCAGTCGATGTCGAGCATGGCCACGGTGACCAGCGTTCCCTCCTCCGCAGCCTCCTGCAGAAGCTCCTCCCCGGCCTCGAAGAAGTATCGCCGGTTGTAGAGCTTGGTCAGCGGATCCCGAACCGCGATCTCCCGAAGCTCTCCGATGAACTCGATGAGCTCGATGTTCTGTGTGACCCGGGCGTAGAACTCCTCGGACGCAAACGGCTTGGGAAGAAAATCATTGGCGCCCGTCTTGAGGAACCTGGCCGACACCGCGCCCGCACCCTGCGCCGAGAGCCCGATGATGCCCACCTCGTTCCGCCCGTACATCTCCCGGATCCGGGACACGAAATCGAACCCGTCCATGACGGGCATGTTGTAGTCCGTGATGACCAAACGCACCTCCGGGCTTTGCTTCAGGACCTCCAGGCCCTCTTTTCCATCCTTGGCCTCGAGCACCCGGAACTTGTGCGCCTCGAGGAGGCTTCGAGCGTAAGACCGGAACAGGCGGGAGTCGTCCACGACGAGGATGCCCACGCCCTGGTTGCGGTAGATCCTCTGAATGAGGTACTCCACGTGCTCGAGGCTTCGGGGGCTGTCCTTGAGGACGTAGTCGACCACGTTCTTGGCCAGGATGTCCTCGCGCAGGCTCTCGTCGAAGGATCCGGTGAGGATGATGGCCGGGATCCTCTTTTCCATCACGTGGTCCACGACCTCGCCGTTGGGGGCGTCCGGGAGATTCAGGTCCAGGACCGCCACGAAAAACGAGTCGTCCTCCTTGAGAATGGACTTGGCCTCGGCCAGGCTGTAGGCCGGAACCGGCTGAAACTGCAGGGCGTGCTCGATCTGGCGGCAGAGAAAACCCGAGACGGACCGGGCGTCTTCGACCACGAGGATTCTTTTCGACGGCGTCTGTGGTTTGGGTTTCATTCTTGCCTCTTGGCGCCGAAGAAGCTCACCCCTCCCGAACCTCGCCGACGGGCCGGTTGCCTTGCCTCTTGGTGCCGGGGGAGTCTTCCCCTCAGAGCCCGGAGCCGGTCTCGGCGAGCGCCTCCAGCCCGGGGCGGTCGAGAATGCGAATGCGCCGCCCGTCCAGGTGGATGAGCCCCTGCCGGGACATGCGCCCCAGGATGCGGGAAAGGGTCTCCGGGATGGTCCCCAGCAGGCTCGCGAGCTGCGCCTTGGTCACGTCGAGCGAGAGCTCCGCCTGTCCCTCCCGCTCTTGGCTCAGGTACAGCAGGTAGGCGGAGAGCCGTCCGGGGACCTCCTTGAGGGACAGGTCCTCGATCAGCGCCGTGAAGCGGCGGAGCCGCACGCTCAGCAGGGCCAGGAGGTTCAGGGCGACCGAAGGGTTCTCCCGAATGAGCCCGG
>CAYYVD010000131.1:0-12361 GCA_964475045.1 uncultured Desulfobacterales bacterium | reverse complement strand
TAACGGCCTCATCAAGAGCATCGAGAAGGCCGTGGTGGATGTGGAGCTCGGGATCACGTACGACCTGATCACGGGCACGAACCTGCCGGGAGTGACGGAGGATGCCGAGTTCGGGATCACGGCCGAGGCCGAGGCCGAGTTTTACGCGTCCAGGGACCTGGACGCCGAGGTCGACATCACGGCGGAGCGATCCCTGGAGGCCTCCAGGGAAATCACTTTGGAGCCGGAGCTCGGGGTCGAGGCCGAGGCTTTTAACTGGACGCAGTGGCTGGCCCAAAACCAGGCACGGGCCGTGCCCCGGTACTACGCCACCCTGACCGGCAGCGCGGACGGTCTGAGCGACCTGGAGATCCCGATCGAGTCCCTGCAGGGCCGGCTGCGGTCGGGCGAGCCCACCTACCTGGAGGTGGTGGTGCGGGACCTGGACACCTATCTGGCCCCGATCAATGCCCGCTCGAACGGGGACATCCGGCTCGAGATGGCCTGGGACCTCGACGGCGAGGAGAGCGTGCGCGAGGTCCTCTGCGTGGTGGACCTCGAGAACATCCGCACGGACATCGGGCCCATGAATGAGAGCATCACCCTAAGCGGGCACCGCACGTACAGCCCGCCGGCCAAGATCACCCGGCTCTCGGACGTGGTCTACCGCTCGTTGAACCGGGGCGAGCTCCACCTGCGGACCGCGGTACCCGACGTGTACCTCCAGCCCGGGGACACCGCGGTTTACCAGACGGACGACTTCAACGACGTCTTCACGGTGGATTCCATCACCTACATCATCTCCGCGGCCCAGCAGCAGATGGACGTGCAGGAGTAGCGCGTGGGGAAGGGGACCGTCCAATCCGAGCAGGGCGAGGGCGAGTACACGGTGCGGCTGGACTATCACACCGGCCGGCTGGCCGCGGCCATCTCCCGCCTGACCGAGCGGATCGCCCTCTACGACGACTGGATCTCCACGCTCGAGGCGGGTTCCCGCACGCGGAACGTGGCCGAGACCGAGCGCACGGCCATGCAGAAGCGCAAAACCCAGCTGGAGGCCTGGAAGGCGGACGAGGAGGCGGACGTCCGCACCGTGTGGTGCGCGGACTACACGGAGGAGATCACCGGCGAGGTGGGTACCATCGAGGTCCCGGGCGAGCCCGATACGGTGATCATGCGGCCCGGGTGGGAGGGCAACTCCGCCTACGATTCCGCCCGGGACGGACAGCTCGAGACCGTGGAAGACGGGACGCCGGCAGGCGTCTACTTCAACCTGGCCCTGCTCCCGGCCTGGCAGCGCCGCCTGCCCACGCACCGGACCGGCACGATCACGGCGATCAACGAGAGCAACGACACGGCCTCGGTGACGCTGGATGCGGCGACCAGCAGCCAGCAGGCCATCGACATCAACGAGCAGACCTACCTCTCGGACGTGCTCATCGACTACATGAACTGCGATTCCGGCGCGTTCGAGGTCGGCGACGAGGTTGTGGTGGAGTTCACGGACCAGCAGTGGGACAGCCCCGTGATCATCGGGTTCAAAAACCATCCCCGGGCCTGCGAGGCCATCTTCGTGATCAAGCTCACCCGGGGGGACGGCGTGCTTGTGACCGATGCCTACAACCCGGTCTTCCGCATCTATAAGAGCAACGGCAGCCAGATCACCGGGGGCCACACGGCCACTTACAACGCCGTCACCCAGTACTGGACGGTGGAGCTGGACGATTGGGAAACGGACAAGGACACCACGGGATATTGGCTGGAGTACCAATGCGACGGAGCCAACCTCTGGGTCCAGTATCCGGAGATCTACATCGACAGCCAGCGCAAGAACGTGGATGACCTGATCCACCACGGGCCCACGCCCCGGGAAGATTACTGCCATTTCTTCTACACCGACACCGGGAGCTGGGGGACCTATGCATCTGAATCGGATCCAGTGTTCGACAGCGTAGTGCTCGACGGCGGGAGCGATGTCGACTTCTGGTTCCACCACACCGTTGGGTACTGGGACGGCACACTCAGCCCGCTCATGCGCAACCACCGGATCGGCTACCCTCAGTACGACGGCGACTGGCTGACGTTCGCGGAGACCGCGGCACTCAGCATCGACGTCAAGAGCTCGGTGCCGTATTACGTGAAGCGCTGGATCCGCTACGACCAGGATGCGGAGTGGAGCCACCCCATCGCGCACTATGACGACGGCTACCGGCACAGCCGCTGGGACGCTGCTCCGGGTTACGAATATCACTGTGAGTGTACGGATTTCGGGGACTCTTCCAGGGATTTCACGGGCACGGAAGATGGCAACCGATATTCAGGGGCCAACCCCGTGGCAGTGACCTTGAGCGGGGGGACCTTTACGGCCCTGCTGGAGGCGTCCAGCGATAACTACAGCCAGAGCGTGGTGGACCAACAGGAAGCCAGCCCGGCGACCACTACGGAGTCCCTCACCGCGGAGTACTTCGGACCCTCCAGCATGGTCTTCGATTGCACCGAGGGCGTGGGCGGCGTCATGGGGACCTACACCTGCGTGAGCATGCGGATCACGCCGGAGTACCACTACTACGCGGACCCTTCGAGCAGCTGGTTCGACCTGGTGGGCATCCAGGTCGAGTACGATCCATCCGAGCTCAACGATTTGTAAAGGAGGCACACCATGAAAAAGGGAATGATCGGACTCGGTTTTTGTCTGGCATGGGCCTGGATGGGCATACCCGCTTCGGCCGGCACCCTCGCGGTCTTTCTCGAGCCCTACAAGGTGGTGGAGGAGTTTGCCGTGGCCGAGGAGTCCGGCACCACGATCGGGGCCAAGACGGACACGGCCGTGGAGCTTACGGACGACAAAGGAAAGACGGGTACAGTGGTCTTCGATGTCTCCTCCTTTCAGGGCAACCAGGCGGCTTTCCAACTCACCGGTGTCTCGGCCTATGAGGCGGCGGTCCACGGCGATTTCGGCGGCGTCTCCGTGTTCTGGCAGGAATCCATGGTGAACGAGGACTGGGCATGGAGCGGAGCCACGTCCACGCCGGTCATTGCCGAGGAGGCGGACAGCGGAAACTCCACTGTCTATATCCCTTTCGAGATCGACGCCGTGGGATACGCCCGGCTGCGCGTCCAGTTCCTGAGCGCCGTGTCGAAGTTTAGCGGGGTTTTGAAGATTTTCCGAAAAACGGAGTGAGGCTCCTAGCAAGAGGATTATGAGGAGGTAAACGACATGGCATTGAATTCGATGCTGCGGCTTCATACGTGGAGAATAAGGCCACCCTGGATGCGGGGAACGTGCTTGTCACGGCCTCGATCTCTTCGGCTCCCGTTTCCTTGGGCGCTTCGGACCAGGTGAACCTTTCGACGTTTGATGTGATTCTGAAAGATCCGAGTTAATCGAGCGGGGGAGGTAGAGAATGGCAATACAGCTATCAAACATCAGCAAGCGCCGTGATGGGGTTTACACTGTGACTGTGACGGACACAGGGGACCAGACCGGGACCGATGAGAAAGGCGATCCGGTCTACCGGGCGTACTCGGTGCCGTACAACCCCAGCAACACAGCGGATCATCTGAAGAAAGAGATCGAGGAGGCAATTGCGGTCAATAAAAAGACGATCTCCGACACGGATTCCGTCGAGATAACCATAAAGACCACGGTGGAGAGCATCGACACCAGCAAGATTGCGGCCAAGGAGGAGTAAGTCATGGCACTTGGATTAACAAAAGTAACAGACACCATTATTGAGAGTGCCGAGAGCGTTGCTGCGGATTCCCTCGAATGGGCTTCGGACACAGGCGGAACCGTAATCAATGCCGGGTCAGGCGAGTGGTTCGTGGTCGTGAACATTCAAGTGTCGGTGACGTTTCCGTCAGGGGCAGATAAAGATGCCGAGGTTCACGTTCGAAAATCCGCTGATGACGGGACTACTGAGGACACGGAAGAGGAGGGAACGTATCTCGGGACCATCCCCTACACCGACAATGGAACCGTAACCAAAACGTACCCATTCTACGATTTCGACTACCTGGATGTCGGGCTCAAGAACTTGGATGGTGCAGCAGTAACCTACACGGCCATCTACGACGGCTACAAAATCACCGGGATGGACTAAGCAATGGCGTTCTTCTTCCCGACAAGACAATTCGACCCCCGCATCAAACCTCCCCAATGGGGTCCGGTGTCGTCCGTGCAAAGTGCTGTGCGGGAGAACTGCCAGCGGTTGGGGTTGCCGTTGCCGGTCTGGTATATGCCGCACTGGGAAATGGCGGGAGAAACTCCAAGATCATACGGTTTAATATCGGCCCCGGCTTCGAAGAATGCAGATGATGCTATATGGTACAACAACGGGCTTGACTGCACGACTTCTGCGGAGAAATTTCATCTGAATCCATTTGACCACTTGATACCCACATCAGGCGGCACGCACATAACCAAGTTTAAGCGGACTGGCTACTCAAGCACCTACCAATGCCTTTTTTATTTCCGAAAAGACGTAGAAGACAACAGGGTTGGCACTAGGTTATGTGGTGCTAAAAATCACATTTTCCATGGAGACAGTTGGGCGCCTATTGGTAATGTTACCGCCTCGTTGGTTTTCAAGACATATATAACAGTATGGTCACCCAGCAACCTAGAGATAACACGGTATAGCCTCAGTGGGCAGGCAGAAGACTCGGATAGTGGGTCTAATACCTTCAGCGAACCAGCGGAGTTCAATAGAGTTGGGGTGTATAATGTAGACACAGGAGCGGTTCCACTAGCCACTGCTTTAGTTGAGTACAGCCTTTATTTTGGCGAACACCTAACTGACGATCAAAAGCTAACCCTATTAGAACAACCCTACGCCCTGATCCAGCCGGTGGCGAGGCCGCTGATATTCGATTTGGGGGCGGCAGGCGGCACCACCATCTCCCTTTCGTGCACGGCTGCCGCAGTTACCTCCACCCCGTCTGCCGCTATGGCGGTTTCGAGGGCGGTCAGCGCATCCGCAGCGGCGGGGTCTTCCACGAGTGCTGCGGGGCTGAGTGTGGCGCGGGCTCTCTCCCTCTCAGCCCAGGCGGCCTCCACTACCCCGACGGCGGCACTTTCCGTTCTTCGCGAGCTCGCGGCCTCGGCTGCCCCGTCCACGACCACCTCCCCGGCCGAGCTGGCCGTGATCCGGGATCTCTCTGCCACCATGGCGGCGGCTTCGACCACAAGCGCTATCGACCTGGTCCTCTCGACGCTCATCAGCCTGGCGTGCAGCATGGGAGCCGGCACCACGACCTCCGCCGCAGATCTTTCGGTGGAGCGCTCTTTGTCCACCACCATGGCCGCAGGGACCACCACGAGCGCGATTGACCTCCTGATCTTCGGCCTGGTGGACCTGTCCTGCGCCATGGCGGCCGCCACGACGACGTCCGCCCCGGGGCTCTCGGTCGAGAGAAGCGTGTCGGCCTCCGTCAGTGCCTCGGCGACCACGGCGGCGGTCTCGCTGGCGGTCCTGCGGGCCCTCACGGCCGGCATCGGAGTAGAGAGTACCACCAGCGCCATTGCGCTCGTCGTGGCGGCGCTGGGCGTGATCGTGGATACGGAGATCGAAAGCCTGACCATCACCCGATCGGTGGAGTCCCTCACGACTCAACGGACCATCGAAACCGCATAGGAGGAAAACACCATGGGAAGCATCAGCGACTACCTGGAGAACAAGCTCGTGGACCACGTGCTGGGGAATACCGCCTACACGCCGGCGGCGACCTTGTACCTGGGGCTCTCCACTGCGGACCCGGCGGACGACGCCTCGGGCCTGGCCGAGCCCGCGGGGAATGGCTACGCCCGGAAAGCCATCAGCTTCTCCGCCGCGGCGAGCCGGGCGGTGGAGCAAGACGGGCAAGTCTCCTTCGACCAGGCCACGGGATCTTGGGGCACCATCTCCCACTGGGCTGTGTTCGATGCGGACTCGGCGGGGAACATGCTTGCGCACGGTTCTCTTGCCGTCAATAAGGCAGTCGTTTCCGGGAACACCCCGAGCGTGGCGGACAACGAGGTGGATATCGAGTTCAGCGCTGGGGCGATCTCCGATTACCTGGCGAACGCCCTGTTGGACGTCGCGTTCCGAAACCAGGCCTACGGCCAGCCCACGATCTATGTGGGGCTCACCACAGCGGCCATCGGCGACAGCGACACTGGGAGCACCATCACCGAGGTGAGCGGGAACAACTACTCCCGCAAAGCCCACGCCTCATGGGATGCGGCCTCCGCCGGGGCCTCCGAAAATACCGGCGCGATCACGTTCGACACTCCGTCCGGATCCTGGGGCACCTGCACTGATGCGGCGATCCTAGATGCCGCGTCGGCCGGGAACCTTCTCTTTTACTCAGGCGGCATCACGGACCAGGAGCCCGCGAGCGGGGATACGGTGCAGTTTGCGGACGGGGCCCTGGACGTCTCGATCAGCTAACGGGAGAGTGCCATGATCACCGAGACCATCTACAGCAGCCGGGACAACAGCATCGACCTCTTGCTCAAGAGTGACTCGAGCGGGGCCCTGGCTGCGCAGGACCTCTCCGCAGTCACCCGCATGATCCTTCAGATCGGGACCGAGGACGACCCGGACTCCATTGCGGAGATCGACTCGAACAATGATGACACCATCTGGGACTGGGAGACCGGGACCACCGGGAAAGTCATCATCGAGCTCGGGGGGCAGGGGATCACGGCCGGTACGAACTACCTGGCCCGGCTGATCGTCTACGGCCCTGACTACGCCAATGGCATTGTGTGGGGTTATTTCCGGCTGGACGTGAAGGAGTGATGGCATGGCCGAGTGCAGTGACAAAAACTGCCAGAAGCGGATGGTGAATTTGGAGGAGCTCATGTTCAAGGACCAGGAGGGTGGCGTACGCTTCGACATCCAGCGCATCAAGGAGAACCTGCGGGGCGTGGTGAAGATGTGGCAAGTGTGGGTGGTCTTCGCAGCGATGCTCTTTGCCATCGTCCCGACATACGTGGCCGTAGCGCGGACCGTGTTCCTCTACACGCCCATCCAGGAGACGAACCAGCTCCGCGACAGGGTCTCGCGCCTGGAGGAAAAGCATGACCACCTGGTTACCATGATGCGGGAGGTGAGAAGCGAGAACGGCGAGATCCTCCACGAGCTCCAGAAGCTCTCCGTGTTGATGGCGCGGCAGGACTCAAAAGAGACGAAGCGGTTTGAGTACGACTACCGCAGTGATGAAACCGTGGAGCTGAAATGAGTGTCGAGGACCTGGAACGGGCCGAGAGGACGGATGCCTGCCTGGAGCTCGCGCACAAGATGAGAAACGCCCTCAGCTGCGAAAGGGGCTTGATCATGGAAGCGCAAGCCACGATGGGCGAAATGCTCCGCGGAATTCAGAAAACCATGGACGGCCTACAGGCCATGATGGACGAGGCCAGGGCCCGGATTCAGCTGATCGACCCGGCCGGTAGCTTCGAGATACGGAGCGACCCGGCCGGCGATGGCCGGTACGGGGCTTCCCGGGGGGGGCGCACGCATCAGGGCCTCGACACGCGGGCGGATCCCGGGGACTCGGCCAGGGCGCCCATGACCGGGCTGCTGGTGCGCTCGGGGCTGTGCTACCGGGATGACGACCGGTTCAGCCTGGCGGTGATTGAGAGCGAGCCGTGGGCATGCAAGGTGCTCTACGTGGCGCCCTACGCACGCCTGATTGGCCGGCGCGTCCGCATGGGGCAGATCATCGGCATGGTCCAGGACGTGACCAAGCGCAAGGACTATGCCGTCCAAGGCATGATGCCCCACGTGCACACCGAAGTGCGACACCACGGGGAAATCGTCGATCCCACGCCGCTCATGGGGCTGTGCCATGCATGACGTTTTGTTCGGCCTGTTTGTGTTGCCTGCGGCCCTCCACCTGCTCCTGGAGGGTACGCTCCTGGTCCTGAGCCTTCTGGTGGTGGTTTTGCTGGCCGCTATCTTCTTGAGGGAGATCATCCGGAGGACGTTTCCATGAAGACCGTGCTCTCCATCGACGGCGGCGGGATCCGGGGGATCATCCCGGCCCTGGTCCTGGCCCGGATCGAGGATTCGACCGGGCTGCGAATCTGCCGCAGCTTCGATCTGATTGCTGGCACCTCCACAGGCGGGATCTTGGCGCTGGCCCTCACGGTGCCGGTCCCGGGAGCCACCGATGTGCAGGCCCTCACAGTGCGCTATCCGGCCGAGGAGCTGGTGGATCTCTACGAGCTGCAAGGCCGGCAGATCTTTGCGCGATCGCTCTGGAAAGGGGCGAGCAGCGTCGCCGGCTTGGCTGAGGAAAAGTACAGCCATGCGGCCCTTGAGGAGGTGCTGCGCGAGTATTTGGGTGATGCGTGGATGGATGAGGCCCTGACCAAAGTGATGGTGAGCGCATATGACATCGAGGAGCGAAGTCCCATTTTTTTCAAGAGCTGGCAGACGCCCAACAGGTCGCCGTGGCGGGTGCGCATGCGGGACGCGGCCCGGGCAACCTCGGCAGCCCCCACCTACTTCGAGCCGGCCCGGGTAAGTGTTGACGGATCAGTTCAGTCGTTGATCGACGGCGGAGTGTTCGTGAACAACCCGGCGATGTGCGCCTACGCCGAAGCCTGTCGTTTGTGGCCGGAGGAGGAGATCTGGGTGGTCTCTCTGGGAACCGGAGAGCTCACGCGGCCGATTTACTACGAGGAGGCCTGCAGCTGGGGCCTGGTGGGGTGGGCATTGCCGCTAATGAACGTAATCTTTGACGGGGTGTCGGATGCTGTGGATTACCAGCTCCGGCAAATCTTGGGGTCGAAACACATCCGCATTCAGGGCCGTCTCGAGGTGGCCAAGGATGACATGGACGACGCGAGCCGGGCCCAGATCGAGGCCCTGAAGATTGAGGCCCAGCGGATCCTGGATCTGCACGAGGGCGACCTGGCCATGGTCTGCGATCTGCTCAGAACACGTCAAAAAGCGGCCGCATAGCCTCGAGGCGGCCACAGCATCAAGGAGGTAGTATCATGAAGAAGTGGTTGGCACAGAAGAGCACGAGGGCCGGTTTTGCGACGCTGATCGCCATAGCGGCCGGGTACTTCAGCGGTCAAGTCCAGGAAGCCGCGGCGATCCTCGGCGCAGGCAGTGCCTTGGGGTTGATGGTATACCCGGAGGGCCGCAAAAGCACAAAGACCGACGCCGGCGTGTAAAAGCCCGTATGAGCGGCGCCGGCATCGCGCCGGCGCTATTTTATTTTTTTGCCTTTTGAAGATCTCCTGTCTTCAAAAATTGCACGAATTGGTTTTGGGTGAGCTCATGATGCCCGAGTAGATTTGGGTCGGTGATCTGGCCATTAAGGCTGGAGAGTTGAAATATTACCCGGCCTCCTTGGCCAGTGGTATCGTTCGGCACGGCTCTCACTACTTTGCATCTGAGGCTGATATGTTTGACAGCCTCACTCCAGACCAAACCAGCCTTCGGGCTGTCGTAAATTACATGCCCTTCGGCAAAGCAGAAGGCCTTTCCCTGGGTCCAGCACTTGATCGTCGCCGATTGATTTTTGGCATTCGGATCGGCGAGTTTTCGGTCCGTGTACTTGATGTCCAGCTCCTGCCGGAAGCATCGCTTGACGGCCATGGCCCAGCCTAGAGCGAAGCCGTTATCGTCAAAATCGGCGATCAGGTCCAGGCTGCGGATCTCTCGTTTGACTTTTGCCATCTTTAGGTACCTTCCAATCAGTTGACCACGTTACAGTCCTGAAATGTCACGAAGTTAAGAGTGAGGCCCTGGCAGACGCCCTCGAGTATCACGGTGTCTCCTGAACGCATCTGAGCCAGGCGGCCGCGCTGATCCTTCTCGCAGCGGCACATGACGGTGTCGCCCAAGCCGGCATAGAGAATCACGCTAGGGGCGCCCCAGTCTTCCCGGATCTCCTGGATTTCCCCGGTGACAATAAATCGCTTGTTTTTGAAGTCATCGTCCGCTGCGAGCTCGTTTTGCTCGTAGCGGTCGTAGAGCTCCTTGGCTGGGATGCGGAGGAGCTCTTTTTGTTGCGGTTCGGGAGAAAACAGATTCTTGCGGCGCTCAGCAGCTTTGCGTCGGGTCTCGGCAGTGAGCCCGCTCGATTGGCCAGATCTGCTTTGGGCGGCTTCGTCTCGAGTAAGATCTTCCACGAGCTGAGCGGATAGCAGAAAAGCCAGAGAGACAACTACGGCCATCCAGCCCTTCGCGGGTGTCCCAAGGACCATCCGTACACCCCGCCACACGGGGGGCAGGAGCACGGCGCCGGAAAGGACCACGAGAATGGCGAAAAACTCTCCGGTGACCATTCCCAGAATGCCGCACAGGGCAAGAAGGCAGCCGATAGCCCAGCCGAGTCCTATCCATATCCGGTTCATCGAGGACCTCCTTGAAGTGAGTCCAAAGAATAACTCGCGCGGTATATTTTTGGCAACCCCGGTTTATTGGGTACAAACCAAGCAAAGAATTTACCCAATCTTAAGCGCATCAAAAGTCAAAATGTGCAAGTGGTTGCCGTTTCGTGACAGTACTGTGTATTTGTAAAAGCCGTGCATGTGTCGCAGCCAGCGGTCCGGGAATATGACCAGAGGATCACGTGTTACCAGAACTTTGTAGATTCTCGTCGTTTCCGGCTTTAGGGGTTTGTTTGGGGTGCTTTTTCTTGCTTTTTGTCGAGGGGTCGCGTGAAGCTGGTTCTTTTTTGATCTCTCTTTCCAGCTCTGCGACCCGCTCGTTCAGCTCCCGATTTTGCTCCACGAGAACTTGATTCTGCTCGATCAGGTTCCGCTGCCATGCCTTGTCGCGGATTTGCTCCCGGAACTGCTCCACGTTCGATTTGAGAGCGTTCACAGTTGCATGTTCACCGCTGGCCAGGATCTCACGCACGGCCTGGATGTACCACTCGTTCGTGGGCGCCAGTGTTTGAACGACCGCTTGACCGCTGAGGTCCGGAGCGCCGTAGCTGCCCGCATCAATATTCGAGGCGTCGCCTCGGCCGTCCGCGGGCGGTCTCATTGCTTCCTTTGCTTGGGTGTAGGGTGCGGCTTTGGAGAGCCGGTTCTTTTGGCCGGACCAGATCCAGTCGGGATCATGCCCAGTTGCGTCAGCAATCTTTTTGATGTCTCGGGCATCAGGTCGATCTCCCAGCCAGTACTTGCCGGCGTCGAGGTCTCGGCGAAGACCTGCCGCCGCGGCCAGGCGCTCCTTGTTCAGGTCCATGGCCTTCATAATCTCATCGAGCCGGTCATACATGGCGGCTACCTGGCGGTGCGTGATCTTTTCCCTGGAAGCGTCGTACGCCCAGGCGCTTTCCTGGAGCATGGGACCATCATAGTCGTCCTCGAACAGCCAGCGGGGATTGACACCCAGCACGCCTGAAATCTCGATTTCCTTGGGGCGGCCTTTGGGTCGAGCCTTGTCGTTTACCCACCGCGTGACTGAGCGATCGGTGACGCTCAGGCGCCGTGCAAGCTCGGCATTGGACATGCCGGCCCGTTCCATGGCCTTGCGCAATCGCGCAGAAAAAGTGTCTAGACGCCTAATCATTAGTCCATTTTTTTCTTGACAACAAGGCCAGGTGGCTATAGAAGTATAGACATTCGTCCAGATTCCATGGCTTCAGACCGGGAGATTTTTAGAATGAATCTTACAAAACCTTTGAATATCACAAAGATTTTTTCTTCGCAACAGCGCAATGGAAAGGCCTCCCGGGCCATCCCCGCTTTGCGAAAAATCGGCTACACCATGCCGGAGATCCGAAACGGCCTTATTAAGATGCACAAAGTCAGCATTCGACAACTTTCCGAGGGGCCAGGCGCCCCGGGTCTCCATATTCTTTACAAGACCGCCCAGAGCGCCAGAAAGGGCAATCTCGCGGCTCAGGACGCGTTGGCCAAAGCGTTGGGTTGTTCCAGGGAGGAGCTGTTTCCGCCCGGGGACTGATGTCTATGTTTTCGGATTTTGCCGGGATGCTGTAGGGCCGGCCATAAGAACATGGAGGTATTTTCCTTGGATCAGACCATTGACCTGCTGGACGCCGCAGCCAAGAGCTTCCCGCTCAAGGCATTGGCTCCAGAGATCGGCAAGGCGGAAAGCACCCTGAGAAACGAGCTCACCGAACAGCTCTCCTACAAGCTGGGCCTTCGCACGGCATTTCAGATCTGGAAGATGACGGGCGACCTCAAGTCGCTGGACCGCATCGAGCAGCTGCTCGGCCGGGTGGCTTACACGCTGCCGAAGGCCTCTAACAACCCGGCCAAGCTGATGGAGCTGGCGGGCGCTTTGGCTAAGGAGTTCGGCGAGCACGTGCAGATCCTCGGCCTTTCACTCAGCGACGGCAGCGTCGATGCCAAGGAGGCTCAGCTTTGCCTGCGGGAGCTGCGAGAGCTCATCGAGGC
>CAYYVD010000130.1:0-12472 GCA_964475045.1 uncultured Desulfobacterales bacterium | reverse complement strand
GCTCTTCTCGGTGGTCGGCGTATGGTACACGGGCAGGGCGTTGATAAAGCTCTGGAGGCTGGTTCCTGCAAAGGTCACCAGGACGAGGCCGGCCCCGAGGATGACCACCAGGGTCGCGCAGACCGCCAGTCCGTTGGAGACGCCGTTGCGCTTCAACCAGAAGAGGAGCGGGGCGCAGATGATGGAGATGAACACCGCCAGAAGAAACGGGACCAGCAGGTCGGCGGCCGCACGCATACCGGCCACCACCACGACGAAGGCGGCTGCTGTGAAGAGAAAACGGCTTCCGCTGGGCACGAGACCCACCTCCCCTGCAATCCTTCGGCCGAACAGGCCGTGACACGTGAGAACGCAACATAGCACGGAACCGAGGATTCGATCAAGAAACCTGCGCCCGCTTTCCCGTTTCTTTGTGGTCGTCGTGGGGTTCGTGGTGCAGGAACGCGGCTGCGTTCACGATCCTAGAACGGAAGGCACCTCGAAGCATTCCTGGATCGCCTCGAGGGCGGCCTCCAGCCGCGCGTCCGGAACGGCGCCGGTGATGGAGGCCACCGTGCAGTTGAGCGCCAGGAGGGGAATGCCGTGCCGATCGAAGGCCGAGAGCAGCTCGCTCGTGATCCCGTAACGGTCTCCGAAGTGGGGACCGTTCATGGAAAACACCGCCGCGAGGGCGCCGGCGCCGGACGGGCCGGAGGCCGGGTGCGACATCGGACCGGCCGATTCCGGGAGGCAGTAGGTCAGATGAACGGGCCCCTTCCGGCGGGAGGGTGCGGATGTGATCAGGCTGAGGCGAAGCCCTCGCTCGGCCGCCTCGATCATCATCGGGGAGACCGCGACGTGGCTGGGATCGCCGATGAGCGCCGTGTGCCGCTGCTGCCTCGACCGGCAGGTGATTCCGTACACCTTGGGCCGCTGCTCCTGATAGGAGGCCACCACCTCCTTGTACAGGACCTCTTTGCCTTCCTGGGCGGCCTTCCACTCCTCGGGCGTCCGGTAGGTTTTGAAGGTGAACGCATCGAACAGGACGTGGCTCGCCGGCTCGAGGTCCGCTCCTCGAAGCACCAGGGAGAGGGCGGACGGGGAGTTGGCCAAGCCTTGAACGGCCAGACCGGACCGGCCGAAGGCGGCGAACAGGGCCGCGGGCACCCGCGGGTTGCTCTGGTGGGGGAATAGGGAGAGAATCGCGCAGTCCGGACAACGGCAGGTGATCCGTCCGTAGGGGGTGGCGCTCAGGAGCGATGCGAAGGGCGCTTCGTTCTGGGCCTCCACCGCCAGGGTGAGGATCTGCTCGGACTCCCCCTGGATCAGGGTGACGTAGGGAAGGTTGATCCCGGCCCTGGCCACGGCTCTGCACAGGAGCAGAGGGCTGTCGCCCCGCTCCGGCGGGCAGAGCAGGGCGAAGGCGGTCACCCCCTTCAGGACCTTGCTGCCGTTCAGCCTCTGTGAGGTCATGTCCACACGAATCGCTGCGGTCTACTCCCCGAGAAGCTCGGTCACCGCCTTCCACAAGGTCTCCGTGTCGACCGGCTTGGCGATGTACTCGTCCGCTTCGGTGCTCATGCCGTCGGCGTGCGTGTACGTGGTGCTGGGTACCGCCTCGCCCACAGCGGTCAACAGGATCACCGGGATGTCCCGGGTCTCCTCGTTCGCTTTCATCTCTGCGCACAGGACATATCCGTCCTTGCGCGGCATCATGATGTCCAGAATCACGACATCCGGTTTTCTCTCCCGAATGGATTCCTCCCCTTCGATGCCGTCGTAGGCGCGCCCGACCTCACATCCCTTGCTCTCCAGCATCATGGCAAGCGTTTCCACCAGATCGGGATCATCGTCCACCACGAGGACATAGGTCTGAGCCATGGGTTTTCCTCCTTGCGTTCAATGGTTCGGTGACACGGTTGGGATTCCGGATTCAAGGGAAGCCCCCTATCCGGATCACTCCTAGGGCTTCGGGCGCGGGTGCAGGCCCGCGCGTTCTGCGATCTCCGGGACCTTCTCCTCCCACTCGATCGCCATAATGTGAAAACCGCGCACGCCCTCGGCCTCGCGAAGCCGCTGAATGGTCTCCACACAGATGTCGATTCCCTCCTGGGCCTGCTTCTCCTTGGGCACCCCGCCCATGCGCTTGACCACCTCGTCCGGGACATCCATGCCCGGGACCCGGTTTTTCATGTACTTGGCCATGCCCGCGGAC
The DNA here is from genome assembly GCA_964475045.1 of uncultured Desulfobacterales bacterium. Lineage (GTDB taxonomy): Bacteria > Desulfobacterota > DSM-4660 > Desulfatiglandales > HGW-15 > JAIPEI01. The sequence continues at coordinate 10,278 of CAYYVD010000130.1, read as the reverse complement.
TTGAACGGGGTGACCCCGGCCAGGATGGCCACCTTCTCGTGGAGGCCCCGGTCGCAGACCTGGGCCAGCCAACGCTCGAACTTGTCCAGGTTGTAGATGCACTGGGTCTGAATAAACTCGGCCCCCGCCGCCACCTTCTTGGCCAGCCGGGACACGCGGACCTCGAAGGGATCAGCGAACGGGTTGGCGGCAGCGCCCACGAACATCCGGGGCGGACGGTCGATCTCGTCCCCGCCCAGGAACTTGCCCTCGTCCCGCATGTGACGCGCCGTCTGGATCAGCTGCATGGAGTCGATGTCAAAGACGTTCTGCCCCTTGGGGTTGTCCCCGAACGCCTGGTGATCGCCCGACAGGCACAGGATGTTGTGAATGTCGAACGAGGCCGCCCCCAGGATGTCGCTCTGAATGGCGATGCGGTTCCGATCCCGGACCACCATCTGCAGCACGGCCTCCACACCCATGGCTTTGAGGTGCGCGCAGGCGGCCAGGCTGCACAGGCGGGTCACGGACGTCTGGTTGTCGGTGATGTTGATGGCGTCCACGTGGTTGCGGATCAGCGACGCCTTCTTTCGAATGACCTCGGGGTCGCTGCCGCGGGGAGGCCCGCACTCCGAGGTCACGGCCAAATGCCCTTGGGCGAGGACCTTTTCCAGCATGCTCGGCGTCTTCACGTCGCTCATTGGGTCACATCCTCCCGGACCACCCTTCGCGGTCCTCCTGCGCGTTCCGTTGACCAGTCCTTGATGGGCGTGAGCTTCTCGTAGTCCTGCATCCTGCCCAGTTCCTGGAGCCGGTCGATGATGAGCTGCCATGCGCAGTCGAGGTTCTTGTCGATCTCGCACTTCCCCTTGGCGGACCCGCCGCACGGCCCGTTGAACAGCCGCTTGGCGCACCGGGCCACGGGGCAGATGCCCCCGGTGATCGCCAGGATGCACTGGCCGCAGCCCTGGCACCGCTCGGACCAGACCCCCCGCTCCTCGCTCCCGCCCATGAAGCAGGTGTCCACCCCGGGAAGAACGGGGGTCTGAAGGTAGGTCTCCGCCAGAAACTGGACCCCCACGCCGCATGCCAGGGAGAGGACGGCGTCGTACTGATCGATGGTGTTGCGGATCTCCTCGATGTACTCCCGGTCGCACTGGCGCTCCAGGGTGACCTCGTCGATCTGGACGGTTCGGCCCTGGTTCATGAAGGACATGCGAAGCGCGGAAGCCAGGACGCCCACCTCTTTGCGGCCGCCGGCCTCGCAAACCGTGACGCACTCGTTGCACCCGGCCACGAGAATCCGGTCATAGGGCGCCACCGACTCGATGACTTCCTCGACAGGCTTTGGTTTCGCGACGATCATGGTTTCAACCTCCCATGGGTGATGTCCCGGCTAGGCCGCCTTGTCCTTCATGGCCGTCTTGATCGGGTTGGGGCCGAGCCCGCGGATCCGCTCCGTCATCTCCTGCGCGAACTTCACGAAATGGGGGGCCTCGGCCGAGGACAGGTTGTACATGGCGACCCGCTCCCCCCCGATCCCGATCTTTTCGAGGAGGTCTTTCGCCTTGTCCACCCGCTTTCGGGCCCTCAGGTTGCCGTTCTCGTACCGGCATTCCCCCTCCAGGCACCCCAGGACGTAGACCCCGTCCGCGCCATTTTCAAAGGACCGGAGGATGTGGATCAAATCCACCTTCCCGGTGCAGGGAACGCTCACCAGCTTGACGTTTCCCGGGTACTGGAGTCTCATCGAACCTGCCAGGTCCGCGGCCGTGTACCCTCAGGCCTGGCAGCAGAACGCGATGATCACCGGTTCGAACGCTTCCATCACAGCACTCCTTCCAGCAGGGCTTCCACCTTGCTCAAGACCAGGTCGTCCTCGTACCACTGGAGCTGGATGACCTTGGCCGGGCACTCCGAGGCGCAGATGCCGCACCCGCGGCAGAGGGCCGGATCGATCTCGCTGACCCCGTCCTCGTTGATGCGGGGGACCCCCCAGGGGCACACACGGACACACACCAGGCACGAGGCGCAGTGCTCCTGGTCCACCGAGGCCGTGACCACGGAGAGGGTGAGGTGATCCTGGGAGAGGAACGCCCCGGCCCGGGCCGCCGCGGCCATGGCCTGTCCGATGGTCTCGGTGATGAGCTTGGGCCCGTGGGCGCTCCCGCACACGAACACGCCCTCGCTCGCCATATCCACGGGACGGAGCTTGACGTGGGCCTCCATGAAGTAGCCGTCCGCACTCCGGGAGAGCTTCATGATGGAGGCCAGTTCCTCGGTGTCCGCGGCCCGCATGCCGGCGCTCAGGACCAGGGCGTCGGGCTGGACCGCGATCCGGCGCCGCAGGATGGGATCCTGGAACACCACCCGAAGATCGCCCCGCTCCAGGGTCACCTCGGGCGGGGCGTCGGGCTCGAACTGAAAGAACAGGACGCCCTGGCGCCGCGCCTCGGTGTAGTAGGTCTCCATAAGGCCGTAGGTCCTCAGGTCCCGGTACAGGATGCAGACCCGGGCGTCCGGGTTCTCCTCCTTGATGTGCAGGGCGTTCTTGACGGCGGACTGGCAGCAGATCCGGGAGCAGTTGGGGTTGTCCTCGTTGCGGGAGCCCACGCACTGGATCATCACCACGTTGGAGAGCCCGTCCGCACCCTGGAGCTCCAGGCGCTTGCCGAGCTCGATCTGGGTCAGGACGCGGGCGTCCTCCCCGTAGAAATACTCCCCGGGCCGATACTCCTCGGCCCCGGTGGCGATGATCACGGCGCCGTGCTCGATCTTCCGCTCGTACATCCCCGGGCCGATAAGGACCTCGGTGGTGAAGTTCCCCTTGAACCCGCTGAATCCCACCACCAGGGCGTCGGTGAGCACCTGAATCCCGTCGTGCCGGTTCACCCGCTCCACGAGCTCCTTGGCCATACCCAGAATGTCGTCCCCCTCGATGGTGGTGGTGAGGGAGCGCGCCAGGCCTCCGAGCTGGGGACCCTTTTCCACGATCACCACCTCGAACCCCTGGTCGGCGAGCCCGAGGGCGGCGGTCATGCCGGCAAACCCCCCGCCGATCACCAGGGCGCGGCGGTTGAGCTCGATCTGCTTCTCCGCGAGCGGCCGCAAAAGCCCCGCGCGGGCCACGGCCATGCGCACGAGATCCTTGGCCTTTTCCGTGGCCATGGCCGGGTCGGCCCCGTGGACCCAGGAGTCCTGGTTTCGAATGTTCGCCATCTCCAGGAGGTACCGGTTGAGCCCGGCGGCCTGCATGGTCTCCTGAAACAGGGGCTCGTGGGTCATGGGAGAGCAGGCCGCCACCACCACCCGGTTGAGGCCCTTCTCGTCGATGCACTGCCGGATCTTTTCCTGGGTGTCCTGGGAGCAGGTGAAGAGGTTCTCCTCCACGTGGACCACGTTGGGGAGCCTTCCGGCGTACCGGGCCACGGCGGGTACGTCCACCACACCGCCGATGTTCGTGCCGCAGTTGCACACGAACACGCCCACCCGGGCCGCCTCCTGGGACACGTCCGCCTCGGGCGGGATCTCCCGGGTGCGGGTCTCGGTGCCCCGGGCCTCGTGGAGCCGGGTCATGGCCGCCTGCGCGGCCGCGCCCGCCTCCACCACGGAGGAGGGGATGTCCTTGGGCCCGGTGATGACGCCGGCGGCAAACACCCCGGGACGGGACGTCTCCACGGGTCTCAGGGGGGAGACGGCGGCAAAGCCGTCCTCGTTCACCTCCACGTCGAGACGCTCCAGAAACGCCCGGGTCTCGGAGGCGATCTCCAGGCCCACCGAGAGGACCACCAGGTCGAAGGCCTCCTTCTGCGGCAGCCCCCCTTCCTCGTCCAGGTAGGTGATGGACAGGTCGTCGCCGCCGTGAACCGGGTCGATGGAGTGGACCCGCGTACGCACGAAGCGGACGCCGTAGGTGTCCCGGGCCTGGTTGTAGTAGAGCTCGTAGTTCTTCCCGAAGGTGCGCATGTCCATGTAGAAGACCGTGCACTCCAGGTCTCTGCCCGCGTGCTCCTTGGCGATGATGGTCTGTTTGACCGCGTACATGCAGCAGACCGCCGAGCAGTACCCGTGGTCGCACCGGTTGATGTCCCGGGACCCCACGCACTGGATCCAGGCGATCTTCCGGGGTTCCTCGTGATCCGACGGCCGCACCAGGTGGCCCATGGTGGGGCCCGAGGCGGAGAGGGTCCGCTCGAGCTCCATGGCGGTCACCACGTTGGGGTGTCTGGCGTAGGCATAGGTCTCGAAGGACGACGGGTCGAAGGGCTGGAACCCCGGCGTGAGGATCACGGAGCCCGCGGATATCTCTCGTGTCTCGGCCTGCTGAGCGTGGGTCTCCAGGGTCACCGCCCCGGGTCCGCACGCCTCCACGCACTGGTAGCACTCGCAGCAGTACCCGCAGTTGAGGCACCGGGCCGCCTCCCGCCGGCCCGCCTCCTCGTCGTAGCCCAGCTCCACCTCGGCGAACCCGGCGACGCGCTCCTCCGGGGCCAGCTCGGGCATGCGCTCCCGGGGGATGGAGGGCTCGCCCTCGGGAATGGGTCGGTAGACGGGGTTTTCCGGATCGTGCCGTTCCCTCCCTCGGGCCAGATCCTCGCCGTCCAGGTATCGAAGGATGGACACCGCCGCCTCCTTGCCCGCCCCGATCGCGGCGATGGCGATGTCCGGTCCGGTCCAGAGGTCCCCGCCGGCAAACACGCCTTCACGTCCCGTGGCATAGGTGAGGGGGGCCACCTCCACGGTGCCCCATTTGGTGAAGGACAGCCCCTCCACCCCCTGAAAGGGCCCCGCGTCCGGCCGCTGCCCGATGGCCGGGATGAGCTGGTCGATCTCGATCTCGTACTCGCTTCCCTCCACGGGCACGGGCCGGCGCCTTCCCGAGGCATCCGGTTCCCCGAGCTCCATGCGAAGGAGCCGCAGGCCCGCCACGCGACCGCTCTCGACCACGACCTCCATGGGTGCGGTGAGGTAGGCGATCTCCACGCCCTCGGCCTCGGCCGCCTCGAGCTCCTCCTCCCAGGCGGGCATCTCGGCGCGCGTCCGGCGGTAGAGGATCCGGACGTTCTCGGCCCCCAGCCGCACCGCGCTTCGGGCCACGTCCACGGCGACGTTCCCCCCGCCGATGACGGCCACCTTCTTTCCCACCCAGGCGGTTCCCGAGAGGTTCACCTCGCGCAGAAAGTCCACGCCCTGGCGGACTCCCTCGGCCTCCTCCCCGGGAATGGCCAGGCGAATGCCCGTGTGCGCGCCTGTCCCCAGGAACACGGCTCCATACCCTTCCTCGAAGAGCCCGTCCAGGGTGACGTCCCGCCCCAGGGCGGTGTTCGTCCGGATGTCCACGCCCAGGTTGCGGATCAGTGCAATCTCGCGGTCCAGAACCTCCCTGGGAAGGCGATGGTCCGGAATGCCGACGCGAAGCATGCCGCCAGGCTCGGGCAGGGCCTCGAACACGGTCGAGGCCACTCCCTTGCGTGCCAGGTGATAGGCGGCGGAAAGTCCCGCCGGACCGGATCCGACGACGGCCACCCGATCGTCTCTCCGGGGCTGGCAGTCCACAGCAACGGCTCGCGGGTCGAACCGGTCCGCAGCCAACCGCTTCAGGTCCCGAATGGCCACGGACCGGTCCACCTCGGCCCGCCGGCACACATCCTCGCAGGGGTGGGGGCAGATCCTGCCGAGCACACCGGGAAGAGGCAGGTCCTCCATGATGAGGCGGAGCGCCTCCTCGTGCTTCCCCTGTCCCACGAGCTGCACATAGCCCTGCACGTTGATGCCCGCAGGGCAGGCAGAGCGACACGGGGCCTTGTCCTCTTTCTGAATGGCAAAGGCGCCGGGAATGGCCTGGGCGTACTTCTTGTAAGCGGCCCCCCGGTCGCTCATGCCCTGGTCGTACTCGTTGGGCAGGCGCACCGGGCAGACCTGCGCGCAGTCCCCGCAGGCCGTGCACTTGGCCGTGTCAATGAACCGGGGGGTGCGGCGGACCCGGGCTCGAAAGTCCCCGAAAGATCCGTCCAGACGCTCCACCTCGGTGTTTGTCAGGAGCTCGATGTTCAGGTGCCGGCCGACCTCGACCAGTTTGGGCGAGATGATTCACATGGCACAGTCATTGGTCGGGAACGTCTTGTCGAGCTCGCTCATCACCCCGCCGATGGCGGAGGACCTCTCCACGAGGTAGACGTAGAACCCCGAGTTGGCCAGGTCGAGCGCGGACTGCATCCCCGCGATCCCGCCTCCGACCACCATGACCGATCCGGCTCCCTTGCTGACATGCTTCTCTGCCATCGTATTCCCTTTCTCCTCGACCCCTTGGCCCCTCGAACCCTGCCTTTCTACCCCTTCAGCCGCTGAAGAACCCGCGGCAGGCGATCCTCCCACCCCAGGGTGGCCACCACCACGCCCGGCATGCCCAAATCCCGAAGCATGCCGACGGCTTCCGCAGCAATGCGGATGCATTCCTTGACCTTGTCCGGGGCCTTCTGAATCCCTCGAATCGTCTCCGAGGGGATGGAGATCCCCTTGACATTGCGGTCGATGTACCGGGCCATGCCTGCCGACTTGAGAAGCATGACCGTGGGAAAGACCGCCACGCGCTCCGTGTCCACCCGTTTCACGAACTGCTGAAACAGGTGCAGATCGAACACCGGCCTCGTGACCACGAAGTCCACCCCCAGCTCCGCCTTTTTTTTCAGCGCCTCCAGCTCGATCTCCAGGAGCCCGCCCGTGGCGCTGCTGTCCACGGTGGATCCCACGAGAAACTCGGGGGCCCCCTTCAACTCGATGCCGGCCTGATCCCGGCCCCGCCCGAGGGTTTGAATGATCTCCAAAAGCTCCTGCAGGTTCAAGTCGTTCACCGCGCGGGCCTGAGGATGATCCCCGAAGGTGATCTCCTCACCGGCCACGGCCATGACATTGGGAATGCCCAGGGCCCCGGCCGCCAGCAGGTCGGCCTGGAGGGCCAGCCTGTTGCGGTCCCTGCAGCAAGCCTGGAGCACGGTCTCGATGCCTGCCCGCTGAAGCACGGCGCACCCGCCCAGGGAGCTCGCCTTCATCACCCCGTTGGCCATCTCGGGGACCACGATGGCATCCACGCGCCCTCGCACCTGATTGGCGTGCTGGAGCAGGCTGGAGAAATCCGTGCCCTTGGGAGGCTCGAACTCTCCCAGCAGGACGAACTTACCGCTGCGGATCTTCTCCCGAAGCGTCATGAGAATCCCTCCGAATTATACGATCAGGCCGTTGACGGCGTTCGACACCGCCATTTCCAGATCCTGCAGCCCGAACGACTTGATGTGGTAGTAGAAAATTCCCTGCTGCCGAATGCGGCTCTCCAGCTCCGGCGTGTTGGTCTCCGCGCACACAATCACCGGCAGGGCCTTCTCCATGTTCTTGATGACCGAGATGAACTCACAGCCCTCCTCCAGCAGCGCAGCATCCATGACGAGCACATCCGCCCTTCGATCCTGCAGCGTCAGCAACGTCTCCTTGAGAGACCGGACGTGAATCGCTTCGTAACTTTTCTCCTGCATGAACGCTCCGAGCTCACGCGGAAGCGTGGGGTACGGCTCGGCAAACAGAATGGTCTTGGCTTTTCCCATGGACCGGTTCACATGCAAGGTTGTGGGGATGCACCAGAACAAGGAGTTCCATTGGCAAGGAGCGTGCCGAATCGCGGTATTCCGGGAACACATTGAATTTCAGAGGCATAGCCGGCCCACCCAAAGAAACGGGGCAAAACGTCACGCGGCGTTTCGCCCCATCCCAGGTCGAAAAATCGATTGAACCGATTGGAATCGCGAGAAAAGAAACAAAAAGAGTAAAAACGCCCCACATGAGGCGCCTTTACCCGCCCGCAGAAGAAATGGTCGAAGAGGTCTTTTTTCTTGACCTTCCCTTCACATCTTAGTCTGCTACCCCAGGCATGCCGAATGATCCTCGACAGAAAAGCTGGCAATACGCCGATCTGCCACGGAGGCCATTGACGCCAATCACAACGATTCCCGGGTTTGGTTTCCGCGGGTCCGCCCTCTGCCCCGAAGTAGATGGACAAGGACCACCCTACCCAAGCCGTTACAGCGGGTTCTTTCCAATGTGACAAGAGGAGAAAGAAAGCATGGCGGCCCAACTCAGAGTTCTCATAGCCGGTGCGACAGGATATTTGGGGCAGTTTCTGGTGAAGGAGTTGAAGAAACAAGGACATTGGACCAGAGCGCTTTGTAGAAACTCAAAAAATATCCATCCTATTAGAGATTATGTAGATGAGATATTCATTGGAAAAGCAACAGAACCCGATGCTCTAAAAGGAATATGTAGAGACATCGATATAGTCATTTCATCTCTTGGAATTACAAAACAAAAAGATGGCCTTACATATATGGATGTTGATTACCAAGGGAATAGGAATATTCTTGTTGAGGCGCTTTCAGAAGACACCTTCAAATTTATCTATATTTCTGTATTCAACGCAAGACAGTTACGCCATCTCGACATCGTCAAGGCCAAGGAACGGTTCGTGGAAGAACTGAAAGGGGCTGACATTGGTCACATCATCGTTCGACCCAATGGCTTCTTCTCCGACATGGCCGATTTTTTTAGGATGGCCCAAAAAGGGCGGTTCTATGTTTTCGGCAATGGGGATTTCCGTATCAATCCGATTCATGGAGCGGATCTAGCCGAAGCCTGTGTGGGTCATTTGAATTCTGGCGACGGGGAATTCGATATCGGCGGACCAGAGATCTTTTCGCAAAACCAAATCGCTCTCCAGTCGTTCGAAGTATTAAAGAAAACCCCAAAAATCATCCATATTCCTCTTTGGTTGAAGGACCTCATCATGAAATCGGCAAGGACGTTTACCTCACCCAAAACCTATGGCCCACTCGAGTTTTTTCTGACCGTATTGTCGATGGACATGGTTGCGCCATCTTTTGGAAAGCGTACACTCGAAGAATATTTTTTAGAAATCAACGAGTTTCGTCCCTCGACCTGCTGTGGACATCACGGTTGAAGATGCGATAAAACAGTTCCTTTTTCTGGTCTTGGCTTCGAGTTCGTTCAGTTTTGAAGGTTAACCCTTGAATTGAATTCGGGATTTTTCAAGGATTGTAGGGTAAAGATGGAGTTGGACCGTTAGCGACTATTCTGTTGGTAGTACTGACTTTATGGGAATGGAAACACAGAGGCTGTGATCATGACTGATAAGCCCACGCATTAGGAACTGGAGCAGCGGGTTCGGGAATTGGAAATCCTTGAATCCGAACGGAAGCAGGATTAGGATGCTGCCCTTTGTATGGTGGCTGAGAGAGAATCTGACACAGGTTAAGAGGGGGTGAAGATGAAAGACAGAGGTTTTATAGCATTTGTTGGGGTTTTGTCAGCGGTGTTGTTTGTTTCGTGTTGGGCTTTTGCGGGTCAAACCACCTACACCAACTTCCTAGGTATGACCTTTAACCTGATCCCGGCCGGCACGTTCATGATGGGCAGCCCCGGCAATGAGCCTGGGCGATACAGCAATGAAACCCAGCACCAAGTGACGTTGACGAAGTCCTATTACATGCAGACCACCGAGGTCACCCAGGGGCAGTGGAAGGCGGTTATGGGGAGCAATCCTTCGCTTTTTTCAGATTGTGGCGATGACTGCCCGGTGGAATATGTTTCATGGAACGATATTCAGGCGTTCATCACCGAGTTGAACAAGCTTGGTCAGGGCACGTACCGTTTGCCCACCGAGGCGGAGTGGGAGTATGCGGCGAGAGTGGGATCTACGACCGCATTTGCCAATGGGACTATCACGGAAACCGGAAGCGGTTATGATCCGAATCTGGACGCGATGGGTTGGTATACGTACAATTCAGATAAAAAGACGCATCCGGTTGCGCAGAAAAAGCCCAACGCTTGGGGTCTTTACGACATGCATGGAAATGTGTGGGAGTGGGTTCAGGACTGGTTCGGGAGTTATCCAACCAGCGCTGTGACGGACCCCACCGGCCCATCGTCGGGCTCGGACCGGGTGTCACGCGGCGGCAGCTGGAGCAACCTCGCCAGGCACTGCCGTTCCCCGGCCCGCCTTAGCCTCCACCCGGCCATCCGGTCCTACAACTACGGGTTCCGGCTGGTTCTGCCCCAGATCAGGTGAGCCGGGCAGGGAGCGGAAGGGGGCGGGTTTAAAGATATTTATCCGTACCCGCCAGGCATTGGTTCACCCCGCCGGGCAATGAATAGATTGAACCAGTCATAGTGAGCAAGTCCGATGTTCGATAAAGAAAAGCGAGAGGAACCTAAGATGAAGAAAGTTGCATTGATAGG
>CAYYVD010000129.1:0-12475 GCA_964475045.1 uncultured Desulfobacterales bacterium | reverse complement strand
CGCTGCCGCACGCTCGAGGGCATGGTCCTGAGCAAGCCCCTGGCCCCTGCGACGGTCAAGACCGACCCCACGGTCCATCGCTTCGCGCGAGAGGCCGCTCGACACCCGCCCTCGGCGGAGAGCCTGGCCGCCGCCAGGGGGCGCTACCAGCAGCGGCTCATCCTGGAGGCCTTCGGCTTCCGGGAGCTGAGCCGACTGCTCGACCGTCTTTCGAGCCTTGTCCGCAGGAACGCTGCCCTGATCCAGGGGACCGGCGGGGAGGATCCAGCCCGGGTCCAGCCGCAGGCCTTCGAGGAGATCGTCCAGGTGGGCGAGCGGTTCCAGCGCCAGCTGCAGGGGATGTTCTCCCAAGATCAGGAGCCGGCCGAGGACGCTGCGATTCGAGAAAGGCTGAGCAAGGCGGCCGGCTACTTCGAGGAGAAGTTCAACGGGATCCTCTCGCCCTGCATCGAGCGTTTCTCCGTGGAGACCGACAACAAGGAGGTGCGAAAGCAGATCCGGGACACGCTCGAGGGGCTGCGGCAGGAGGCCGCTGTGAAGCTTGCCGGCGTGCTCGCCTGCCGGGAGGGATTCTCACCGGGCCGGTATCTCCGTGCCCTATCGGTGGCGGGCATGGAGGCCGAAAAGAAGCCGTCCAGGGCCGAAGCCCCCACGTACACCGAGGCGGACGTGGGACACCCGCAGCTGTTCCAGAAGCTGCGGGAGTGGCGTAAGCGCAAGGCGGAGGAAGAAGGCGTGCCCCCTTATCGGGTCCTGCATCAGAGAACCCTGGTCCAGATCGCGGTGCACATGCCCGACAGCGTCACCGGCCTGAAGAGGGTCCGGGGCATCGGAGAGCGCCTGGCCGCGAAGTATGGTGAGGAACTGGCCGCCCTGGTGGCCGCATACCGCGAGGAGCGGGGGATCGAGGCGGTTTTCCTCCCCGAGCCCGCCCCTTCGCAGGCCCCCGAGCCGGGAGAGGCCCGGTCCAGGGAGGACACCCGGCAGGTCACCCTCGAGGCCTTCAAGCGGGGGCTGACCATCCCCCGGATCGCGGCGGAACGGGGGCTCGCCAACACCACCATCGAGGGCCACCTGGCCCGCCTCGTGGCTGAAGGAGAGCTGGGGATCCACGAGGTGGTGACGGAGGACAAGCGGCGGATCATCGAGGCGCAAATCGAGCAGACGGGGGAAAGATCCCTGAAGCGGTTGAAAGACGCCCTGGGCGGCGACTGCTCCTACGGCGAGATCAAGATGGTGCTGGCCCACCTCGAGGCCAATGGGGGCAGGTCTTGAAGATTGACTTTTTTTGACCGCCAGACGGGAATTTCGAGGACACCATACGTAATTCATGGGAGGTGTTGTGGTTTTCACAATGGGCATGCCTGAATTACGTAGGGTGTCCCCGAAATTCATGGTGTCCCCGAAATTCCCCGGACGCCAAAAAAGTCAACCTTCAAGACCTGACCCCAGTTTTCGAGATGTACACCGTTCCCTCCCCTTCATTACATGACTCCCCCCATGTTCCGGCTTTCCATGGTCGACCAGGATGAAAGGAGACCATCAGGCACCGGCCGGAACAAGGGATTGCCTTCTATCGGGAGCCTGTTCGCCTGCTCCTGTGCCGGCCGTTCTTCGGGCGGGCCGATGAAGGCTTCGGCTCGAGGCATCGCGGGCTACCGACGGATCGGGAAGAAAACCAAGACACAGGTGAGTGATGCGCCATTCCATGCCAGCTCCATCCGCTCTGCTGACGGACCTGTATGAGTTCACCATGGCCCAGGCCTATTTTCGCGAGGAGATGTTCGCGCCGGCCACGTTCAGTCTGTTCATTCGGGATGTTCCGGCCCACCGCGGCTATTTCGTCAACGCCGGGCTGGACGAAGCGCTGACCTTTCTCGAAACGATGCGCTACAGCCGGTCCGATCTGGACATCCTTCATGAGACCGGCCTGTTCGAAGACGATTTCCTTCACCATCTCTCGAGCCTCGTCTTCAGCGGGAATATGCATGCCCTGGCCGCCCTTCCTCCGGCGCACAAACGGGTTCGCAACCCGGACGAGTATCCAGTGGACATCAGTGAGCGGTTGCGAGCGCGCCAGCGTGAGGCCGTCCAGGCCGTGAGGGAAAAGGAGCTGGGCGAAAGCTGAGGAGCCGGTCCTCAGGTCCTCTCTCGTCGCCGTTCGGCCATTCGGTCGTTCCTCGAGAATCCCCCCGCAGTACCGTCGAACCCATCCCCAGAGAAAAGGATGTTGAACGTTTCGGGGCCGATTGGGTATATTTATTCGGATCGAACCCGACCGAAGATGCCTTCTCGTTCGATTCCCATGCGGATCTTCTTCGGTCGAAATGCCGCCGGTCGACGATCCTCGCTTGCCGGCCGGGGTGATGGTCCATGGGATGGAAAAGGAGGCAGACGCCGGGAAAGGCCGCAACCTGCCCCGGCGGATGAGAACGCTCATCTCGAGGGGGAGACCTAGTCGCCTTGAAGACGGTTTCGATGCTGGGCACCTACAAGATGCTCCACTTGGCCTTCGGCCTTCTCCTTCTAGGGGCCGGGACGTACGGAGTGACCGGCACGCCCCCTGGAGGCGACCGGAGCTTCCCCGTCGTTCTGGTTTACTGCGGCGTGTTCTCGCTGCTGGCCTCTGGAGGGTTCGCCCTTCGCAGCCGTCTGCTGGGAACCCTGTTCTCCCTGCCGGTGGCCGTGCCGTGGAGCATGGTGGAGGTCCTGCTGGCCGTGGCGGTTGCCCAACGCATCGCCGTCTCTCGAGCCCATGAAGCGGCAGGAGGCCCGGGCGGTGCCCATTGAAGGAGTGGATGGCCTCGCAAGGCAGGGCAGGCGATGGGTCCGGGGCGCCTCCTCTTGAAGGGCCGTGGACGAGACTGGAACGAGAGGAGCGGTGCTTATGCACAGAAAGGCCGTTTTCCCGGGAAAATACATTCAGGGTGCCGGGGCTGTCGGTGAACTGCCCGCATTGATCGACCTTTTTGGCAAGCGGGGGCTGATCCTGGCCTCGCCGTCTGTGAAGGACCAGGTGTTGCCCCGATGCGGTGTGGACTGGCGTGCACAGTCCGTCGCTGTCGAGCGGTTCGGCGGGGAGTGCTGCGAGCAGGAACTGGCTCGGGTGCTCGATCTCGTCCGGCAGGAACAGGCGGATGTGTTGATCGGCATGGGGGGAGGAAAAACCATCGATACGGCAAAGATCGTTGCCGACCGGGCAGGGATACCGGTGATCGTGGTCCCCACCATCGCTTCGACCGACGCCCCGTGCAGCGGGTGTGCGGTGGTGTACTCCAAGGAAGGCGTGTTCGAATCGGTATGCTACCAGAAGGCGAACCCTGCGGTGGTGCTGGTGGACGTGGCCGTCATTGCCGTTGCACCTCTGCGCTTTCTGGTGGCCGGTATGGGGGACGCGCTGGCCACCTGGTTCGAGGCCAGGTCCTGCGAGCGCACCCGGTCGATGAACGAGTGCGGCGGGGCCGGCACCCTGGTGGGGATTCAGATCGCCAGGCTCTGTTATGACACCCTGCTGGCCCACGGAGCAGCGGCCAGGCTCGCCTGTGAGCAAGGTCTCGTCACCCCCGCCCTGGAGAGCATCGTGGAGGCGAACATCCTGTTGAGCGGGATCGGATTCGAGAGCGCCGGCCTTGCGGCGGCCCATGCCATTCACAACGGTTTGACCGTCCTCGAGGAGACGCACGCCTTCTACCACGGAGAAAAGGTCGCCTTCGGGGTGCTGGCCGGTCTTCAGCTGAGTGGGGCACCGCCCGAGGAAACGAAAACGGTGCTAGCGTTCTGCGAGGAGGTTGGGCTGCCCATCACCCTCGCCGAGATCGGGCTGGAAGGCGTCGGCCGGGAGAGCCTGATGGCGGCTGCGGAAATGGCCTGCGCCCCGGATCAGCCCATCCACCACGAAGCGGGCGTGGTCACCCCGGGGCAGGTGCTTGACGCCATGCTGGCGGCGGACGCCCTGGGGCAACAGAGACGAAAGGGCCGGCCTTCCCGAATCACGGGGCGATGAAGGGCGGCTTGGATGAAGATGCCGTTTCGAATCCAGACCGGGCAGTCTCACAAGGCGGTCGTTCGACTGGTGACGGTCGCAGCCCTCCTCCTTGCGGGCTGCAGCGGCCCGCCCGTCCCGCCTGACAAGCAGGACTACGTGGGCGAGTGGCGGAGCCCGGAGATGGTCCTGCTGATTCTGAAGGACGGCAGCGTCCGGTACGAACGGCTGAAAGGTGGGGGTACGACCGAGATCACCGGATCCATTCGGGGGTTTCAGGGTGACGACTTCGTGGTGGGGCTCCCGTTGATCAACACCACCTTTGTGGTCTCCCAGCCGCCACACGAGGTCGACGGGGTCTGGAAGATGACCGTGGACGGGGTGACCCTGACCAGGACCAGGGGTATATCGTGAACGCGTGGTATCGGACCCTGCAGAGGCCGCCGTGGACGCCGCCCGACTGGGTGTTCAGTCCGGTCTGGACCGTCCTCTATGGGATGCTGGCCGTCTCCCTGGTCCTGTTCCTGAGGCGGTATCAAAGAGAGAAAGGATCCGGGGTGTACGGGCTGATCGGGTTGCACCTCGTCAGCAACGTGGCGTGGACCGGGCTGTTTTTCGGATGGAGGTCGCCGGGGCTCGCCCTGGTGGACATCCTGGTTCTGGACGCCACCCTGGTGTGGATGATTCGGGCCTTCTGGAGGACCTCCCGGCCGGCCTCGATCCTGCTGTGGCCCTATCTCGGTTGGGTGCTGTTCGCCACCTACTTGAACGCAGCGTTTTTCGTGTTGAACTGAGGGGTTCAAGACCGGTACGGTGTTCAAGGAAGCATGCCCATGACCGACCCCTACAGCATTCGAACCATGCGTCCGGAGGAGATCCCGCTGGCCGTGGAGCGGGCGGCGAGGGAAGGGTGGAACCCCGGGTTGCACGACGCGACGTGCTACGCCGCTGCGGACCCCCGGGGCTTTCTCGTGGGACGGCTGGAGGGCGAGCCCGTGGCCACCCTCTCGGCGGTTCGCTACGGGAAGGGCTTCGGGTTTCTGGGGTTTTATATCGTCGATCCGGAGCACCGCGGCCGGGGGTACGGACTTCGTATCTGGGAAGCGGGCATGCGGTCCCTCGAAGGGCGCAATGTGGGTCTGGACGGCGTGCCGGCCCAGCAGGAAAACTACCGGAAATCCGGTTTTCAGCTCGCCTACCGCAACATCCGCCACGAAGGCCGAACCCGGGGCCGTGGTCCGGTGCCCGGCGGCGTGGTCGAGCTCTCTGCGCTCCCCTTCGAGGCCTTGACAGACTACGACCGACCCTTTTTTTCGGAGGACCGGACCCGTTTTCTGGCATCCTGGATTCGTCAACCCGAGGCCCGGGCCCTGGGCCTCCTGCACAAGGGGCGGCTGTCCGGCTATGGGGTGCTGCGCAGATGCCGATCCGGATACAAGATCGGTCCCTTGTTTGCCGACGGTCCGGACCCGGCGGAAGGGCTTCTGGATGCGCTTCAGGCCGGAGTCGAGGCGGGCGAGCCCCTGTACCTGGACACGCCGGAGGTCAACGAGGCGGCCGTGGCCCTGGCCGAACGCCACGGGATGCGGCCGATATTCGAGACGGCCCGCATGTACAACCGGGAGATTCCGAACCTGCCCCTGGACCGGGTGTTCGGGGTGACATCGTTCGAGGTGGGATGAACCCCGCGCCCGGCCATGGGGTAGAGGAGAGGACCAGGCGGAGAACCTCGAAGAGCTCAGGAGGGGCCTTCCTCGGAGACCATGAGCAGCAGGAGCAGGCTGAGGGGTTCCGGCGGGCGCCGGGCGCCTTGCCTGGAGGTGTTCCGGCACTCCGTCTGACAGTAAAGCTTTGCAATGGTTTGAAGGTTCGGGGTGCAGGGTGTCTGCTCCGCTTCGGGCGTGCAGATATCGAACCCGGAGATGGATCCGTCCGGGCGCTCCACCGAGCAGACAAAGGAGCCGTCCGGCTCCTGAAACAGCTCGAAGTGGTGGCCGCTCCGCCGGTCCGTGTACTCGGCGAGTTCCACAGGGCCGGTCTGGACGTTGTCGCTCAACGCGTTGCCGTTCGGCAGGAACAGCATCGCTCCGATGGCCAGGATGGTCGCGATCCAATGGGTCATGGTGTGCTCCTTCGATTCGGGCCTGAGGGCCGTTGGGGCGTTCATGGATGGGTAAAGCAAAACGCTTGCCGATCGGGCCCGCTTCGACTGGTCCAGTAAGAGCACCATAAACACCCAAGACCCGTCGTGCAAGATGTTCATTTTTCGACGCCACTGTATGATTTTGTCTACACCTGCGCCCCTCGATCCACTGCGGGCAGACCGCGCCGACGGGAGGCCCGATCCTGGAGACCTCCCAAAGACCGGGAGAGATACCCATGCGCATCGGCGTTCAGACCTGGGGAACGGAAGGCGACGTTCGGCCCTGCCTGGCCCTGGCCGGCGGGCTGAGCGCGGCCGGGCACGAGGTCACCCTGGCCGTGACCGAGATCACGAACCGGCGGTTCGACAACGAGGCGAAGCACCTGGGGATCCGGGTCCGGCATGCGGGCCGCATTCAAGTGGACCAGGAGGTCTACCGGGACCTTGCAGCCCGGGTGTTCCGGGAGTGGAACCCCATGAAGCGCGGGGACCTGGTCTTCTCCTACTTCCTTCACCCGGTGGTCGACGACCTGCTGGAGGCCGCCAAGACCTTGTGCGCGGAGAACGACCTGGTGGTGGGCCACTTCTTCGTGTACCCCCTCAAGGTCGCGGCCAGGAAAGCGGGATGCCCCTATGTCCTGCTCTTCACCACGCCGCTCGCACCTTCCCGCCATCACCCGCCCATGGGGGTGCCCGAGGTCTTCCCCGGGCTGAACATCCTGTGGTGGACCGTGTTCGACACGCTGCTCAACCGGTCCTGGAAGCCCTTTATGGACCGCCTGTACCGCCGGGAGGGCGTTCCCCCGGAGCCGAGCGTCCTGTTCAGCATCTGGCGTTCCCCGCTCCTGAACCTGGTCTCCACCAGCCCGGCCCTGTTCCCTCCGCCGCCGGACTGGAAGGACCGGGTCCACCTCTGCGGCTTTCTGAACCTGCCGGAGTCGTCCGAGGACGAGCCGCTGCCCGACGGGCTCGAGCGCTTTGTGGAGGCCGGCCCGCCGCCGGTCTACATGACCTTCGGAAGCATGCTCCGGGACGACCCCGAGCCCCGGGAGATCACCGCGCTGCTCGTAGAGGCCTGCTGGCTGGCCGGGTGCCGGGCCGTGATCCAGTCCAACTGGGCCGCGGCGGGCGACATCCCCCTGCACCCGGACGTCTTTCCCGTGACCCGGTCCCCGCATCGCCGGGTGTTTCCTCGATGCGCCGCCGTGGTCCACCACGGCGGCGCGGGCACCACCCAGGCCGCCACCCGGGCCGGATGCCCGTCCATCGTGGTGGAGCACGCCTCGGATCAGCCCCTGTGGGGGGCGGTGCTGCAGCGCCGGGGCCTGGCTCCACGGGTCCTTCACCGAAGGACCGTCACTCCGGTCAAGCTCGCCAGGGCGATCAGGGCCGTGCTTCGGACGCCGGCCATGGCCGGCCGGGCCCGAGCCGTGGGTTCCCGAATGGCCGGGGAGGACGGCGTGGCCAGGGCCGTCCGTCTCATCGAGGCCGCTTCGCGCTCGGCTTCCTGACACGGCCCCTCAGGAGCAGGACTTCATCACCGGGTCCTCCACGACCCTCCGCCTGGACCGGCGCTTGTTCTTTGCTTGACGGCGAGGGGGATCTGGTGGATTTTGATGCATTTTGCATGCCCGAGGAGAAAGACCGTGCCCGAGCCCAAGCGCGCCATGCTCGACCGTCCTTACCTGCTGCTGACGCTGGCGGTGCTTTTCTGGTCGGGGAACTTCATCGTGGCCCGCGCACTGCGTGCCGAGATCCCGCCCGTTGGACTGGCCTTCTGGCGCTGGGCCTTGGCCTCCGCGATCGTGCTCCTACTGGCCAGGCCCCACCTGCGGCGGGACCGGACCGCCATACGGAACCACTGGCCCATTCTGCTCCTGCTGTCCGTCCTGGGGGTGACGGTTTTCAACTCGCTGGTCTACCTCGGTCTTCAGAGCACCATCGCACTGAACGCCTTTCTCATGCAGTCTCTGATGCCGGTGCTCATCGTGGGGTTGTCCTACGTGGTGTTTCGGGAGCGGATCACCCCGAAGCAGGGCCTGGGGGTCGGGCTTTCCCTGGCCGGAGCGCTCACCATCATCGCTCGAGGGGAACCGGGCGTCCTGCTGTCCCTTTCCGTGAACCGGGGCGACATCCTGGTGCTCGTGGCGGTGCTCTGCTACGCACTGTACTCGGTCCTGCTGCGCAAGCGCCCCCCCATCCATCCCCTGAGCCTCCTGGCGGTGACCTTTGCGGTGGGTGCCGCGATCCTGCTTCCGTTCTACCTGTGGGAGACCGTCCTCGTCGGCGGTTTCCCGGTCAACGGCCCGGTGCTGCTCGCCGTGGGATATGTGGGGGTGTTCCCTTCGATCGTCTCCTACTTCTGCTTCAACCGCGGAGTGGAGCTCGCCGGGGCCAACCGGGCCGGCCTGTTTCTTCACCTGATGCCCGTATTCGGCAGCATCATGGCCATGCTGTTTCTGGGGGAGTCCCTCGCGTGGTTTCACGGGGTGGGCATCCTGGCCATCGCCATGGGCATCTTCCTGGCCACGCGGGTGGCCGGCGGCAGGGGAGGACCTCCATGAACGAAAAGAGGAAGGCCTTTTCCAAAAGAATGGCGGACATCCTCAACCAAGGTGCCCTCAACCTGGCCATGGCCCTGGGGTACCGGAATCGCCTGTTCGACGTGCTCGAGGAACTGGGAGCGCCGACCACGGTCCAGGAGATCGCCGGGGCCTCGGGCCTGGACCCGCGGTACCTGAGGGAGTGGCTGGGGGTCATGGCGACGGGGCGTGTGGTGGAGATCACCAGGAACCAGGACGGGGAGGAGGCCTACCTCCTCCCTCCGGAGCACGCGGCCTTGTTGACCCGCAGGGCGGGTCGGGCCAACCTCGGGGTCTACACCCAGGAGGTTCCGCTTCTCGCCTCCTGCGTCCTGGAACCCGTGGACCGGGGCTTTCGAACGGGGGAGGGGGTGCCCTTTTCCTGCTATTCCGACTTCCAGCGGTTCATGACCGAGCTCGCCAATGCCGCCCATCGGGACCTGCTCGTGGACCGGTTCATCCCGTCCGTGGACAACGGACGGCTCGAGGAGCGGCTCGAGACGGGCATTCGCGTCTGCGACCTGGGGTGCGGCGAGGGCGTGGCCCTGAACCTGATGGCCCGGGCCTTTCCAAAGAGCCGGTTTGCGGGGATCGATGTCGACCGATCTGCACTGGAGACAGGAAGGGCGAAGGCCCGGGAGATGGGCTTGAAGAACACGGAGTTCCGGCTTCTGGACGCGGCGAAGATCGACCAGGACCCTGACATGGCGGGTTCCTTCGACTACGTCCTCGCCTTGGACGCCGTCCACGATCAGACCCGCCCATTGGAGACCCTGCGCGGCGTCCGGCACATGCTGGCACCGGGCGGGCTCTTCTCCATGGTGGAGATCGATGCGCACTCGGATCACACGGGCAACCTGGATCACCCCATGGGACCGTTCCTCTACACCGTGAGCCTGATGCACTGCATGCCCGTGGGGCTGAACGACAACGGAGCGGGGCTGGGCATGATGTGGGGACGCGAGCGGGCCGAGGCCATGCTTCAAGAGGCGGGGTTCGAGGAGATCGAGCCGGAGGCGATGGAGCACGATCCCTTCAACGTGCACATCCTCTGCCGGGTGCCGTAGAGGATCCTCCAAGGGCGCCGGCCTCGGGGCGCGTCAGGCCTCGGTTTATATGGACAACCCGGTGCCCGCTCGAGTATCATGGTCCGCAAACCACGGGTGAGCGTCTCCTTTGATGGTGCAGGAGGCGAATGATGGTGCAGGAGGCGAAGGCTCCCTCGAGCGGATTGGACACAAGCGGAGGCACGGTTTGTTCGAAGATTCTGCAGGATCGTTCGAGGTCGTGGACCTGACCCACACCATCTCGGCCTCCATGCCCTGCTTCCCCGGATCCGAGCCTCCGGAGTTCCTCGAGCTCTCCACGGTTTCGCGCCGGGGATACGCCGAGCGGCGGATCTCCCTCTGCTCCCACACCGGGACCCACATGGATGCGCCGGCCCACCTCCTCGAAGGGGGCCGTCTCCTGGACGAGTATGGTGTGGACCATCTGGTGGGGACCGGGATCGCCCTGGATCTCACGGGGCTCGAGGAGCCCCGGATCCGGCTTCGGGAACTGGAGCCGCTACGCTCCGGGATCGAGGGACGGGACTTCGTCCTCCTCTGCACGGGCTGGTCCGGGAGGTGGGGCCGGGCGGACTACTTCCAGGGCTATCCCGTGCTCACCCCGGAGGCGGCCCGATGGATCGCGGAGCGGGGCCCCAAGGGCGTGGGGGTGGACATGATCTCCGTGGACCCCATGGACACGGACACCTTCGAGATCCACCGGATCTTCCTGGAGCGCGAGATCGTGATCATCGAGAACCTGACCCGCCTGGGGGCCCTCCCGGGCCGTTCGTTCCTGCTCTGCTGCCTGCCGTTGAAGATTCGAAACACGGACGGCGCTCCCGCCCGGGCCGTAGCGCTGGTTTCGAATGCTCCCTGAGCCGGTTCCGTGAGCAGGCTCAGGGCTCCGCCAAGGTCTCCTTCAGAAAAAAGCTGGCCAGGAGCGCGACCACGCCGCAGAGGAACAGGACCAGCAGCCCGTACCGGAAGCCGGCCAGCTGGAACCCGCCCTGGGCGTTCAGGCCCTGCTGCTCCAGCACAATCCCCAGGACCACCTGAAACACGGCCCCTCCCGCGAAAGGGAAGAAGTTCACGAGCCCGGTGGCCGTCCCCGCGATGGACACGGGAAAGAGCTCCTTGTTGGTGGTGAACCCGATGGTCACCATGGCCCCGGAGAAGATGCCCACGATCAGGCAGATCAGGTAGTAGAAGGGCAGGGGAATCCGGCTCGTGAACAGGTAGAGCACGCCTGTGACCGCCACCATGAACACGCTGCCGATGACCAGAACGGGCTTGCGCGCCCTGAACACCTGGTTGGACAGCCAGCTCAGCAGAGGGCTTCCCAGGATCATGCCCACGGCGGCGAGAGACAGGATGTGTCCGGCATGGGGCTTGGTCAGGCCGTAGACCTGCATGAGGTAGGGACCTCCCCAGAGGCCGATGAAAGAGAAGAAGATGGCGCAGGTGAAGAAGAACCAGCAGGCCAGAGGCCAGAAACGGGGCTCGGAAAGGACGCGCTTGATGCCCCTGGCCAGGCGCAGGGTCTCGACGGGCTTGTCCGTGGCGTCGACGGCCGGTGAGGGCCACCCCATGACCGCGGGCCGGTCCCGGACGAAGATCCAGACCAGGACGGCCAGGAGCAGGGTGAACGCCCCCACCATCACGAAGGACTGCCGCCATCCGATCCAGGTGCTGATGTACGCCAGGGGCGTGGCCGCCGTATAGGACCCGATTCCCCCCATGGCCATGAGGATGCCGGTCATCATGGCGAACTCCTTGACCCGGAACCACTCGGCCAGGACCTTCAGGGTGGGGACGAAGAGCATGGCCACGCCCACGCCCACCAGGGTCCTGCCGATGATGGCCACGTACACTTTGGGCGCCATCCCCAGCATGACGGAGCCGGCAAAGGCCACGCAGAAGAACAGGGTGATGGTCTTTCGCGGGCCCCAGGAGTCGGACAGGAGCCCGGCCGGAAGCTGCATGAGGGCATAGGGGTAGAAGTAGGCCGATCCCAGGAGCCCGAGGAGCCCTCCTCCGGCGGCCAGGTCCCGCCGCATGTCCTCGGCCACCACGGCCGGGCACAGCCGGTGGAAGTAGACCAGAATGTAACCGAATGCCAGGATCCAGAAGATGAGCCACCGGTACCGCAATGCCTTTCGCAGGTCTTCCTCGATCATGGTTTCTCCTCCAGGGTCTGGGTTTGACAGGACGTCCACCGTCTCCTATGCTGCCCGGGAGCACCCACCCGCAGGCCGGCTTCGGCCGTCGGCCGCTGAACGGCAAAGGAGTATACCATGAGTCGGTATTGCATTCACCCCATGGTTTTGGGCACCAAGATCTTCGACAGCGAGGCCTACGGCATCCTGCTTCGGGTGCGCGATGCGACGGACATCCTGATTCCCCTGCACGAGCCCCGGTTCGCCTCGGTGGACACCATTCCCTGAAGGGATTGCAAAGAAGGCCTGCTGAAACAACCCTTGGACATGAGAGGCGTTTCCCGTGGATTCGGGACCCACGGCGTCTCCTTGGAGAAACAAAGGGCGGGGGCGGCTCGGCCTGTGCTTGACATTCCCGAACGTTTTCATTAAAGGACGGAGAATTTTCTCCCCGAATTCCGGGGCAAATCGAGGACATGACGCGGAAGAACGCGTTCAGCGAACGGTTGGATCGGAAAGGAAAGGATGGAGCATGGCCTACTCTGTGAGCCCGGACGGCGAGC
>CAYYVD010000128.1:0-12639 GCA_964475045.1 uncultured Desulfobacterales bacterium | reverse complement strand
TTGAGCTATACCTTTGAACAAACACGCAAAATCGCCTACTACACCAAGCTGGAATTTCTGGGGTGGAGTGTGATTACCGTATTTGATAAACAAGAGATACTTAAATTATTGATAGGCAGAATTTTGCTCAGCCTTGCGGTGGTTATTGCCGTGAGCCTGCTGCTTGGACAAATTATTAGCCGCACACTTAGCAATAAAATAATAGCACCTTTGAGAACGCTGGAGCAGCGGGTAAAAGGAGCAATATCAGGCTCTTCCCAAGCAGCTGATCAGGTAAAACCATCATTGATTTCCAAATATCGTGAGATTGATTCAATAGCAAATGACATAGAGCAATTAACAGAACAGTCTTTGTTGCAAAAGAACCAGGAACTGGAAGCCAAAAACGAACTTCTGGAAAAGGTATCTCAAACCGATTCCCTAACCGGTTTGCTAAACCGCCGGAAAATCAGTGAAGAGATGGAAAAGGAATATCAGCGCGCCATACGGTATGCCGGTACGTTCTCAATCATTATATCTGATATTGACTGGTTCAAAAGCATCAATGACACATACGGGCACGATGTAGGAGATCAGATACTTAAAGAAGTGTCGGATATTCTCAGGTCAATGCTTCGCACCACGGACAGTTTGGCACGATGGGGCGGGGAAGAATTTTTGATCCTCTGCCCGGGAGCAACCTTGGAAGCTTCCGCTGCAGTTGCACAAAGAATTCAAGCTGCGATGGAAGAAAACAGCTTTTCTGTGTCAAGAAAAATTACCATAAGCGCGGGGACCTGTGAATATAGGTTCGGTCTTTCTCTGGAGGATTTGCTTGTTGAAGCAGACCGCAAACTCTACGAAGCCAAGTCCCTGGGAAGAAACCGGGTGGTTTTTTGAAGGTGCGAGGAACTTGGGTGAAGATGCTAATTGAACTCAAGACAACTTCGACAGATCCCAAAGACAAGCAGCGGCTTCCTGTGCTTAAAGAAACTCTGCGGCAGTTGTGGAGGCGAAATTTGTGAAAGTGAGAGAAGGGGGCATCCTTAAATGCTCACCCTAAGAACCATCGTGTCAACGAGACCTGGAGGGCCTTCAAGCTGAACGACGTACCGATTCCGACAGGGAAAGACGGGGGCTTCCCCGGCACTGTGGGACGCGCCCTGCAGGCGTCGCGAGGCGGATCAGGGGGGTGGAGAAGCAGGTTCGAGGAACTGCGCAAGCCACGCCAGCAGCTTCGCCTCTGTTCCGCAGCACCCGCCGAGAATGGTGAAGCCGAAGCGGCGGTGCAGACGGAGCAGCTTTTCCGCCAGAGGCCTGGGGGCCTCGCCGTCCATGTAGGAGAGGTTGTCGAGCTCCTCCGGGGAAAGTGCCGAGGCATTGGCCACGAGTCCGATCAGGCGTCGAGTCAGGCCGGGATCGGTGCTCGCGGCCTGCTCCACCGCCTGCTCCGCGACGCTCGGGTGCACGCAGTTGGCGATGGAGAAAAGGGGGTTCGGCTCGACCCGATCATCGATGTCCCTCACCATATCCTGTTTACAATGCGCGGCGAAGTTAGCGCCGCGCATTCCCGGCGACGCAGTCGCCGGGAATGGGGACTTATGCTCCTCTACCACAGGCCCGGGAAGGACATATGCCCGAGTCGAGGTTTCGGCCGACCTGCTCATGATCGAGCCGGGGACAGAGAAAACGGGCCGTTCGAAAGGCTGTTCATGAATCCCGCCTCACCGTCATGTGGGAAGGGGCCGAAAAGAAGAGAGCATCACGGTTCGTCTCTTCTCCCGCAACAGACCAAGATTGTCTTTTTGCACGATTGATCACCTCCCTCGAAGAATGGGAGAAAAAATCCTCGCCTTCAGGGGAGGGCTTTAGTAAGCTTTCGGTAAGCCCTCTTGCGAGGACGGATAGCCATCGAATGTGCAACCAAATCCGAAAGATATGTAAACCTGAGGGGCATTGGAATATTGCAAGGACTCTGCTGGCTTTCAGATACACCAGAACCACGGAGCTATTCAATGGGAGTCAAATCCAAAAGGGAATGCTAGACAGGGAGGAGATCAAATGACTTCATTACGATACAACAACATAAGATCTAACTTGGCAGGCGACTATCCTGAGATCCATTCCACAGCGCTGATTGATCCTTCGGCTCAGATCATAGGTCATGTCAAAATTGATCGGGATGTTTTCGTGGGTCCATTGACTGTTATTCGGGCCGACCAGCGGGGTCCGGACGGGAAAGTGGGGCCCATTCAGATCGGTCAGGAGGTCAATATCCAGGACGGCTGCATCATCCACACGGACCCAGGGGCTTCGGTGACCATTGGCTCCAAGACAACGGTCGCCCATGGTGTGATCATCCATGGGCCGTGCACCATCGGGGAAGAGTGTTTTCTCGCCATGAGGGCCTCTCTGTACAAGACCGTTCTGGAAGACCATGTGTGGCTCGGCATTGGGGCCATTGCCAAACTGGTGACATTGAAATCCTACACCAGGGTGCCTGCGGGCGCTACGATCCGCGATCGCATTGAGGTACTGGCACTTCGACTAATCACCGACAAAGAAAAGCAATACATGGAGGAGGTCTGGGCCGCCAACTCCCGATTGAGGAACGACTACCTGGAGCTGCGGAACAAAGCTGAGTCGATCAAAGCCACTGCCAAGAAAAAAGAATAATATCGAGTGCAATCGCATATGGAACATTGCAACCAATCCTCCACTTGACACGCGGGTTGGTTGGAATGGAGGCCATCACACCACCCCGAGGAGGATCTGCTCATGACGCCGCCGGAGGGAAGGAAAGGCTTTACCAATGCTTTTGCAGAGGTCTTTCTGTCCGAGCTCGAGTATTTGAGGGGTCGTCGACAGGCACTGGACTTGGAATGGAAGGACGTGGATGCGGAGCACGAGCGGCTGGGTAGGCTGGTCGAGGACTCGGCAAACCTGGTCCCCGATGCAAACCGGGTCGCCCCACAGACGGACATCAGGCCCAGCGTGAGTGCGGGGCTGGTGGGACTGGCGTTGAGCGGCGGTGGCATTCGCTCGGCCACCTTCAACCTGGGCGTGCTTCAGAGCCTGGCCCGCCGAGGCGTGCTGCGGTGGTGCGATTACCTGTCGACCGTCTCGGGCGGAGGCTACATCGGGTCCTGTTTGAGCTCCCTCCTGAACGACGCTGAGGCCTCGGTCGAGAAGGATCGGTTCCCCTTCCGGTTCCAGCGAAAAGAGCACCCCGATGAGCGCAAGACCGTGAAGCACCTGCGGGAGCACGGCCACTTCCTCGCCCCGAAGGGCAGCTTTCTGGAGTACACCCGAATGCTCGGGACCTACCTGACGGGCCTGATCCTCGGCAATCTCTTTCCCGTGGCCGTCCTGATCTATGCCGGCTGGG
Organism: uncultured Desulfobacterales bacterium; assembly: GCA_964475045.1. GTDB lineage: Bacteria > Desulfobacterota > DSM-4660 > Desulfatiglandales > HGW-15 > JAIPEI01. The sequence continues at coordinate 9,272 of CAYYVD010000128.1, read as the reverse complement.
GCATCCACCTCCTCATCAACAACCAGGGGTTTGCCGAGCATTTCGATGGGTGGTGCTTCGGCGTTTCACTGGGGGCCGTCGTCTTGATGGTCCTCGTCCGGGGCTACGTGGCCACGTGCAAGCGGGAGCTGGACATCGCGGGCAGGCGCAAAGCGCAATCCATCAATGCGGTCCTGGCGGGTCTCCTGGTCCTCTCGGCCGGAATGGGCCTCGTGGCCCTCCTCGCGAGCCACTGGGACGATGTGAGGGATTGGATCGTCCATGTCGTCTCCGGTGTCTCCATCGCCTCGGTATTGGGGCTGATCACCGGCCTCCTCCAGCGCAGGAACGAAAAGGTGCGCGCGGCCCTGGGGATCTTCTTCCGGATGGGGTGGATCCTGGCGCTTCCCGTGCTCTTCGCCTGGCTTCTCACCGTCCTGGCGGCAATGGATGCGTACACGGGGGACGGGCTGTTTCTCACCCTCGGTGCGGCCGCCGTGCTCCTTGTGGCCAGCCTGGCCATCGACACCAACCGGGTGACCCTGCATCACTTCTACCGGGACCGGCTGAGCGAGGCATACATCTTCAAGCACGATCGAGAGAACGACCGCATCGTGCCCAACGAGTTGCTCCGGCTGTCCAAGCTGCACAAACAGAACAACGGTGCGCCCTATCATCTCATCAACACGACCGTGAACGTTCCCGGCAGCACCGATCGCTATCTGCGGGGCCGGGGTGCGGAGCTCTTCCTCTTCTCCAGGAACTACGTGGGCTCGGAGGTGACGGGATACAGGACGTCGCAGGAGTACCTCGGCGGCAGGACCCGGTTGGCCACCGCCATGGCCATCTCCGGGGCGGCGGCCAGCCCCCAGATGGGGACGTCGACCCACAAGGTCCTAAGGGCCCTCCTGACCCTCCTGAATGTCCGCCTGAACCGCTGGATGCCCAACCCCAACCCGGCCTTTTACAAGAGAACGATGGTCCTCTGGCCCTGGTATTTCATCAAGGAGCTCATGGGCGGGACCCGGGAGAGCGACAACCTCCTCAACCTCTCCGACGGGGGGCACCACGAGAACCTGGGGATCTACCCGCTTCTCAAGCGGCGATGCCGGGTCATCATCGCCTCGGACGCCACGGCCGACCCGGGCTTCGCCATGAACGACCTCGCCAATGTGATTCGAAAGGCCCGGATCGATCTCGGGGTCCACGTCGACATCCGGGTGGAGGATCTTCGCCCGGATCCCGCGACCGGGCTCAGCAGGACATGCTGTGCCGTGGGGGACATCCACTACCCGGCGAAGAACCCAGATGAAGCCAGGGGAACCCTGATCTACATGAAGTCGGCCGTCACCGGGAACGAGCCGGAAGACCTGCTGGCCTACCGGAGAAGACATCCGAGCTTCCCGGACGAAACCACCGGGGACCAGTTCTTTGACGAGGCCCAGTTCGAGTCCTACCGGAAGCTCGGCGAAGAGACGGTGCTCGAGATCTTCATGAAATCCCTCGAAGGCCCGTGTCTTATGAACGAGGCCCTGAAGCCGATCCGGGATGCGTTGTCCTCTTCCCGGCCATTGGAAGCGTAGGAATCTGCGGCGATGCTCGAGGAGAACGCTTGAACCCATGATATCTTTGCCTCGGCAACGCCCGGGGACAAGGGATGACCCTTCCAGGAGATGGACGCCGAATGGGCGGGAACCCCGGCTGCCTGGGCGTCCTCGCAGGGGCGGGTGACGAGGGGGGGGTTTTCGATGAGGACGGATCCAGGGGGACGCACCGCCGGAAGGGAACATCGCATTTATCTCTGTGCGCCGGTCAACGCGCTTGTAGAAGGGCTGTACGAGCAGAAGATCCCGTTCACGCAAGTCAAGCGGCACGGAGATTTCGGGTTGGGTACGTTCGACGATCTGGACGGCGAGATGGTCATGCTCGACGGCGAGATCTATCGGATCTCCGGAACGGGCCAGGTGCATCGCGTGGACGAGCAGGCCCTGACGCCCTTTGCGTGCGTGACGTTCTATCGCCCTCTGAGCCGGGATCGCTTGGAGCTCCCCATGTCCCATGCGGATTTTCAGGTGTGGCTGGAAGGGTTGCTGCCGTCCCCGAACATCTTTTATGCGGTTCGCATCGAAGGACGTTTTTCGTATCTCAAGGTGCGATCCGTGCCCAAGCAGGAGAGCTACCGGCCGTTGGTGGAAGTAGCACAAGAACAGACGGTCTTTGAGCACACCGACATGGAAGGGACCTTGGCGGGCTTCTTCACGCCAGGTTTCTTGAGCTCCATCAGTGTCCCCGGATGGCATTTGCATTTCCTATCAAAGGACCGGAGTCACGGCGGGCATCTGCTGGAGTGTCGTCCGGCGGAAGTGGACGTGGGTGTGCAGATGCTCCCGGTACTGGAGCTGGCCCTGCCGATGAGCCTGGATTATCTTACATGGGACTTCCACCGGGACACGGAAGCCGATCTGGGCAAGGCGGAGCGGTAATAACGGGGGTCAACGCATTCGTTGGAGACATCGAGGAGCGCATCCTCCGGCCCATGAGGGGGCTCGGCGACAGGAAGGAGCGGGCATGAGCGCAGCGGAGACCCGGCTCTCGGACCCAACGGTTCCCGTGTCGGTCATCGTTCCTGCGGCGTCGATGGACCGCTACCTGCCCGCCTGCCTCCGCGCACTGAGCGCTCTGAGCCCGTCTCCCCTGGAGGTGATCCTCGTACTGGACGGCTGGGGCGACGGTGGTGGAGCGCGGGACATCTCGCCGGAGGGGGCCGTCTTTCACCGGCTGCCCGAGCGCGTTGGGCCTGCGAAGGCCCGGAATGCCGGGGCCGGGCTTGCCCGGGGGGAGGTGCTCCTGTTCCTGGACGCAGACGTCCTGGCCCCTCCGGACACGGTGGGCCGGGTTTTCAGGGCCTTCGAGGAACAGCCGGGGTTGGACGCCCTGTTCGGCTGCTACGACGATGCGCCCGAGGCGCCCGGCCTGGTCTCCCAGTACCGGAACCTGCTTCACCACCACACGCACATGACGGGCAGGGAGGAGGCCTCCACTTTCTGGACGGGCTGCGGGGCCGTGCGGCGGGAAGCGTTCCTCGCCCTGGGGGGCTTTGACGAACGTCACACCCGTCCCTCCATGGAGGACGTGGAGTTCGGGTGCCGGGTGAAGCGCTGGGGGGGACGGATCAGGCTCGTGAAGACCCTCCAGGTGAAGCACCTCAAAGAGTGGCGGCTCCTTCCCATGATCCGCTGCGACCTCCTGGACCGGGCCGTCCCCTGGACCCGGATCGCCCTGCGTGACCGGTGCCTGGTCAACGACCTGAACCTGAGGACGGCCTCCCGCTTGAGCGTGGGGCTCACAGCAGCCCTGCCCCTGATCCTGGCGGGGGGCTTTGCGTCCCCCTGGCTGCTGGCGGCAGCCGCGGCCATCCCTCCGGCGCTGGCGGCGCTGAACGCGCCCTTCTACCGCTTCCTCTGCGAGAGGCGCGGCGGGTGGTTCGCCCTGGGGGCCGCTCCGCTCCACGGGCTCTACCACCTTTGCTGCGGCCTCGGGTTTGCCGCGGGCTGCATCCAGCACGTCCTCACTGGGGCCCGCGGGACCTCCACCGCGCGCCTGCGGGACGGCACGGTACGAACGTACCCTGAATGGACACGGGACCCGTAATCATCATCGGGGCCGGCCCCGCTGGGCTGACGGCCGCCTACGATCTGGCGCAGAGGGGCCTGGCCCCGCTGGTCTTGGACCGGAATCCGCGGGTCGGCGGCATGGCCCGCACAGAGAGGCACAAGGGGTTTCGGTTCGACATCGGAGGACACCGCTTCCTCACCGCCAGCCCCGTGGTCCAACGCCTCTGGGACGAGGTCCTGCCGGATGACTTCCTCCTTGTTCAACGCCGCTCCCGCATCTGCTTTCAGGGACGCTTCTTCCGGTACCCACTCGAGCCGTCCGACGTCCTCCGGAACGTGGGGCTGGGGGAAGGGGCACGGATGCTCGGAAGCTATCTGCGGGCCAGGGTCGCCCCGGAAAGGGACGCGAAGAGCTTCGAGCAGTGGGTAGTATCCCGTTTCGGGCGGCGTCTCTACGAACGTTTCTTCCGCGGCTACTCGGAGAAGGTCTGGGGCGTCCCGTGCTCGCAACTCGGCTCCGGGCTCGCCTCGGAGCGCATTCAGGGGCTGAGCCTCGGCTCGGCCCTCTGGAACAGCCTGACGGGGCGGAAACACCTTCAGACCCTCACCGACCGATTTCACTACCCGCGCGAGGGCCCCGGTGCCATGTGGGAGGCGTTCCGGCGGCGGATCGAGTCGCTGGGCGGTACGTTGATGTTGCACGCCGAGGTGGTGCGCGTGAGGCGGGAGGGCCACAAGGTGCGCTCGGTCTCAGTGGCCGCGGCGGGCCGGACCGAGGAGGTCCCCGCCCGGCATCTCATCACGAGCATGCCGCTTCGAGACCTCTTGGCACGCCTCCACCCGCCCCCGCCTCCGGAGGTCGCCCGTGCGGCGGGCCTTCTCCCCTACCGGGACTTCCTCTTGGTCGGCCTCCTGGCGGAGGGCGACGGGCTCTTGCGGGACCAGTGGATTTACGTCCACGACCCGGGCGTGGGCGTGGGGCGGATCCAGAACTTCCGCAACTGGAGCCGGGGCATGGTCCCCGATCCGGAAATGACGGGGCTCGGCATGGAGTACTTCTGCTGGCGGGGAGATGCCCTCTGGCGTTCGAAGGACCGGGACCTGATTCAGGGGGCGGCTTTGGAGCTTGAGCGGCTGGGCCTGGCGCCGCGGGGGATCGTGACGGACGGAGCGGTCTACCGCCAGACCGAGGCCTACCCCATCCAGCTCCTGGAGACGCCTGAACATCTGTCCACGGTCCTGGGCTGGCTCTCCGGGATCTCCAACCTCCGGACCGTCGGCCGGAACGGCCTTCATCGGTACGACAACCAGGACCGGGCCATGCTCACTGGGCTCGAGGCCGCCCGGGAGGTCGAGCGCGATCCCTGATGGCCTTGGTGATCTCCCTCCCGAGGACCCGGGCCAGCCCGGGATCGAGCCGATCCAGGATCACAGCTTCCCCCCTCGCCTCGTCCAGCCGCCCCTCGCACGCCAGAGCCAGCCCCAGGCCGAACCGGGACGGGGCGTGGCCCGGCCTGAGCGCGACCGCCCGGCGGTAGGAATGTAGGGCCTCACCAGTATGTCCCTGCATGGCCAGGAGGCTCCCGAGCTCGAAGAAGGCCGGGGCGTGTCTGGGCTCCAGCCGGATCACCCGCCGGTAGTGCACGGCGGCCTCGCGCTTCTCTCCCGTGCGGGCCAGGACGCCGGCCAGGAGAAAGTGCGTGTCGGCCGCCTCGGGCCCAAGCCGAAGGGCCTCCCACAGGTGGGCCGTGCCCTCCTCGGTCCGCCCGCCGGCCAACAGGAGGCGTCCCAGGTTCTTGTGGGCCTCGAAGGAATCCGGGGAGACGGCGAGGGCCTCACGAAAGGCCTCCTCCGCCTCCGAAGGGCGCCCCTGCTCGGCCAGCGCGTTTCCCAGGTTGTTGTAGACCTCCGCATAGCCGGGCCGCAGCCGGAGGGCGGACCGGTAGAGCGCCTCCGCCTCGGCGTGCCGGCCGGCGTAGGCCAAGGCGATCCCCATGTTGTTCCGGATCTCGGCCGAGCCGGGGTCGGCGGCGAGGGCCTCCTCGAGGTGGGCGATCGCCTCCTCGACACGGCCGAGGCGGGTCAAGGTAAGTCCCAGGTTGTTGTGGGCCTGCACGAGGTATGGCTTCGCCCGTAGGGCCGCTCGAAGCTGCTCCACGGCCTCCTCGTGCCGTCCCTGCCTGACCAGGAGGTGGCCCAGGTTGCTGCGAATCTCTGCATGGCCGGGGGCCACCCGAAGGGTGTTCCGAAAGAAGGGCTCGCTTGCCCTCCACGGCTCGAGGGCGTGGTGCGCGACCGCGCCGAGGGCCAGAAGGACGCCGGCCATGAGAGCCCCGGCCAGGGCCCTCGGGCTCGAAAGGCGCTCGGCCGACCATGCCCCCGCCCAGGTGATGAGGATGAACAGCCCCATCAAGGGGACGTAGGTGTACCGGTCCGCGGATACGAGCGTACCGGCGAAGAGAAGGCCCGAGACCGGGAGCAGCGTGACCAGAAACCAGAACCAGCCAAACGCCCAGGCACCTTTCCGGAGGCGCAGGACCGCGGCGGAGACCGCCAGCAGGAGGGCCGCCGAGCTCAGGGGCTTCCAGGCAGGGAGGGTCGCCGGCTCGGGGTAGGCCACGGACAGGGGGTGAGGCCAGAACGTTCTTTGCAGGTAGGTCAGGAGGTTGGAGAGGCCCCGGGAGACCCGCTCGGGCTGGAGCAAGAGATCCGAGGACGGGAGCGCCGCCGCCTCTCCGAGGCCCCTCGAGGCCGCGACCGCGGCCACGCCGGCCGCGCCGGCGAGCAGGAGAAACGGGACCTTCTCCAGCACCCAGCCTCGAAGGGAAGGTCTCGCCCCCCCGCCCCGTTTGAGACCGGGAGGCTGCGGAAGACGCTTCAGGGGCCAGGCGTCCAGGAGGACCAGCAGGGCGGGCACGGTGACGATCATGGACTTGGCCAGGAGCCCCGCGCCGAAGCACCCGAGGCAGATGAGGTAGAACCGGAGGCCGCCGCGCTCGGTGTAGCGGAGGTAGGCCCACAGGGTGAGCAGCAGGAACAACGTGCTCAGGAGGTCCTTGCGGCTCGACACCCAGACCACGGGCTCCACGTGCAGGGGGTGGATCGCGAAGAGTGCGGCGGCGAAGGCGCTCCTCCAGAGGGCGCCGGTCATGCGGTAGAGGATCCCGAAGAGGAGGAGCACGTTCAGGAGGTGGAGGCAGAGGCTGCTGAGGTGATGTGCGCCCGGGTTCAGGCCGAAGAGCTCGCAGTCGAGCATGTGAGAGAGCCATGTGAGGGGGTGCCAATGGCCCGACCGGGTCGTGGTGAAGGCCCACCGGAGGCCCTCGAAGGAGATGCCGGAACGCACGTGGAGGTTCTCGTAGACGTAGACGTCGTCGTCGTACGCAACGAAGTCGAACCCGGCGACCCGGCCGAAGACAACCCCGGTCAGGACCGCGAGAAGGACGCTGACGAGGAGGGTCCTAACTCGGATCATGCGCGTCCCGTAGAATGTCCTTTGCGCAATCGATCGCGCCGGAGGGACCAGGGGTTTTTCCGCCCTCGAAAACAAGAACCCCGGCCGTTCGGGCGGGGCCTCGACAGGATCTCGCATATTTTTCAGGAAGCGTAGCAGAAAACGCGGTTGGTGGTCAACCGCCATGGCCCCATAAGATACTCGGAGATCAATGAGCGCCCTCCTTGTTCAGGCGAACCGTGAACAGAACCAAGGGAAGCAGGGATGCGTGCGGAGGCCCCTGCTCTGCCAGACGCCTCCGGTCGGACCCTGCAGGCATGGGACTCGAAGGCCGGTGGGTGTCGCCCCGGAGAGAAACCAGTGGAGGCGGGCCGTTCCGTCGAAGGGCTACCAGCGGTTGATCAGGTCGCTCCCTCTCCGGCGGGCCACCTCTTCCTGGAGGGCGAGAAACCGGGTGCTCACCACCTCCAGGAGCCGGAACAGGACGCGGTAGCCGACCTCGGGGTCTTTTTCGAAAAGAACCAGGAGTGCGTCACGGTCCGCTCGAAGGACACGGCATGCACCTTCCTCGCACGCGGCCGAGAGGCTGTATGGCCGGGGCGGGAGCAGGCTCGACCATCCGAAGGTCGCGCCGGGCCCCAGGGTGACGACGCCCCTTCCCGCCGGGGCTGAAGCGCCTGCTCCGCTTCCCCAGTGGAGGGTCACCCGCCCCTCCACGACCGCATACAGGGTCCGTGCCTCCTCGCCCTCGCTGAACACCCGCTCACCGGGCTGGAGAACCGCCTCCCCGCAGAGCTCCGCCACCGCCTTGCGCTGGGCCCATCCGAGATCTTGAAAGACCTCCACCCGGCCCAAAAACTCCGAATCCACCATGATGCTTCTCCTGCCTCAGGCGTGGGGCCCGATCGGCTCAGCTTTCTTCCAGAACGTACTCCGCCTGCACCACCCCGCCGAGCACGTGCTTTCGAAACACCTCCCGCATCCTCTCCGCCGTCATCTCCCGGTAGATCACGGGCGCGGAGCCGCTCACCTCCACCGTGACGTTCGGCTCGCTCGGGCACCGCCCGAGGCAGCGACCCCGCTTCACTTCGATGTCCCGGCGTCCGCTCTTGCCTGCCTCCTCCATCACCGCCAGCAGGACCTCCCGAGCGCCGGCGGCGATGCCGCAGGTCGCCAGGTGAACCGTCACCGTAGTCGTGGCCGGAGGAAGACCGCCGCCCGACTCCTGGAGCTGCCGGAGGTGCAGGCTGGCCACGCCAGCGAGGAAACGGACCACACGGTACCCCATGGCCGGGTTCTTCGAGAAGAGCTCCAGCAGGAACCCCTTGTCGATGCGGAGCACGGTGCAGTCATGGGCCGCGCTGTACGCGGAGAGCTTGTACTCGTAAGGCGGGACAAAGCTCGACCAGCCCAGGGCCTGTCCAGGCCCTGCGGTGAGGATGGTGTTCTCGGGGCCGGCGTCCCGACCCGGCAGATCGAAGCGCAGGTCCACCTGCCCTTCCGTGATGACCCAGAGGTGCTTCGCCTCCTCGCCCTCTGCAAAGAGCCGCTCCCCCATGCGGAATCGCTTCTCCTGGCAACCGGGCTCGATCGCCCGAAGCTGATCCGGGCCGAGGTCCCTGAAGATGTCCATGGTTTTCAGCCGTTCCAGGCCGCTCATGCGCGCCTCCCTCGTCTCGCTCCGTGAAGGACCACCCCCGGCCGCCGTCTAAGCGTTGGCTGCCTTGTCGAGCGCGAAGTCCGGGTCGTAGCAGAGTCTGCAGCAGTGGAGGCACCGACGGCTCTCGGCCAGGGCCGCCTCCTCGCTCAGGGCTTGCTCCACCTCCGCGAAGGAGCCGACCCGCTCGGCCACCTCCAGCTCGGGCATCTTCGCCCGCTCGCAGCGCACCACGCCCTTTACCTGGTCGAACACCGTCCCGGGGATCATCTTCCGGCCCAGCTCCCCGGGCTCCCCCTTCACCTCCTCGCCCATGACGTAGCGGTGGATGGAACGGGCCGCTCGCCGGCCCCCGCCGATGGCCTCCACCACCAGGGAAGGGCCCGTGGCGGCATCCCCGGCTGCGAAGACATGGGGAATGCTCGACTGGAGCGTGACCGGATCCACGTCCACCGTGTTCCATCGGGTGGTCTTGAGCTGCGCAAGGTCTCCTTCCGCCCTCTCCAGGAAGGACACGTCCGGGGACTGGCCGATGGCCGTGATCACGGTGTCCGCCTCGAGCAGGCTC
>CAYYVD010000127.1:0-12643 GCA_964475045.1 uncultured Desulfobacterales bacterium | reverse complement strand
ATCCTTGTTTTCTGATGTCTCGGCGTGACCATGGTCGCTGGATCTCCTCCCCGGCGGCGCTCGATCAGGGAAAGGTTGTGAGGGACTTGTTGGGAACGGAATCAAAAAAGGCGCAATCATCTTTCAAGCGCCACGAGACATTATAGTTTCGCTGCTCGGTTTGTCAACGGACTTGACCTGGTTCGGAACTCCGCAAAGACGCCGAGAACGCCAAGAAAAAACCTTTGAATATGAACATGAGAGGGCTTCAAAGCCGGACGCCGTCGAAGAAGGGAGTAGGCGGTGCCGCCGGCCCCTTGCGAATATCCGGAGGCCGGAAATAGGTAGGCACGAGGTCGCGAAGGTCGTCGGTTTCTCCGCGTAGAAGCCGCTCGAGACCCAGGGAACCCACGGCGGAGGCGGCGGGGTGCCAGAGAGCGGGAGGGGCGGGCACTGCCCGGTCTCCAAGGAGTGTGCGCACCAATGGAAATTGCCGCGAATAATTGTTGCCTATCACCACGGTGTGGCCCTGGATGCGTTTTGAAAGGTCCTCCTCCCTTATGCAATCCTCCTTGCAGAGCGCGGTCATGGTCTTCGAACCGGAGTGACGGTACAGCCCCAGGAAGAGCTCTCCCTTTCTCGAGTCCAGCACCGCACAGACAGGAAGATCGGAAAAAGGAATGCGCACGGCCAGGGCCTCCAGGCTGGACACCCCCAGCAGGGAAACCCCCAGCCCGTGGGCCATGCCCTTGGCCGCGGCCAGGCCGACCCGCAATCCGGTGAAGCTTCCCGGCCCCCTGGACACGACAATCGCTTCAATGTCCTCGAGCGGCTTGCCGCAGGAAGAAACCAGAAAGTTCACCGCCGGCATGAAGCCCTGAAAATGCCTGTGCTCCACCCCGGTTGCGACCTCGGCCAGGACGGTTCCTTCCAAGGTCATGAGGGCTGCGCCGAACTGAGGCGTGGATGTGCTGAAGGCCAGGATCATGGGGAATCACTGAAACAAGGGACGCACAATGCGTGCGATGTCGTTGTAGAACACCAGGGCCATCAGGGCGATGAGAATGAACAGGCCCGCCTTTTGGGCCATTTCCCTTTTTCGAATGCTCAGGGGCTTGCCGGCCACGAGCTCCACCAGCAGAAAGACGATCACGCCGCCGTCCAGAATGGGCACAGGGAGCAGGTTGAGGATCCCCAGGTTCACGCTGATAACCGCCATGAAGGGGATCAGGTACAGGAAGCTCTCCTGTGCGATCTGCCCGGTCAACTGGCCGATCATGATGGGGCCTCCCACCGTTTCCATGGGAACCACCCGTTGAAAGAGTTTTACCACGGTGAGGAGGGTCAGTTTGGTGATCTCCCAGGTCCTGGCGGCTGCTTCGACAACCGCCTGCCCCGGACCCAGGTCTACGGTCTGAAATTCACCCGAGGCCACGATTCCGATCAGGGCGCTTCGGACCTCTTCGCCGAAGAGATTCGTTACCGTGGAGGCCTCCGGAGTCACGGTGAGCTCCAGGGTCCGCTCCCCGCGCCGGACGAGAAAGACAAGAGGGTCTCCTGCCCGGCCCTCGACCTCGCCCTTGAGGTCCTCCCAAGAATGCACGGCCCGGCCTTCCACCGCCGCCACCACGTCGCCCTTTTTCAGACCTGCGCCGTCTGCGGGTGACCCCTCCCGGACTTGCCCCACCTCGGGAACCATGATCTGGGTGCCTGCCACCAGGTGGAGGCCGCAGAAGAGGAGAAAGGCCAGGAAGAAGTTGAACGCCGGTCCCGCCGACACTATTGCGATCCGCTCCAGGGGGTGCTGCATGTTGAAGGCACGGTTCAGGTCTGAAGGGGGGATGGGTTCCGCGTCTTCCTCGGTCTCATTTTCACCGAGCATCTTGACATACCCGCCCAGGGGAACGGCCGAAATCAGGTACTCGGTCTCTCCGAGGGTCTTGCCCACGAGTTTCGGGCCGAAGCCCAGAGAGAAACGCAGCACCTTTACGCGAAACAGCTTGGCCACCAGAAAATGACCCAGCTCGTGGCAAAAGATCAGCACTCCCAGGACGACGATCAGGGGTAGAATGTAGTACAACAGCACATGCATATCTTGGCTCGGCCTTTCTTTACAAGATGCTTTCCTTCGATATTTTTGTTCCTTTCGCTGCCTCTCGGGCCCAGGCGTCCGCTTCCATGACCTGCTCGATGGATTCCACGGGAACCGGAGTGTGGGCATCCATCACTCGTTCGACCACCTGCGGAATGGACAGGAAGGCCAGAGATCTTTTCAGGAAGTGTTCCACGGCGATTTCATTGGCCGCGTTCAAGACCGCGGGCATGGTGCCCCCCTGCTCTGCCGCCCTCAGGGCCAGGTCCAGGCAGCGAAACCGATCGAGGTCGGGTTTTTCAAAGTCCAGGGAGGGGATCTCGAAGAAATCGAGCGGGGCGATGGGGGTATCCAGATGCCTCGGGTAGGACAGGGCATAGGCGATGGGCGTAATCATATGAGGGGCGCCGAGCTGTGCGATGATGGAACCGTCCAGGTACTCGGCCATGGAGTGAATAATGCTCTGGGGGTGAATGAGCACGCTGATCCGGTCCATGGACAGGTCGAAGAGCCAGCGGGCCTCGATCACTTCCAGTCCCTTGTTCATCAGGGTGGCCGAGTCAATGGTCACTTTCGGACCCATGTCCCAATTGGGGTGATCCAGGGCCTGGGCCGGTGTCACCGCGGCCATGTCTTTCGAGGACATTTCACGAAAGGGCCCGCCCGAGGCCGTCAGAATGATGCGCTTCAAATCCCGAATATCGTGCCCCTGAAGGCTCTGGAGAACAGCACTGTGCTCACTGTCCACGGGCAGCACCTGCACGTTGCGGGAAGCGGCCTCCCGCATGACCAGCTCGCCGGCCATGACCAGGGTTTCCTTGTTGGCCAGGGCCACGTCCTTGCCCGCACGGATGGCGGCCATGGTGGGCTCCAGCCCGGCCGCCCCCGTGATGGCCGAGATGACCGTGTCCACACCGTCCAGGGCGGCGGCGCGCAGCACGCCGTCACGGCCCTGCAGGAGCTCGATCCCCTCCATGGAGGAGATCCGGCGCGCCAGGGCTTCTGCCGACCCGCCGTCCATGACGGCCACCACGTCGGGCCGGAAGCGCTTCACCTGCTCGGCCAGGACCTCGATGTTCCTTCCGGCCGCCAGGGCCCCGATGCGATAACGATCCGGGTGGGCCGCGATCAGGTCCAGGGCATTCCGCCCGATGGACCCGGTGGATCCCAACACGGTGACGGTGGTCGTTTCAGCGCCCATGATGCTCGGTTTCCTGCAGCAGGCCCCGAAAGTAGCGGATGGTCCGCTCCAGTCCGTCCTCCAGAGACACCTCGGGTCGCCATTGGAGGAGCTGCGAGGCCAGTCGAATGTCGGGTTTTCGCCTCCTGGGGTCGTCCTCGGGCAGCTCGAGGTGCGTCACCCGGGAGGTGGAGCCGGTCAGACGGATGATGGTCTCGGCCAGCTCGCCGATCTCGTGCTCGTGCGGGTTGCCCAGGTTCAAGGGGCCGATCAGATCGTCCGGGCCGTTCATCATGCGGATCAGACCTTCGATCATGTCATCGACGTAGCAGAAGGACCGGGTCTGGGTCCCGTCGCCGTACAGGGTGATGGGTTGGTTCTGGAGGGCCTGCAGGATGAAGCTGCTGACCACGCGTCCGTCCGCAGGGTGCATGTGGGGACCGTAGGTGTTGAAGATTCGCACCACACGGATATCCACGTTGTTCTGGCGGTAGTAGTCGAAAAACAGGGTCTCGGCGCAACGCTTTCCTTCGTCGTAACACGCCCGGGGACCGATGGTGTTGACGTTGCCCCAGTACGTCTCCGGCTGCGGATGCACCTTGGGATCCCCGTAGATCTCGCTCGTGGAGGCCTGGAGGATGCGGGCCTTGACCCGCTTGGCCAGGCCGAGCATGTGAATCGCCCCCATGACGCTGGTCTTGGTGGTCTTGACCGGGTTGACCTGGTAATGGATGGGGCTGGCCGGACAGGCCAGGTTGTAGATGCGGTCCACCTCCAGGAAGATGGGGTTGACCAGGTCGTGACGGATCAGCTCGAACCGCTTGTCGTCCATGAGGTGGAAGATGTTGCGTTTGCGGCCGGTGAAGTAGTTGTCCAGGCAGATGACGTAGCAATCTTCCTCGAGGAGGCGCTCGCAGAGATGGGAGCCCAGAAACCCGGCCCCACCGGTGACCAGAACACGCTGCTTGTCGAATGCACGGAGGCTCATGGCGACTCGAGCGGCGGGGCTCCGGGGCCCCCCGAGATGATGGTTCGTTCCTCGATCAGATCATCCATCCCAGGTACCCGTACAACACGGGGACGGCGAAGATCAACCCGTCGATCCTGTCCAGAATTCCGCCGTGGCCGGGAAGGATCCCTCCGGAGTCCTTGACCCCGCGGGAGCGCTTCAGCAGGGATTCGGCCAGGTCCCCGACCTGTCCCGCCAGGGACATGGTTAGGGCCAGGAAGAAGATCGTGACCTTGTCGGTGTGAAAGAAGGCCTGGAACACGTACACCGGAATCAGGCTGCAGAGCAGCCCGCCCACGGCGCCTTCCCACGTCTTCTTCGGGCTCACCGAAGGATGAAGGGGGCGCTTGCCGAAAAAGCGTCCGAAGTAGAATGCCCCGGTGTCCGACGCGAACACCACGGCCAGCAGAAAGAAAATCCAGACGTTTCCCGCCGGGTACCGGTCGATGAACACGAGCATGGCGAGGGGCAGGCAGACATAGACCACCCCGAAAACGACCCAGGCCGCCTGCCCGGTGGCTTCGCTGCGGTCCCCGCCGGCCTTGAACAGGGCGTGGACGAGCGGGATCGCCACGGAGAGGCTGAACGCGACCAGCAACAGAAAGAAGGACCCTCGAGCGGCGGTCCAGAAGAGGAGCGCCACCGGAAGAACCGACAGGGCCCTCAGGGTCCGCGAAAGGCCGGGGACCGTCATGCGCAGGAGCTCGAAGAAGCCCACGACCGCGGCTGCACAGAGAAACCCGTAGAAGACCCACCTGGGCGCGAACCCGACGAGGTAGATCAGGACGGGAACGCCGATGATGCCGGTGAGCCATCGTTTCAGGTGCATGGCGTTGTCCTCGGGGCGTCCTCACGGTTTCCGCCACACGCTCGAATGATGCGGCGCGATTCGATCCGGGGACCGCCTTCGTGGACGTCTCCCGCCGGAAGGCGGATAGCGGGGTTCACGAGCGTCCCCTGCTTTCGGCCACCTGCTCCCCGGTGGCGCCGAACCTTCGTTCCCGCCCCTGGTAGTCCTCGATGGCGGACAGGTACTCGTCCTTGCGGAAGTCCGGCCAGAGCGTCGGGGTCACGTAGAGTTCGGTGTAGGCGATCTGCCAGAGCAGAAAGTTGCTGATGCGAAGCTCCCCGCTCGTGCGGATGAGCAAATCGGGATCGGGCATGTCCGCGGTGTACAGAGCGCCGGCGATCATGTCCTCCGAGATGTCCTCGGGGTCCAGCTCCCCTTTGCGCACGCGCCCGGCCAGGCTCACCAAGCCGTCCCGCAGCTCCTGCCTCCCTCCATAGCTGAGGGCCAGGGTCAAGACCATGTCCCGATTGTGAGCGGTTCGTTCCATGGTCTCCAGCAGTACGGAGCGCACGTCCTCGGGCAGGCGGCCGGTCCGCCCGATGGTTTGAAGGCGGATGCCGTTTTCGAGCATCTCCCGGAGCTCGGACTTCAGGAACCGCTTCAGAAGCATCATCAGGGCCTGGACCTCCTGCTTCGGCCGCTGCCAGTTCTCCTCGGAGAATGCGTACAGGGTCAGGTAGCGGATGCCGATTTCCCTGGAGGTTCGAACGATCACCCGGACCGACTCGGCGCCTTGCTCGTGGCCTCGAATGCGGTTCAGGGTCCTCCGTTTCGCCCATCGGCCGTTTCCATCCATGATCACGGCCACGTGGCCGGGGAGCGCTTTGGGGTCGATGTTCGGCATGCCGGAATCCAGAGAGGCGGACGACGCGAGGGAGTCAGCGCAGGTCCTGAGAGGGTGTTCGTGAATGCGCGAAGGCAAGGCCCCGGGAGCGGGATCAGAACTCGATGATCTCCTTTTCCTTCTCCGCCGTGAGGTCGTCCACCTTCTTGATGAACTCGTCGGTCAGCTCCTGAACCTCCTCCTGGGCCTTGAACATGTCGTCCTCTGAGATCTCCTTTTCGTTCTTGAGCTCCTTGAGCATCTCGTTGGCTTCCCTGCGGTGATTGCGGACGGCGATCTTGCTCTCCTCGGCCGTCTTGCGGGCCAGCTTTGCGAGCTCTTTTCTCCGCTCCTCGGTCAGCGGAGGAATGGAGATGCGGATGATCTTTCCGTCGTTCATCGGGGTGAGGCCGAGCTCGGACTTGAGGATCGCCTTTTCGATCTCCCCGATGATGGACTGGTCCCAGGGCTTGATGGTGATCAGCCGGCTCTCGGGGACGGACACCGAGGCGACCTGATCCAAGGGCATCCGGGTCTCGTAGGCGTTCACCTTGATCCCGTCCAGCAGGGCCGCGGAGGCACGCCCGGTGCGGATTCTGCTGAAATCGCGCTTCAGGGCCTCCACGCTCTTGGTCATCTTCTGGCGTGCTTCGTCCAGGACTTCCTCTCTCATGACGGTTCCCCTGAAATGATGGTCCCCATGTGGTTGTCGAACATGACCCGCCGGATGCTGCCCGTGTCCAGCAGGTTGAACACGATGATCGGCAGCTCCTGGCCCATGGCCAGGCTGACCGCCGTCATATCCATGACCCGGAGCTTCTTCTCCAGGACCTCGCGGTAGGACAGCCGGTCGAATCTGCGGGCTTCGGGATGGAGCACCGGGTCCATGTCGAAGACGCCGTCCACCTTGGTGGCCTTGCACAGGACGTCGGCCTCGATCTCCATGGCCCGAAGGGCCGCCGCCGTATCCGTGCTGAAGTACGGGTTGCCCGTGCCCGCACCGAACAGCACGACCCGGCCTTTGCGGAGGTGGTTGATGGCCCGGCCGCGAATGTAGGGCTCGGCGATCTTGTTGATGTCGATCGCCGACATGACCCGCACCTCCGAGCCGAGGGCGTTGAGGGCCTCGCCCAGGGCGATGACGTTGATCAGGGTGGCCAGCATGCCCATGTGGTCGGCCGGCACCCGCTTGATCCCGTACTCCGAGGACTTGAGACCCCGGAAGATGTTGCCTCCGCCCACCACGAGGGCCAGCTGAACCCCCAGGTCGTGAACCTGGAGGATCTCCTCGGCCACGGCCTGGAGGACGCCGGGATCGATCCCGAAGGAGTCGTCCCCCATGAGGGCCTCGCCGCTCAGCTTGAGCAGGACCCGCTTGAATCGCGGCCGTGGTTCCATGGGATCGTTCAGGACTCCTCCCCCAGTTGGAAGCGGGCGAATCTTCGAACGACGATGTTCTCGCCGGTCTTGGCGATCATCTCGTTGAGGAGGTCCTGGACGCTGATGTCGGGGTTCTTCACGTAGGGCTGCTCCAGGAGACAGGCCTCGGAGTAGAACTTGTTCATCTTTCCGTCCACGATCTTCTCGATGATCTTCTCGGGTTTTCCGGACTCCTTCGCCTGGGTGGCGTAAATGTCCCGCTCCCGGGCGAGCACGTCTTCGGGCACGCCTTCACGCTCCACCGCGATCGGGTTGGTGGCGGCGATGTGCATGGCGATGCTCCGGGCGAACTCGGTGAAGTCCTCCGACTTGCCGGAGAAGTCCGTCTCGCAGTTGATCTCCACCAGCACGCCGATCTTCCCGCCGGCATGGATGTAGGAGGCCACCTGGCCCTCCGAGACCGTCCGGCCGCCCCGTTTCTTGGCCGTGGCGATGCCTTTTTTCCGGAGATAGTCCACGGCCTTCTCCAAGTCTCCTTCGCACTCGGCCAGGGCCTTCTTGCAGTCCATGATGCCGACCCCGGTGTTCTCTCGCAGTTCCTTGACCTGTTCAGCGGTGATGTTCAAAACCTACTCCTCCGTGGGTTGTTCCTCGGTTTGAGGTGCCTGTTCCTTGCGGACGACGATGACCTCGGGTCCGCCCTCCGACGCCTCCGCGGGAGGCTCCTGGCCCGGGGCTTCCTCGCCTTCGGCCTCCTTCTCCCGGGCCGCCTGGGCCTCGGCCTCGGCCTTGAGCCGTTCCTCGGCGATTCCGTGCCCCTCGATGCAGGCGTCCGCGATCTTGGAGCAGACCAGTCGAATGGCGCGGATGGCGTCGTCGTTGCCCGGGATGATGTAGTCGATCTCGTCGGGGTCACAGTTGGTGTCGGCGATGGCCACCACCGGGATGCCCAGCTTGCGGGCCTCACGGACGGCGATGTGCTCCTTTTTGGGATCCACGATGAACACGGCCCCGGGGATCTCGTCCATGTTCTTGATGCCTCCGAGGTTCTTCTCCAGCTTCGCCGTCTCCTTTTCCATCTGAAGGGCCTCTTTCTTGGTGTACCGGGTGAGGGTCCCCTCCCGCTTCATGGTCTCGAGGTCTTTCAAGCGGTTGATGCTCTTTCGAATGGTCTGGAAGTTCGTCAGGGTCCCGCCGAGCCAGCGGTTGACCACGTAGAACATGCCGCAGCGCTCGCTCTCCTCCACGACGGAGTCGTGCGCCTGCTTCTTCGTCCCCACGAACAGCACGGGGTAGCCGTCCGCAACGGTCCGGACGATGAAGTCGTACGCCTTGTCGAAGAGCTTGACGGTCTTCTGGAGGTCGATGATATGGATGCCGTTGCGGGCCCCGAAGATGTAGGGCTTCATTTTGGGGTTCCAGCGCCTGGTCTGGTGGCCGAAATGGACGCCGGCCTCCAACATCTGTTTCATGCCGATGGATGCTGCCATGGATTCCTCCTGACTGGTTTTCGGGGGTCTGCGACCCCGACCCGGTTGCTCCTCCGTTCAGACGGGCCTCTCTGCACCGGGATGCCTCTGAACGTGCGGATTTGTGAATGGGACCGATAAAATATCAAACTGCTATAGCTAACATCGTCTTTCCCGGAGATCAAGAGAAAAAAGAGAGGCAGACACCGGCTTGACCTGGGGCCGGTCTTTTTCTATCATTCGAGCCCGGGTGCGATCATTCAGCGGATGATTCCGGCCGTCCACGGCGTCGAAAGGATCCCCGATGAGCGACGAGATCAAGAAGGACCTCAAGAAATGGGCCTTTCGGACCGAGACCCGTCTGGCCGAGTCCCTTCTGAGGTGGAGATACCAAAAAGAGGAGCGCGAGCTCCCCGAGGACGAGCGGATCCGCCGGACCTCCGAGAAGGTCAGCCGGGAGGCCAATCGGGTGCTCTCGGAAAGAGGCCGGCGTGCCTGGGGGGAGCTGAAACAGGCCTGCCGCAGATCCCGGGAATCGGAGGATGATCAGGATTGAGGAAGTCCGAGGTCCTCAAAGCCTTGCGGGATCGCCTCGACCGGGAGGAGCGGGACCGGCTTTCCTCCTGGGCCTGCCCTAGTCTCGAGGCGCTCCGGCGCATCCCGGAGGAAAACGTCCGGCTGGGGCACCGGCAGGGGTTCGCCCTGGACACTGATCGCATCCTGCACTCCCTGGCCTACTCCCGCTACATCGACAAGACCCAGGTGTTCTACCTGATCAAGAACGACCACATCACCCACCGCGTCCTGCACGTCCAGCTGGTCTCCAAGATCGCCCGCACCATCGGTCGCCTGCTGCGGCTCAACGAGGACCTCATCGAAGCCATCGCCCTGGGGCACGACATCGGCCACACACCGTTCGGGCACGACGGGGAGCGGTTCCTCTCGGATCTCTCCCAGCGTCACGGCCTCGGGGCCTTCGTGCACAACGTGCAGGGCGTGCGGTTTTTGGACAGGATCGAGCGCAAGGGCAAGGGGTGGAACCTGACCCTGCAGGTCCTCGACGGCATCCTGTGCCACGACGGCGAGCTGCACAGCGAGGCCCTGCGTCCGGATCCGGACAAGGTTTTCGACCGCCTGGAAGAGGAGATGAGACGAAAAGCCGAGGACCCGTCGTTCGAGATATGGCCCATGACCCTGGAAGGGTGTGTGGTGCGCATGTCCGACACGATCAGCTACATCGGCCGGGACATCGAGGACGCCATTCGGCTGGGGTTGATCCGCCGGCAGGACATCCCGGACCGCTGCAGGCAGGTGCTCGGTGAGACCAACGGAACCATCGTGTACACCCTGGTGGAGGACCTGGCTGCGAACAGCCTGGATCGCTCCCACGTGCGGTTCAGCCCCGACGTGGGAGACGCCCTCAGGCGACTGAAGACCTTCAACCGGGAATGCATTTACAAGAGCGCCCGCGTGAAGCGGCAGACACCCAAGGTTCGGCTCATGTTCGAGCTGCTGTTCGAGAAGTACCTGAAGGACCTCGAGTCCTGCGCAGAGGACTCGGAGGTCTTTCGGGGGTTTCTCGACGGCATGACCTCCTGCTACCGGGAGGAAACACCCCCGGGCGCGATTGTTCGAGACTTCATCGCCGGCATGACGGACGAGTACTTCCTGGATCAGTGTCACACGCACCTGGTACCGACGACTGAACCCATGCTGCGATGAAAGGACCGCATCCCCGTCGGATTTTCGAAGGAACCGGTTGACAATTTTCCGTCGAGAAAGTAAGGGTATTGTCGTTTCTTGAATCCCTACTTCATATGGGCCAATAAGGAAAAATTTCACAAATTGTGGCATTGAACCCTGACGGAGGCGCGAAAAACCGCGAAGCTTGTGAAGCGCCCCTTATGATTCCAATGGGTTACGGCTTTCCCCGCAGTGGTTGAGTGGTCTTTTTGCGAAACCGTCAAGATATGGAGGCGATCCAGGATGGCTCAAGTCCAGGCGCTCGAGGAAAAAGAAACGCTGCTGGAGCTGGAGAATGTACACATGTACTTCGGCAAGGTCGCAGCCCTGGCCGGCGTGGACCTTCAGGTCGGGAAGGGCGAGATCCATTCCATCATCGGACCGAACGGCGCCGGAAAGACCGTGATGATGAACTGCATCAACGGCCTCTACGCCCCCCAGAAGGGGACCATCCGCTACAAGGGGGAGACCATCAACCCTCTGAAGCCCCACATGCGGGCCCAGCTCGGGATCTCGCGCACGTTTCAGAAGATCGAGCTGTTCGGCGGCATGAGCGTCCTTGACAACATCCGTCTCGGCCGCCATATCCACCTCAAGTCCGGCATCTTCAGCGGGTCGTTCTACCTCGGCAAGACCAAGCGGGAGGAGATCGCGAGCCGCGAGTTCATCGAGGAGGACATCATCGACCTGCTCGAGATCGAGAGCATTCGGGACAAGACCGTGCACATGCTCCCCTACGGACTCCAGAAGCGCGTGGAGCTGGGTCGCGCCCTGGCGCTCGAGCCGGAGCTCCTGCTCCTGGACGAGCCCCTGGCCGGCCTGAACCTGGAGGAGGTCGAGGACATGGCCCGCTTCATCCTGGACATCAACGAGGAGGAGCGCTGGAAGGTGACCTGCATCCTGGTGGAGCACGACATGGGCGTGGTCATGGACATCTCTCACCAGGTGTTCGTGCTCAACTTCGGGAACCGCATCACGGACGGGACCCCCGAGGAGGTGCAGAGCAATCCGGAGGTGATCAAGGCGTACCTGGGCGAAGAGGACCTTTATGCCACAAGGAGGTAGGGAGGCCGTATGAGCGGAGCGAACATGGAAATCAGCAAGGATCTCACCATCCCGAAGCTCTTCCTCAGCCAGTGCCGCAAGTACGGCGACAGCAAGGTGGCCATGCGGGAGAAGGAGTTCGGCATCTGGCGTCCCTACACCTGGAAGGATTACTACGAGAACGTCAAGTACCTCAGCCTGGGCCTGATGGAGCTGGGGCTCGAGCCGGGGGACAAGGTCTCCATGATCGGGGACAACCGGCCGGAGGGGCTCTGGGCCGAGATGGCCGCCCTCTGCGCGGGGGGCGTCGCGGTCTGGCTCTTCCAGGACTGCATGATGGACGAGGTCAAGTACATCATCGACCACTCCGACACCAAGTTCTTCGTGGGCGAGGGTCAGGAGGAGGTGGACAAGGCCCTCTCCATCCGGGACGACTGCCCCAAGATGGCCAAGGTGGTCTGGGACGACCCCAAGGGCATGCGCAACTACCACCAGGACATCCTGATCGGCATGAAGGAGGTGCAGCGGATCGGAAAAGAGAAGGACGAGCGGGAGCCGGGCCTGTTCGAGAAGACCATCGAGCAGGGGCACGGGGACGACATCTGCCTGCTCTTCTACACCTCCGGGACCACCTCCCTTCCCAAGGGGGCGCTCCTGAGCCACTGGAACATGCTCACCATGGGGCGGAACCTGATGAGCGTGGACCCCTGCTACGACACCGACGACTTCGTCAGCTACCTGCCCTTTGCCTGGATCGGCGAGCAGATGATGTCCATCTCCTGCGGTCTCCAGATCGGCTACACCCTGAACTTCCCCGAGGAGCCGGAGACCGCCCAGGAGAACATCCGGGAGATCGGCCCCCACGTGATGTTCGCGCCGCCCCGCCTCTACGAGGGGCTGACCCGTCAGGTCCAGGTCAAGTACATCGACGCCACCTGGATCAAGCGGAAGATCTACGAGTTCGGGACCTGGATCGGGTACAGGGTGGCCAACCTGAAGTTCGAGAAGCAGCCCGTGCCCTTCTACCTCACCCTCCTCAACAGGATCGGCCACGGGCTCATGCAGAAGAAGCTC
>CAYYVD010000126.1:0-12697 GCA_964475045.1 uncultured Desulfobacterales bacterium | reverse complement strand
GCCTGAAAATACAGTTGACCATGCTCTTCAACGGCCCTGGCCTTAACGAGGTCTGTCGTTATGGATCTCAATACCCTCGCACGGGCCGTTGAGTGCAGGCGCATCAACTGGAGATCCGCGCCTTTCGCACCACTCACTGCTGTACTGAAGGCGTTCCCAACCGCTCTACCAGATCTCGGGCCTTATGGAAGGTCGGGTCAAGCTCCAGGGCTTTTCAAGCGTCCTCAAAAGGGGAGTCTGGAATGCTCCAGCTGTTCGAGGACCCTTTCCACGGCTCCCGCCCGAAGCGGGTCAAAGCCCGGCGCCGAGGGGGACGGTCTTCTTGTCGGAGAGGGCCACCGCTCGGTTCAAGTCCTTCCGGGCACGGTCTAGATGGCGATACCTTCCACGGATGGAGATGATCAGGGTCGCTGTTTCTTGCGGCGAAAGGAGCTGATTGGCGAACCTTTTGTTTTTGAGGACGAAAGGATTGGATCACAGGACACGGTTTTGGTAGATTCCGGTCGGTGCAGAACGGCGTGCCGGCGATCGTCCCTTGAGACGGTGAAGGATCCGGTTTCCGGAAAGGGAGGGCGGGCATGAAGTGTGAAAAGTGTCAACGCGAAGTCGGTGTCCTGGATCGAATCTGCCCCTTCTGCGGGGCTTCCCTGAGTGTTCTGGGGGATCCGGCCGGCGAGAGGATGGGTGGAGATCTCCTGGATCGGGTGAACCGTGAGGTGGAGAACGCGCTGGAGGCCGGCGGGCAGGGGCTACTTGAGGGAGGGCTCAAGTCACCGGAACTCGGTTCCGGTGAAGTCCACGGGGGTATGCGTTTACGGTTAGGTGCATTGGATGAGCCTGGGTTTCATGGGTTCTTCAGCATGCCCGGATTCTCCGCTGAACCGACCGCGGAGGAGATCCAGCAGGTGGCACAGTTCGTGTTCCATTCCACGCATGTCCAATCCAATCCCCTTTACAGAGAGCGGGCTGCCGCAACGACGCTTCGGTACCTTCCCCAGGACACTGTGGTGAACGCCTTTGCTACGGACCAGGCCATTCCCGAGCTCGAAGCAGACCCTCCGGTCATCGTGCTCCTGGGCGGGATGGCGCGCGCAACGAGTGTGGCTTCAACTGGCCTCGGGCTTTACCGAACCGACAAGTCCGGTGCGAGCCGAGACGCACTGATCCTGTTGATTCGGGCCATGGGAGAGAGGATCGTCAGGAACTGTGGTACGCTCGGCCTGCAGGAAGCGGAGGATCTGCTCAGCGGTCTTCCGCTGGAAATGGACGATGAAGGAAAGGAAACCTTGCGAAGGGCCCGTTCCTTTGAGGCAGCAATGGTCATGGCGGTCGTGGCCCACGAGCTGGGCCACGTCGTACTGGGGCACACCCTGGGCAAAACCTTGAACCTGGAGATCTCCCGCAACCAGGAGCGGGAGGCCGACTCGTTTGCCTCGTCCGTTGCCAGCGCGAGCCCCTTTAGCGATTACATTGTGGCAGGCGGTCTTTTCTGGTGGGTCATCCTCACCTGGGTGGAGGCGGTAGCCGGCTCCCATGAAGAGACCACGCATCCTTACTCCCGGGACCGGCTCATGGATTATCTTCGTGCGAATCGAAGTCAGGCCGTGGCCATGGGGCTCACCAGGGAAACCATTCAGGCCTTCCTGCCGCATGGATAGCCTGAAGCCTCTGAATGGGCGGACACCGGCTTGACATCGGTGGCGACCCGTTGGCATAGTAGCAGCGATGTGTTGAGCACTGATCGATGGGCGCCTCCCCTATTCCACGACGGGGTCCGACAAGGCATTTGGGGTCCCGCTTGGACGGCATGATCATGAACAGCTCCTGCCTCCTATGTCCGTACTGCAGCCGTACCGTTGAAGTCGGCAATGCGTATTGCAGTTACTGCGGGCGCTTCATCACGGACCTGCTGGTGGAGCTGGACCGAAACCAGATCTATCAAAAGGGCAATCTGGGAGCCCTGCCTTTCCGGATACTGAACCTTTCAGGGGTTGAGTTGAGAGAGGCCACCGTGGACGTGAAGTGTCCTGCCTTCGAGTTTTCCGTGCACGGTGGCGAGTTCAACGAAGGAGCAGCCAACCTCAAGATCAAGCGGTTGTTCCCTTCAGCCCAGAAGGCCCCCCGCATTCAGGCAAGAGCGCTTGAAAGCGTGGGAGAGACCTACCTGTTCATCTTTGTGGAGTACGAAACCGAGGACAAGGTTCGCCGGGCCACCTTCTCCCACCGCACCCTGATCCTGCCGGACCTGAACACCGTTTCGAGTCAAATCCAGATCAACACCATTGTGAAGGACATTCAGGACGCTTACGGGGTGGACCTGAGCCCGAACATCTCCGCCACCCAGTCGGTGGAGGAGCAGAAGGACGCGATCCGTCGGCAGTTCACCGCCATGCTGGACCGAGAGAGGGTCTGGGTGCCGGCGAGGCTGGATGAATGCGAGGAGCGCGATAAACCACCCGTGCGGCTTCGGAGGTGTCCGCGTTGCGAAAACGAGGTGTCTCTCGAAGAGACCTTCGAGTGTGCGCTCTGTGGGGAGCGATACTGTAAAGAGCGCTGCTGGAACGATCAGTACAAAGCATGTGCTCTTTGTTCGGACAAGATCTCGGAGCGTTCACTTCGGAAGAACGACTACTGCAGAGCCAGGCTGCGTTTCGAGGACGGCCGAACGGTGTTCCTGATCGCCAAGGAGGAGGTCTGCTTCGGAAAGGCCAAACGAAGGACCAAACCCGAGGTGGACATTGTTCTACGGGTCCTTCCCGTGAGAAGCCGAAAGCTCGATCCGGAGAACTGGCACAACAGCTTGAAGATCAGCGGCCTCCACGGCGTGTTTTCGTTCCATGACGGCCGTTTTCACTACATGTGCAAGGGCGCCAACGGGACCTATCAAGTTCTCGAAAATCCGCCTGGATGCACAGCGGAATACGCCCCATTCGGGGAATCGATGAGCGACCTGGATTCCCTCATGGAGGAACCGCCGAGCACCGGACTCGAGGAGGAGGCTACGCCTGTCGAGGGAATCAGCGCAAAGGAAGGGGAACCAAAAACCCGGGCTTTTCCCAAGGAAACCTGGGTTCCTCTACCGGGCAGATGCCTGCTCAATGTCGGACAGACCGGTATCCTACAGCTTCAGACCCGCACATGTTACGATGGCGAGGGTTCCGCAGCCCTGGCGATCGAACGTGTGAGCAACTGGACCCAGCACGCTTACGTCCAGATGGTGAAGCGCTGTACGGTCGGGGGAGACCCCGGAAGCGCCGTTTTCCTGGAAGACTCAGGGGTTGGAATCGAAGCCGCAGCCTTCCTGTGGGACCGTCATGCCTTCCACATCCAGCGAACAGGTGATGCCGACGTCATGGTTGATGAGAAACGGCTTCAAGCGGGCGAAAAAGTGAACCTGGAAGAGGAAGCGCACATCACCATCGGGCGAATTCGATTCCGTTTCACGACTGCGAAGGACGAGGACTTTGTGCACGTGTAGATCAGCCGAAACCATCGGGGAGTGGTGCTCCGGTGAAAACCCCGATCTGTATGCTATCCAACCAGGTAAGAAAAGAACCGGGCGTACAAAGGAGGAGATGGATGAAGATTAGATTCAGCGGCCTCAACGTCATTTTCGCTTGTATGCTCCTGGTGTTCGTCCTGGCCTCCTGCGCCACGCCCGCCGGGCGGAGCGTGGGCCAGGTGGTGGACGACAGCACGATCACCACCAAGGTCAAGGGCAAGCTGCTGGGGGACTCGGTGCTTCAGGGCTTTGCCATCAGCGTGGACACCTTTCAGGGCGAGGTCACCTTGACCGGCGCGGTCAATGTCCCCTCCCAGATCGAGCGGGCCGAGCAGATCGCCCGGGAGACCCGCGGCGTCAAGAAGGTGAACAACCTGCTCAAGCTCAAGCAGTAGGGTCGCCGGGAACGAGGTGCAGGAGGAAGATGTACCGGGACGTGGCCGGGCCGATGATGACCTGGTTCCTCTCCTGGTCCAGGAGGGCTCGGGTGGCTTTTTGACCGCCCCCGATCTCCCGCCCGTTGACGATGGTGCCGAAGGCGCTGCCTCGATCCACCACCCAGATCTGGCCGCGTTCCTGGACCACGGCCAGGTGGTTCCTGGAGATGAGGTAGGGCCTCTCGTCGGGCACGGTGAGGTCGTTGTTGGTAAAGACGTCGGACTCGGCGTTGAGCGCGTCGCGGCCCACGAGGAAGGGGAACTTCGTGATCAGAAGCTTGCGGCCGTCCAGGATGCGACCGGCCTCCTCGGTCTGCCCTTCGAGGATGACCTCCGGACCCGGCGCCCCATCGTCCTTTCCCTGTTGCAGGGCGTGCTCGGCGAGCAGATCGCTGGCCTGGCGGAGCCGCTCGAAGAGGCTCTTCATGATGGGGATGAGCACAGCGGGCTTGGTGGAGAGCAGCTCGTTGAAGTGCTCCCGGTCGATGACACGGACCTCCAGGTCCGATCGGGCCCGGACCGAGGCGGATCGAGGCCGGTCCTCGATGAGCCCCATCTCGCCGAACACCTGGCCGACCCCGAGGGTGGCCAGGAAGACGTCGCCTTTGTCCGATCGCTTGTAGACCTCGGCCGTGCCGGAGAGGATGATGTAGGCCGAGGTCCCGAAGCTTCCCTCCTCGATGACGACCTGTCCCGAAGGGACCTCGCGAACGGTATTCATGGAGTCGCTCCTGTCGCTTGCAGGGGGCGAAGCTCGAACACCTCGAGGATACCACATCTCCGGGTGGACTCAAAGCTCGGAACGCGAGCCGGGTCCAGCAGGGCCCAGGGCCGTTGGCGCGTGTCTTTCTTGACTCCCCGGGGGCGTTTTCTTATACTCGCACCTGTCATTCGCCCTCCTCGGACGTTTCCACACAAGGGCCTTCGGCGTGCTTCGGCAGAAGGGGGGCTCCAACACAAGCGGATGCTCCTTCATGGATCGAGCCCGGAATGCTTCGGCGCCCATGGGGACTCATGCTCGCGAAGGGAAAGGGGGTGCGTGGCCATGCTGGACCACCTCATCAACAACCCCGACATCAACCGGTACCAGCAGAAGTTCGAGGCGGGTCAGACCCTGTTTGTCGAGCACGATGCCACCAAGGACCTGTACATTCTCGTGTCCGGAGAGCTGGACGTTCTCAAGGGCCAGAAAAAGATCTCCGAGATCCGCGAGCAAGGCGCCTTGTTCGGGGAGATGAGCCTCTTTCTGGAGTCCCGGCGCACCGCCACGGTCAAGGCCCGAACCGATGTCCAGGCCATCGTCATCCCGCCGGACCGGATCGAGACCGTCCTACAGGACTGCCCCGAGGTCGTCTGGGAGATCAGCCGGTACCTCGCCAGACGGCTCGAAGAGACGAGCCAGGTGGTCTACGGGCTCAACGAGTTCTACGACCAGCTCCCGGACGCGGTGGTCCTCACGGACCGGGAAGGGAAGATCCTGTCCTGGAACGCCGCAGCCACCAAGCTCTACGGAAGGGACTGGGACGCCATGAGGCACCGTCTTCTGGAGGAGATCTACGAAGATCCGGAACGGTACCGCGAGTACCTGGCCGAGGTCCAGGAGCATTTCGCCGTTCAGGAGCGCATCCTGAAGGTGAAGCACCCCCATCAGGGGCTGAAGTACATCTCCACCAGCATGAACGTGCTCTATGACGGTCATCACAACTTCCAGGGGGTCCTCTCCATCGGACGGGACGTCACCGACGCGCAGAAGGTGGCCCGCAGGTACCGGAGGTTCCGGAACTGGGTGATTCCGCTCCTCCTGCTGGGGGGGATGACGGCGGGTGGGGTCTTCGTGGGCTATCCCTACCTCACCCAGGGGCATCTTCCGGCCGCCACGGAAAAACAGGAGCTCAAGAACCAGCTGGCCAAGGACTACATGCTGCTGCGGTCTCTGCTGGCGGAGCCCTTTGCGTCCGGGGAACGGGGCAAGACCCGCAAGCTCATGCGGGAGTTCTTCGCGGTCCAGGAGGCCGAGGTAAACCCGTACCTGGGCCTCATCCTGCTGAACGAGGAAAGACGGGTGTTCGATGCGTACAGCGTTCAAATGGACGAGGAAGAGCTGGCGGACATGATCGGCAACAGCTATGCCGGCATCCCCTTTCGGGGCGGCAAGGACTCGATCCACCGAATCCTCACCCTCTACCGTGTGAGCCGGGAGCACCCCATGGGGTACCGGGGGATCGAGGTCGCCTTCGAGCTGAAGCGAAACGGGGATTTGCTGGGCTGGCTCCTGTTTCAGATGGACACCGAGAAGCTCGAAACCCACTACGGGCTCGACGAGCAGAGCCTGGCCCAGTTCCAGTTTCGGGAGCACTGAACCCGCACGGGGTGCGGCTTTCATGGCCATGACGAGACGCAAGAAGACCCTGCCGGCGTCTTTCCAGGTGGATCGGCGGGAAGACGGGAGCATGACCCTGTTCATCCATGGTCCCATGGACGTGAGCCGAGCCGGGGGCATGATTCGCGGGGCGCGGTCCCTCCTCGCCGAGGGGGTGCCCTCGTCCCTCACCGTGGATCTGGGAAAGGTGAGCTACCTGGACGACTTCGGCTCGTTGGTGCTCCTGGAGCTTCGAAAGTCGGTGGAGGAGGCCAAGGGCGGGTTCTATCTCAAAAACGCGAGCGAGAAGGTGCAGCGGGTCCTCTCGGTGTTCCAGTTCGACAAGGTCCGCGGGGACGCGGTGATGACCAAGAAGGCTCGGCCGAATGCGGTCGAGCGTCTGGGTCAGGCCACCCTCGAGCACATGGGCGACCTGCGGTACATGGTGTCCTTCCTCGGTTCCGTCTGCATGGCGTTGCTTTACGTGATTCGACATCCGGGCTCCCTTCGCAAGGAGGAGACCCTGCTCACCATGCAGAAGACGGGCTTCGACGCCCTGCCCATCGTGGGCCTGATCAGCATCCTTCTGGGCATGATCCTCGCTTTCATGTCCTCGGTGCAGCTGAAGCAGTTCGGCGCGGACATCTATGTGGCCTCTCTGGTGGCGGTGGCCATGGTCCGGGAGCTGGGTCCGGTGATGACGGCCATCATCGTGGCCGGACGCTCGGGTTCCGCCTTTGCAGCCGAGATCGGGACCATGAAGGTGTCCGAGGAGGTGGACGCCCTGTTTACCATGGGATTCGACCCCACCCGGTTCCTCGTGATGCCCAAGCTGATCGCCGCGGCCGTGATGGTCCCGTTGCTCACCATGTTCTCCGACCTGTTCTCCGTGGCCGGGGGCATGATGGTGGGGGTGTTCATGCTGGATCTCACCCCCAACGCCTACCTGAACGAGACGGTGCGGTTTCTGCAGCCCCGCGACATAGTCTGGAGCTTCGTCAAGAGCACGACCTTTGCCGTGCTCATCGCCTGGATCGGCTGCCTGCGTGGGTTCCAGGTCCGGGGAGGAGCGGATTCGGTGGGTCAGGCCACCACGTCCGCCGTGGTGAGCAGCCTGTTTTTCATCATCCTGGCGGATTCCGTTTTTGCCGTGATTCGGGTCTACTGGGGTTGATCGTGGGGGGGGTGTCGATGTCCAAGACAAGGCCCGTGAAAGCGAAGGCCGCCCATGGCGCGTAACACCGTCATCCAGGTCCGAAACCTGACGGCCGGGTACGGGGAGGACGCGGTGATCCTTTCGGACGTCTCCTTCGACGTGTACGAGGGGGAGATCTTCGTCATCCTTGGGGGGAGCGGTTGTGGCAAGAGCACCCTGCTCAAGCACCTGATCGGCCTCATTCGGCCCATGTCCGGAGAGATCGTCATTGACGGGGACGACATCTCCCGCTGCGATGAGGAGACGTTTCAGGAGATCCTGAAGAAGATCGGGATCAGCTATCAGGGCGGGGCGCTCTTCGGCTCCATGACCCTGGCCGAGAACGTGGCCCTCCCCATTCAGGCTTACACGGATCTTCCTCCCGAGACCGTGCCGGTCCTCGTCCGCATGAAGCTGGGCCTGGTGCACCTGAACGGGTTCGAGAACCATCTCCCCTCCGAGATCAGCGGGGGCATGAAGAAGCGTGCGGGCCTGGCCCGGGCCATGGCGCTCAACCCGAAGATCCTGTTCTTCGATGAGCCGTCGGCCGGCCTGGATCCCGTGACCTCGGCCGAGCTGGACAACCTGATCCTGCACGTCAACCGGAGCCTCGGAACCACCATGGTGATCGTCACCCACGAGCTGCAGAGCATCTTCACCGTGGCGCACCGCGTCATCATGCTCGACAAGCGGGTGAAGGGCATCATCGCGGAGGGGGAACCGAAGTTCCTCCAGGAGAACAGCCAGAACCGGTTCGTGAAGCAGTTCTTCAACCGCGAAGCCGAGGTCTGATCCCGGGCCGGAGGGAGATGAATGGCTTCACAGAAGACCAAGTTCAGTGTCGGGCTTTTCGTTCTCGCGGGCATTGTCATCGCCCTCGGGGGCGTCCTCTGGATCGGCATGACCAGCCTGTTCCAGAAGGGGGACCTGTACGTCACCTACTTCGACGAGTCCGTTCAGGGTCTGGACGTGGATTCCCCCGTGAAGTACCGCGGCGTGACCGTGGGGCGGGTGGAGCGGATCGACGTGGCTCCGGACTCGAAGCTGATCGAGGTCGTACTCAAGATCGAAGGGATCGACAAGATTCGGGAGGACGTGGTGGCCCAGCTCCAGAGCGTGGGCATCACGGGACTCGTGTTCGTGGGGCTGGACCGCATCGAAGGCGTCGAAAAGAAGTCCCCGGATCTCAGCTTCCCGACCCCGCATCGTGTGATCCCCACGGTCCCCTCGGACATCCAGCAGATCATGGAGGGGATCGATGCGTTGATCAACCAGGTCAAGGACCTCGATCTGGGAGGCGTCTCCCAGCGCCTCAAGGTCGCCCTCGAGTCGGGCACGACCCTGCTGGGCAGAGCGGAGCGGGCCATTGAGGAGGCGGGGATTCGCGAGATCTCCCGGAGCATCCAGAGGACCATGGCGGACGTGAACCGGGTGGTGGATCCAAAACGCTGGAACCGTATCGTCGGCTCCGTGGAGGAGGCGGTGGCGTCGATGAACCGGCTCCTGGCCAATGCGGACCGCACCGTCGGCACGGCCAACCGAACCCTGACCCACATGGACGAGGTGGTTTCCGAGAACCGTGAGACCATCCTGGAGGCGCTCGAGCGCTTCGAGCAGGCCATGGGGAACGCCAACCGTTTGCTGGAGGAGGGCTCCGGCCTGGTCGGAAACGCGAATGCCTCGGTGGGCGACCTCCGAACCTATCTCATCCACACCGCACAGAACCTCGAGAAGGCGTCCGAAAACTTGACCCGGATCATCGAAACCCTCGCGGATCAGCCTTCCGAGCTGCTCTTCGGTGAACCGCCGCCCCGCCGTGAGGTGGAAACCGAGCCGTAGGGGCGGCCGGGGGGGCGCGAGCGCCGGTATCTTCATCCGGCGGCTCTTCGAAAGGACGGACAAGGCATGACAAAGACAGCGAGGCATTGGTGGTGGGGCTTGATTCTGGCCGTGGCGTCGGCGGGCTGCTCCATCGGCGGAAAACCTGCGGAGCGGATCGATTACTATGTTCTGGAGTACGAGGCCCCGCAGCCCCCGGGTCTCCCCGCCGTTGAGGAGGTCCTCCGGGTGGAGCGGTTCGGCGTGGCCCCTCCTTACAACACGGCCCGCATTGTGTACCGGGAGAGCGCCTTCGAGCGGGACACCTACAACTACCACCGGTGGAGGGCCAACCCCGGGGACCTGGTGACCTACTTCCTGGCGCGGGATCTCCGGGAATCGGGCCTCTTCGCGGCCGTCCTTCCCGGGGAAAGCCGGTTTTCCGCCTCGTGTGTCCTCGAGGGCGTCGTCGAGGAGTTCTACGAGCACGACCATGCGGAGCGGTGGGACGCGGTCCTCGGCGTGAGCGTTTCTCTGATCGCCGAGGGAGAGCCGGACGTGAGCCGGAGGGTTCTCCATCAGGCCTCCTACCGGGAAGCGGAGTCCTGCCTTCGAAAAAACCCCCGGGCCCTCAGTGAGGCCATGAGCCGGGCCATGGAACGAGTATCGATCCGGATCCTGCTGGATGTGCACGAGGCCCTGGTCGAACGCAGGGAAGCGGGCTCCTCCGGAGGGGGCGGGTCATGAAGCTGGAGCTCGTGGAGATCCCTCTGGGCCGGCCGGGCTTTCAGCGGTTTCTCGGCGCCTGGGTCGCAGAGGGGGACCGGACCTTCCTGGTGGATACCGGTCCGGCCCGCTCCGCAGACACGCTGGTTCGACGGCTGAAACGGCTCGGCCTGAAGCGGGTGGACCATGTGCTCCTGACCCACATCCATCTGGACCACGCCGGCGGCCTGGCCCGGGTGCTCGAGACCTACCCCGGCGCCCGGGTGGTGTGTCATCGAAAGGCGGTGCCTCACCTCGTCGACCCGGCCCGGCTCTGGGAGGGAAGCCGAAGGGTGCTCGGGGACCTGGCCGAGTCCTACGGGCCGCCGCTTCCGGTCCCCGCGGAGGCCTTGATCGCCCACGACGAGGCCTGCCTCGAAGGCCTGCAGGTTCTGGAAACCCCGGGTCATGCGCCGCATCACATCAGCTTCAGCCTGGGAGGCACCCTGTTTGCCGGCGAGGCCGGCGGCAACTACCTCCATTGGGACGGTCCGGAGATCCTGCGGCCGGCCACTCCGCCCCGCTTCCGCCTGGAGCCGTGCCTGTCGAGCGTGGACCGTCTTCTGGAGCTGGAAGACCAGGTCCTGTGCTACGCCCACTACGGCCTGGCCCAGAGCTCGCGAAGCATGCTGGAGCGGTTTCGAGGACAGCTGCTCCGGTGGCGCGACCTTCTCGCCTCGGTGCTGAGGGCACGACCCGAAGCCGGGACGGCCTTCTGCCTGGATCGGCTCCTGGAAGGGGACCCCGAGCTGCGGTCGTTTCCCGACCTGGATCCGGAGACGCGGGAGCGGGAGCGGTTTTTTCTGAAGAACTCGGTCCGCGGCTATCTGGAGTACCTCAGGTCCTGACGGTCTGCAGGGTATCCATCAGGACGGTTGCATAGTCCTGGCCTCCCAGGGAGGCCACCTCGGCGCGGGAGAAGCCGAAGGACATCACCTCCTCGAGCGCCCCCCGGGACAGGTCCGTCAGGGAGGTCTCCAGGATCTCCATGCCCTCCTCGCTTTCGAGGGTGAGGTCCTCCGGGCACGCCGGGATGATGACGGACTGGTAGGGCTGAAGGCCGCAACACGGAGCGGAGAACCCCCACTGCAGACGGCCGGAACCGCGCGTCCCGGTGAGCACGCGAAAACGCCCCCCGGACGGTGACAGGTCCAGGACGCCGGACACGGACAAACGGCGGAGGGAGAAGCGGGGGGTGTAGCAGAGGTGGTCCAGCCGGCTGCTGCCCAGGGCGGAGGCGATTCCGTGGATGGCCGCCGGGCGCTTCAAGTCCGGTTCGAGGATCTCCTCGATGTCGCCCGGAAGCTCCCGGTAACCCGACCGGGAAAGGGTGAACGCCGCCGGGGTGTGCCGGGCCACCTCGATCACGGTGAGCCCCGCACCCAGGGCATGGGGCCTTCCCGGAGGGATGGTGAAGGCCTGACCCGGCCGAACCCGCACCCGATGTAACAGGTTCCGGACCCGGTCCTCGGCGATGGCCGTGTAGAGACGCCCCCCGGTCCAGGGCTCCTTCCATCCGCAGTAGAGCCGGCCCGACCGCTTGACATCGACCACGTACCAGATCTTTTCCTGACCGACCACGGGAAGCCGGTGGAGGACGGTGTAGGCCTCGGGGGGGTGGACCGTGACGGGAAGGTCCCGGACGGTGGAAAGAAAGCGCAGCCTCAAGGGAAAGGGCTCCCGCGCATCCATCTCCACGCCGGAGCCCAGGATGGCCTCGGCGTACCGGCCGGCCAGCTCGGTGAGCCGGCATCCGGAAAGCGCCCCGTTCAGCGCCACACTCTCCCACGGCGGGCCGGAGAGGCTTCGAATCTCTCCCACACCATCTGGAAAACCGCCCCAGGCGGTGCGCAACCGTGTGAGGGAGAGCTCCAGAGGGTAGACGGGGACGGGCGGGCTGTTCACGGGTCGTGCCTCCCGGCAGGCGTCCATGGCGCTGTACAGGCAAACAGGATATTCCCATTGTGAAGCCTGTGGCAAGTGACTTGATTTGGCTCCCGAGGATGCTTACCATGAGAGCTACGAATGGCACCTGGAGCCCTTCAGGCGAGGGGCCTGTGCGCAGGACCACGCAGGAGAGGCCAGCTTATGATTCAGGACAGCGGGCGCGAGAAAGAGAACTTCCGATCGCTCATCGTGGAGGACGAGATCGGGCGGGTCGAGGATCGGCTGAACATCATCGACGTCTTTCTACAGACTGAAGAGCACGTCACCCTCCAGGAGCTCGTGGAGTTCCTGAGAGAAAAGGGCTACGACTACGACCCGGAGTTCGTCCGCCAGTGCATGAACCGCTGGGTCGAGCACGGGTTTGCGCAGAAGAAGCAGTTCGACGGCCAGCCCCCGCGCTACGAGCATCGCCACCTTGGCCGCCATCACGATCACCTGATCTGCACCAAGTGCGGAAAGATCAGTGAGTTCAGCAACAAGGACCTCGAGGACCTCCAGCTCCGCATCGCCCGGAATCACCGGTTCCACATGCTCCAGCACAAGATGGAGATCTACGGGATCTGCGACGAGTGCCTGGCGCAGCGGCAACCCCTCCTGCCGTTGACCCTGGCCAAGCGCGGCGAGCGGGTGGAGATCAAGGACATGCTCGGTGGGCGCAACGCCCAGGGGAGGCT
>CAYYVD010000125.1:0-12795 GCA_964475045.1 uncultured Desulfobacterales bacterium | reverse complement strand
AAAACTGCCGCGACGAAAACCCCACGGCCATGTTTTCCTACATGTGGCCGGTGACGGGCCACGAAGGACCTGCCATCATCATCGGCAAGAAGAGCGGCAAGGACAACATCGCCGATAAAATGGCTGAGCTGGGCCTCGAAGCGACCCCCGAACAATCGGATCAAATCCTGAAAGCGGTGAAGGACAAGGCCTACGAAGTCAATCGCGCCCTGACCGAAGAGGAGTTCATCCACATTCACGGGCAGGTGACCCGATCCGGCCGGCCGTAATCCAGAAAGCCGGCGGCGGTATCCTCTCGTGAAGAAGGGGCGCATCGCCCCCGGTGCGTGGAATGCTTCGCCCGAAAAGCCGCTCCCCGGTGCCGGGCGCGGGTCGGTTGCGGTGGACGGCGCTACGATCTCCAGGGCTCCACCGCTTCAGCGGCCTTGCGGAGGCTTCCGCTTCGGGCGAAGGTGGTCAGGTACCGGGCAAGCTCGCGGAAGACGTGGCTCCGGTATGTCCGGCCGATCCACATCACATAAGGCCCCGAGTTGCAGTCCAGGTAGACGGTGCGCCCGTCCTCCGCGGCCAGGACGTCCCAGGCCGAGTAGTGGAGGCCCAGCAGGCGATGGGCCCGGACGATCCGCTCCTGCTCCTCCTCGGGCATGCGGACGGGCTCGAACCCCCGGGTCCCGGTTCTGGAGTCCAGGCCCGCTGCGATGATCCTCAGGGGCAGCACCACCGTGTCCCCCACCAGGTGCACCCGCAGGGTGTCTCCCCGGACCCGCTCCTGGAGGAGCACCGGGCACCGTCGAATCCGGTCCAGGGTCCGGCGGTCCAGATCGGTCACCAGCCGGGTGGACCCCACGCCCACAGCCGGCTTGACCACCACCTCGCCGTGGGCCCGAATGAAGGCCTCGGCCTCTTCCGGCCGATTGGTGGTCCGGCACGCAGGGACGTCGAACCCGTGTGCGCGCAGCTTCTCGTAGAGCTGGGTCTTGGTGTCGTGGTCGATGTAGCCCCCGGTCAGCGGGTTGACCACGAGCCCCCCGCGGGCCTGGAACTCCTCGAAGAAGGCGTAGACCACGGCCTGGTACTCCTGCTCTCGAAGATAGACCGCCCGCATCTCCGCGTACATGGCCCGGTTCATGACCGGGGGCAGGGAAGGGAGGGTGTTGGGGACGGTGCACCGGACGTGGAGGGCTCGAATGCCGGTGAAGTCGACACCGTCCCAGCGGAGCCGGGACGGGTCCAGGCTCACGGCGGGGAGGCTCCCGCCGCCGAGCTGAAGATCGAAGACCCGGGGACGCCCCCCTTGGGCTGCAACGGCATCCCGAATCTCGAGGATCTGCGGGCTGCCCTGATCGGCGAACAGGGCGACCGGAGGCGATGTCATGAGGATACACCCTCCGGATCCGGAGGCAGAGATGAACCGAATTCAGGCCCTGGGCCCTCATGGCGGGACAACAGGGCGCCGCCCCCGGAGCTCCCCGGAGGCCCGTTCTTTGCGGGCCCCGAGGAATTCCGGACGTGAGGTCTTTCCTTTGCAGAAGGACGGCCCGCTCAGGCGTTGATGTTGATGTCCCCGATCACCGTCTGGTCCACGCCGCCGTCCCCGGCACCGGCAAAGGCGCCGCCCGAGTCCGCGATGGAGCCCGCCCCCATGACGTACCCCTCGACGCTGCCCTGACCGTGCTCGCTGTAGGCCCCTTCCTGAAAGGCCCCGCCTCGGGCGGAGCTGTACGCGCCCGAGCCTGCGAACGCATCGCCGCCCTGTTTCTGAATACCGGTTCCGTCTCCCGATCCTGGTGTGCCGTTCATGGTGAAAACCTCCTGAGAAACCCCTTCATGAAAGAATGTCAGGCGTTGATGTTGATGTCCCCGATCACCGTCTGGTCCACGCCGCCGTCCCCGGCACCGGCAAAGGCGCCGCCCGAGTCCGCGATGGAGCCCGCCCCCATGACGTACCCCTCGACGCTGCCCTGACCGTGCTCGCTGTAGGCCCCTTCCTGAAAGGCCCCGCCTCGGGCGGAGCTGTACGCGCCCGAGCCTGCGAACGCATCGCCGCCCTGTTTCTGAATACCGGTTCCGTCTCCCGATCCTGGTGTGCCGTTCATGGTGAAAACCTCCTGAGAAACCCCTTCATGAAAGAATGTCAGGCGTTGATGTTGATGTCCCCGATCGCGGTCTGGTCCACACCGCCGTCCCCGGCACGGGCTCCGGCAAACCCGGCGTCCGCAATGGAGCCGGCGCCCATGGCGCCGCCCTCGACGCTGCCCGAGCCGTACTCGCTGTAGGCCCCTTCCTGAAAGGCCCCGCCTCGGGCGGAGCTGTACGCCCCGGAACCGGCGAACGCATCGCCACCCTGCTTCTGGACGTTCTGTCCCTCTCCCTGGGATGAAAAGAATTCCGTCATGGTCGTCTCCTTTCGTTTGACATCAACAAGGTGTTCGTGTGAACAACGCCGACCCGCCGCCCTTCAGGTGCTGATGCTGATGTCCCCGATGGACGTCTGGTCGGTTCCTCCGGCCCCGGCCCAGGCCTCGCCCGCTCCCGCGCCGGCACCCCCCATTCCTCCCGTCCCATCCCCGACATCGGGGGTTTCCTCCCCGAATGCGCCGTAACCGCCATTTTGACCCGCACAGCCGAAGGCGCCGCTGTACGCCAGGGAGCCGCCCAGAGCATCGCCTCCCTGCTTGTGGACGCCCGCGCCTCCTTCGGGCGGTCCCGGGACGTGGGTCATGGTTTCCTCCTTCCCTGGGTCCTTTTGGGTAGGGAATCCGGTTCTCCTGCCTGGTTCGCCACTTGCCCCGCACCTTCGCATGCGGGAGGGCCCCTTGTCTGTAGGGAACGTTTGACTTTTCGCGTGGGGATCATTTGAAAAAGCCGGAAAAAGGCGATTCAGTCCACGGAGGTCAGGCCGTGCTGGATGGCGAACTTGACGAGACCGGGGACGTCCTTGACCCCGAGCTTCTCCGTCAGCCGGCTTCGGTAGGTCTCCACGGTCTTTCGGGAGAGAAGGAGGGTTTCCGCGATCTGGGTGCTGGATCGGCCCTCCACCACCATCTGGAGGATCTCCCGTTCCCGCCGGGTCAGCCGTTCGAGGGGGCTCTTTCCGGCCGGCGTCTCCCGTCTATGGATGTAGTCCTCCGTGATCATTTCCTGGATCTTCGGCGTGATGTAGCGCCTGCCCGCCACCACGGTGCGGACCGCCGCCACCAGCTCCCTGGCCGCGGACTCCTTGAGCAGATAGCCCCGCGCGCCCGCACGCAGGGCCTGAAAGACATGCTCGGAGGTGGCGTGCATGGAGAGGATGAGGACTGCCGTCTGCGGGGCCTCCTCGACCACCCTCCGGGTCGCCTCGATCCCGTTCAGGGCGGGCATGGCGATGTCCATGACCACGGCGTCGGGCTGCATCTCGCGAATCCGCTCCACGGCCTCCCGTCCGTCGGCGGCCCGGCCGATCACCCGAATGTCCGCCTCCCGTTCCAGGAGAAGCCCGAGGCCGTCCCGGACCATCTCGTGGTCGTCCGCCAGAAACACTCGAATGGGCATCCCTCACCTCCGAACCGCGAGCACGATGCGGGTCCCCTGCCCGAGCCGGGAATCCAGTCGAAACGCGGCATGGATTCTTGCGGCCCGCTCCTTCATGGTCAGGAGCCCCATGCCGGCGCTTCCGGACCGGGCCCTGAGCCGCTTGGGGTCGATGCCGTTCCCGTCATCGAAGAACCGGACCTCCACGGTGTCCTCGAGGTCCTCCACCGTGATGTCGACCCGGCTCGCCTCCGCGTGCTTTGCCGCGTTGTTCAGGGCCTCCTGAGCGATCCGGAACAGCGTCATCTCCACCGGATCGGGCAGACGGGGGTCGAGGTCTTCCCCCTGGACTCGAACCTCGATCCCGGTCCGCCGCGCGAACTGCCGTGCATACCAGTCCAGTGCGGCCACGAGACCGTAGTCGTCCAGCACCTGGGGCCTCAGCTCCACCATGACGCCGCGCACGTGGGCGGTCGTCTCCTCCAGGAGCCTCAGTGCGTCGTCAAGCCTGGGCCCGAGGGCGGGTTCCGTCCCCGAGGGCAGTGCGGTGCGAATGATGCTCAGCTGGAGCTGAATGGCCGTCAGGTTCTGGCCGACCCGGTCGTGGAGCTCCTCGGCCAGGTGCTTACGCTCCACCCCCTCGATCTCCGTCAGCCGGAAGGCGAGCTGCCTGAGCTGCTCGCTCTGCTCCCGGGTGGACTGAAAGAGCCGGGCCTGCTCGATGGCGATGGCCATGATGTCGGCCAGCTCCCGGGCGATCTGGAGATGCTCCGCAGTGAAGACCGAAGGGGCGTTGTCCCCCAGGTTCAGGGCCCCGATGAGCTGGTCCTGGGCGCGGAGGGGCACGTAGGCGAAGGTGCGCATGCCCTCCTCCTTGAGCTTCTGAATGTGCAGGGAGGGCGCCGGGAGGTCGTCGATGTCCGGGACGTGGACGATTTCACCCCGCTCGAGCAGCTCGACCTCCTTCTTCAGCATCTCCAGCGGCAGGTGCGCACCGGAACGAAACTGGCTCTTGCCCTGGAACACGGCGGCCAGGGCGGTGAATCGTCCCGCCTGAAAATCGAACAGGGTGACGCTGGCCCGGGAGCAGGGGACGATCTGCCGAATGTGCTCGAGCACGACCCGGGCGGTGTCCTCGGGTGAGCGGGCCGCCAGGATCCCCTTCTCGACCTCGCGCAGGGCGCTGAGGCGCTTCGAGTGCAGCTGAAGCGATGCCTCGGTCTCCTTGAAATCCGTGATGTCGATGAGGAGGCCCTCGAAATGGGAGGGCCTGCCGAGAGTGTCCTGCCGAAGGACGGACAGGTCGCGGAACCAGATGGGGCGCCCCGTGGTGGAGAGGAGACGGTACTCCAGGGTGCACGGGCTGCTTCGGTGCTCGGAGGCCAGCATGGACAGTGTCTCTTCGCGATCGTCGCCGTGGAGTCGCTCGATCCATGCCTCCGGGTGCGCCATCCACACCTCCTCTGAAAGGCCGAGGTCCTTCCGGCATTCCGGGCTGACGAACCGGAGGGAGCGGGTCCCGTCCAGCTCGTCCCGGTAGGTCAAGGCGGGGATCGTCTGCAGGATGCTGTACAGGGGTTCGTCGCCGGTCTTCATCCGTCCCTCTGTCCTCGTGCAGGGTGCAGGGAGTATGACACGCATTCCAGGCGAAAAACCACCACAAACGAATGTTCCGGGTTGGTTGGTTGCTCATTTGAATGTATAATCACGCCGATTCTTTCACGGCCCCGGCCGACCCTTTTCTCCTGTTCCTGCCTTCCCTGCCGGATTCAGGAAGGAACGGCGCTTTCTTGCAGGATGCCATTCAAGCGATGAAAAGGTTTTGATCATGGGACAACCATTGCGATTGAAAGAGACCAGCGATCACAAAAAAGATCATGGTGTCGTCAAACATCCCGTCAAGGCGGCCAAATTGCTGCATTCTGTTCCCAATGTTATATTGAGGGGCCCGATTTATATCATCTTCTTGATTCTGATGGCCTTGATTGTCTATGCTTCATGGGCCAAAAAAGACGACATTGTCATTGCCCCTCTCACCCTTCAAAAAAAGACGATCACGGTGGAGGCCATCGGTCCAGGGCAGGTGATCGATGTTCGAGTCAAGCCCAACAGCTGGGTGGAATCCAACACCCTGTTCGCACTCGTTCAGGAAAAAGTGCGTGCTATCTCAAAAACGGAGCAGGAAACCATTGATTCGAGCATACATGAATTGGAAAAAGAGAAAGACAAGGTTGTGAACGAGATTGATTATCGTATTGCCCAGATGAAGCTTCAGTTGGTGGATTCTCAAAAGGCCAATGAAACCCAAAAAGTATCGATACAAGGGAAAATAGATCAATTAGAAGAGAAAATCAAGACGACCCTCAAGGAAAAAGAGCTGAGAGAAAAAGAGTTCCAGACCGCCCTGTCCAGATATCTTCGAGCAAAAAAACGATTCGAAAACCGGGACATCGTGATCACCCAGTTCGAAGCCATCGAGGCGGAGATGGACCGGAGGAGAAAGGCGGTGAGCGATGCAGAGGCCGCCCTGGCCCAGCTCCGCGTGTCCCTCCGGACCTCCGGGACCGAGCTCGAAACGGCCTCGGATCTTCATGTTCAAGAACGCATTCTGAAAAACATCGAGCAGATGGAATCCAGAAGGGAGCGGGAGATCGAGGAGATCGAGGAGGCCATCGCATCGCTCCGGCGCAAAAAGGAGCAGAGTCAGAGGCTGATCGACGGCGTGCGTTTTCAGGAAAGCGTCACCCAGTACCGGAGCGTGTACGACGGCCTCGTCACCAGCGTCCACGTCAAGCAGGGACAGATGATCGTCCCCGGAGACCCGCTGGTCACCATGGTCAAGGACACCGCCGTCCTCGAAGGGCGCGCGCGGGTGATGAACCAGGACATCGGAAAGATCAAGGCCGGACAGCTGGTTCAGATCAAGTACTTCGCCTACCCCTACCAGGAGTACGGCACGGCCCGGGGCGTCATCAAGGAGGTCGGAAAGAAGCCCGAGGAGGTGGGGGCGGACCGCTCCATGTATGTGGTGAAGGTGGCCCTGGAGAAGGAGGTCGTCTCGCCCATCGGCAGCCGGCGGGAGCATCCATTGGAGATCGGCATCGAGGGCACCGTGGAGATCAAAACGGGCGAAAAGCGCTGGATCGAGCTGGTCTTCACCCCGGTTTCCAGGTTCTTCGACCGGGAGGACAGCGTCTGACCTTCCATGCACGACCTGAAACCGGATAGGTGGGGGTGGCAGCCCCCTCGAAAAGGACGGACCCATGGATTTCTTACACGAAACGATTCGAGCGCTCTTTCGCCAGCACATCATGTTCCATTCGCAATCGGAAGAGGACCAGGAGGCCCTCGAGGCCCTGGTCTTGGTTCAAGAGCTCGAAAACGGAGAGATCCTGGCCGAGCAGTCGTCGCCCATGCACGGGATGTTTTTCATCGTCTCCGGAAGCATCCGCGTCAAGCAGACCAACGAGGGTCGGCGAATCTACCTGGGAGACCTTCGCCCCGAGGCCACGTTCGGCGAGATGAGCCTGGTCAAGGAGTGCAACTGGGATTTCCAGCTGAGCGCGGTCGGAGACGTGTCTCTCCTGGTCCTTCCGGCGGGCCCTTGCCGGGAGCTGCAGCGGGAAAGGCCTCGAATCGCAAAGACCTTCAAGCAGAACATCGGCCGGGTGCAGCTGGGACACCGCCTGAAACACCTGATGGGCAGCGGTGTGTACACCGAGGAGGAATTCTCGGAGATCCTGAGTCATCTGGGCATCAAAAAGATCAAGAAAGGCCAGACGGTGTTCGCCCAAGGAGAGCAGGACAACCGGCTCTACCTGATCGAAAACGGAACGGTCGCTCTTCGAAAAACCATTCATGGCGAGGACATCGACCTGGATCGATGCACCCGGGGCGAGCTGATCGGGGAGAGCGGCGGCGTGGCCGGCTCGGGTGCGGGTGTTCAACCCCACCGTGCGATCGCGGTCACGGATGTGACGGTGCTGGTGATTCCCAAGGCCGATGCCGCCCGGATCGCGGCCAACAACCCCGATCTCAGCCGGCACCTGCAGGAGAGGGAGGCGTTTCTTCGAAAGACCGAGCAGGAGGAGTTGGAGGCCCTCAGCCGGGCCAAAGGCCAGGACATGCGGATCGAACTGGCCGAAGCCGTCACGGAGGAGGAGTTTCTTCGCTCGGAAAAGGAGAAGGATCTCGGAAAGTTCGAGTTGGTCCGTCAGGGCGACGAGTCGGAGTGCGGTGCGGCCTGCCTCACCATGGTCACACGCCACTACGGGAAGGACTTCCGGCTGGGTCAGATCAAGGAGCTGAGCAATGTGTCCACGGCCTACGCCTCCCCCATCCACATCATCACCGGGGCGGAGACCCTCGGCTACAACGCCAAGTCCTACGCGCTGACCCTTGACGAGCTGCGGCACGTGAGGCTGCCGGGGATCATCGGCTGGGAGGGGCTTCATTACGCCGTCGTCTACCGGGTGGGCAAGGACAAGGTCCACCTCGCAGACCCGCTGGACGGGCAGAAGGTGCTCGACCGGGAGGACTTCATCACGGGGTGGACCCGGGCCGAGGTGCCCGGTATGCCCAAGAAGGAGGAGCAGGGGCTGTTCATCGCGCTGAACCCCACCATGCGGTTTCAGCGGCTCGAGCCCCCCAAGCGGCCCATCTACCATTTCCTGAGCTACCTCCTTCCTTACAAGAAGTACTTTATCGAGGCCTTCCTGGCCGCCCTGGTCATCAACCTGCTGGTCCTGGCGACCCCCCTCTTCGTGCAGAC
Organism: uncultured Desulfobacterales bacterium; assembly: GCA_964475045.1. Taxonomy (GTDB): domain Bacteria; phylum Desulfobacterota; class DSM-4660; order Desulfatiglandales; family HGW-15; genus JAIPEI01. Next base: position 4,511 of record CAYYVD010000125.1, on the reverse strand, counting down.
CATCGTGGACACCGTGGTGGTCCACAAGGACGTGGACCTCCTGAACATGATGCTGGGCGGCATGGCTCTGGTGACCCTGTTTCAAACCCTGACCATGGTGGTCCAGCGACTCCTGCTGGCCCACACCACGGCCCGGCTGGACATGCGCCTCATGAGCGAGTTCTACCGCCACACCCTGAGCCTGCCCATGAACTTCTTTCTGGCCCGGAACAAGGGGGAGATCCTGGCCCGGTTCGGCGAAAACGCCAAGATTCGAGCGATCCTGACCGGCTCCACCATCACGGTGGTCCTGAACACGTTGCTCCTGACCATCTACTTCCTCATGATGTTCGCCTATCACGTCCAGCTGACCTTCATCGTGATCGCCTTCATTCCGGGGTACGTGGGTCTGATCCTCTTCTTCACCCCCCGGATCAAGGCCCTGGCGCAGAAGATCTTCCTGACCACCTCCAAGGCCCAGGGCTTTCTCATCGAGGCCCTGAACGGGATCGAAACCCTCAAGGCCACGGACAACGAGTACCTGGCCAGGTCCCGATGGGAGAACGCCTTTGTGGAGAAGGTCAACTACGGGTTCAAGCAGGCCCAGCTGACCCTCTTGTCCACGAGCCTTCAGGGGACCCTCCGGCTGGCCTCCAGCGTCCTCATTCTCTGGTACGGGGCCAACCAGGTCATTGCCGGGGAGATGTCCATCGGCGAGCTCATGGCCTTCAACATGCTGGTGGGCATGGTGATGAACCCGGTCCAGCAGTTCGTCCAGCTGTGGGACCAGATGCAGGAGGTCCGCATCTCCATCGACCGCGTGGGGGACATCCTGAACGTGGACCCGGAGCAGCCCATGATCACCTCTCCGGACCGGATGCCGGTGATCCTGACCGATTGCAAGGGCCGGATCGAGTTTTCCAGGGTCGACTTCAGCTACGTGGCCGGAGGAAAAGAGAACCTGGTGATGAAGGGGTTCGACCTGACCATCGAGCCCGGAGAGCACGTGGCCTTCGTGGGACCAAGCGGGTGCGGCAAGAGCACCATCGTCAAGATGATTCTCGGCTTCAACCTCCCCAGGTCCGGCGAGTGCCGGGTGGATGGCAAGAGCATCCGGGACCTGGACCTGGGGAGCCTCCGCAGGCACATCGGCGTGGTGCTGCAGGACAGCTTCCTCCTCTCGGGAAGCGTGGCGGAAAACATCGCCCTGGGAGACCCGGAGCCCGACATGATGGCCGTGAAGAGCGCGGCGCGGCTGGCCGGCATCGACGCCGTGATTCTCAAGTGGCCCATGGGCTATCAGACGCCCCTCGGGGAGAAGGGGATGGGGATCTCCGGAGGACAGCGGCAGCGCGTCTGTATCGCGCGGGCCCTCTACCGCCAGCCCAAGATCCTCATCTTCGACGAGGCCACGAGCTCCCTGGACAACGAGTCGGAGAAGCTCATTCAGGCCCACATGCGGGAGATCCTCAGGGGCCGGACCTCCATCACCGTGGCCCACCGGCTGAGCACCATCGTGGACGCGGACAAGATCTGCTTCATCCTCGACGGCAAGGTCGCCGAGATGGGGACCCACGACGAGCTGACCTCGCAGCACTACCTTCGAGAGCACGGCTACAGCGGCCTCTACTACAACCTGGCCCGGGAGCAGTTCAACCTGCCGCCGTTGGAAGAGCCGCCGAAGAGGCTTGTTTCCGGGGAACACCCCGGCCGATGAGCCCCCTTTACATGTCGAAAAAAGTAGGGTTTGGCCCCATGTGCGCTTTTTCTTTGGGGTGCTAACCTGCCAGGGAATGTTGAACCAGGTCTGGTTGATGGAAGCCCGATCAGAGGAGGTGTGTGATGAGGTATCCTGGGAGAAGGACTTCGTGGGGGGCCGCCCTTGCCGGGCTTCTGCTCCTGATGGCCCCTGGGGCCTGGGCCACCGAGGAGGAGACCGAGGAATCCTACCAGGCCTACGGCGCCGACCAGGCGCGCAAGTTCGTGCAGCAGCCGGAGCGCTGGATCACCGCGGACCACAGCGTGCACGAAGTGCTGCAGCAGGAGTTCAGTCGGGCCCCGAGGTGACCAAGGCCTGCCTCTCCTGCCACAACAGGGCCGCCAAGCAGGTCCATCAAACCATCCACTGGACCTGGATCTGCCCGCCCGACCCCGAAGAGAAGATGGGCAAAGCAGGCCTCAGCATCAACAACTTCTGAGTGAACATTCAAGGCAACGAGGCTCGTTGCACATCCTGCCACGCCGGGTACGGCTGGAAAGACGACCAGTTCGACTTCTCATCCGAGGAGAACGTGGACTGCCTGGTCTGCCACGACCAGACCGGAACCTACAAGAAGTTCCACACCCTGGCCGGACGCCCGGCCCCCAAGCCCATGAAGTTCGGCGGGAAGACCTTCTACCCCCCCGACTGGAACAAGGTGGCCCAGAGTGTGGCCAGGCCCAAGCGGAACAACTGCGGCACCTGCCACTTCTTCGGCGGCGGGGGCGACGGGGTGAAATACGGGGACCTGGACTCCTCCCTGCTCCGCCCCGACAAAGACCTGGACATCCACATGAACGTAGAGGGGGCCAACTTCACCTCCGTGCGCTGCCACACCAAAGGGCACCGCATCGCGGGCCGGTGCTACAAGACCCCCGCCTTCGAGGAACGGAAAAGCCTCATCGAGGACGATCTCGTCGAGCGCATTCACTGCGAGTCCTGCCACACCCACAAGCCCCACGAGCCGGCCTGACGACCACACGGACAGCATCTCCTGCCAGGCCTGCCACATCCCCGCCTTCGCCCGGGCCCTCCCAACCAAGATGTGGTGGGACTGGTCCAAGGCTGGCAAGATGAAGGACGGCAAACCCTATAACGAGCTCGGCGAGTACGGCAAGCACACCTACGACACCAAGAAAGGGGCGTTCCGGTGGGACAAAGACGTGGTGCCGGACTACTTCTGGTTCAACGGCACCCTGGAGTACGTCCTCCTCACCTCGAAGATCGATCCCTCCAAACCGGTGAAGCTCAACCAGGTGGTGGGAAGCCGCGACGACCCCAAGTCCCGCATCTATCCGTTCAAGGTGCACAAAGGAAAGCTGCCTTACGACAAGGTCAACCAGACCATGGCCGCCTTGCACCTCTTGAGCCCCAAGGAGGAGGATTCCTATTGGGGCTCCTACGACTGGCAGAAGGCCGTCTCCTCGGGAATGCGCTACGCGGGCTTGGACTACGGGGGTGAGTACGGTTTCGTGGAAACCGAGTATCACTTCCAGATCACCCACATGGTGGCCCCCAAGGAAAACCGGCTGAGCTGCAAGGAGTGTCACAGTCGCGAGGGTCGGCTGGCCGATCTGGCAGGGTTCTACATGCCCAGCAGGGAGACCGCAGCGGGGTCCTGAACACGGTGGGCTGGCTCGCGGTCCTGGGCGCTGTGGCGGGGATCCTGCTCCACGGTCTGGGCCGATGGGTCTCCGTCAGGAGAAGGAAAGGAGCGGAGGCATGAACGGTGACAACGTCATCTATCTCTACACGAGATTCGAGCATTTCTGGCACTGGTTCCAGGCCCTCCTGATCCTGGTGCTCCCGATCACCGGATTCGAGATCCACGGGACCTACGAGCTTCTGGGCTATGAGACCGCCTTCACGGTCCACAACTTCTGCGGCTGGGCCTGGCTGGTGCTCTACGCCTTCATCGTCTTCTGGATGCTCACGACCGGGGAGTGGAAGCAGTACCTGCCGACCTACAAGAAGCTCTACGACGTGGGGCTGTACTACACCATCGGCATCTTCCGGGGGGGGGAGCCCCACCCGGTGCCCAAGAGCACCCGGGCCAAGCACAACCCCCTGCAGCGGCTGACCTACCTGGGTATCGTCACCGTCCTGGTGCCCTTTCAGATCATCACCGGTTTCCTCTCCTACTACCACAACGCCTGGCCGGAGATGGGATGGGAGTGGAACCTGTCCACCGTGGCCTATCTGCACACGGCGGGGGCCTTTGCGTTTCTGGTGTTCACCATCGTGCATCTCTACATGATCACCACGGGCTCCACCCTCTTCGCCCACACCAAGGCCATGATCACCGGGTGGGAAGAGGTGGAAGACGTGGAGGCCCACGCATGGGAGGCCAAGGCGCGCAGGGATGCGCTGGTCTGCGAGACCGCGCCGGGGGGCGAGGGAAAGGCCCCCTGAGCCTGCCCGGGCGGCCAGGACTGCTGCATGCCAATCCACATCCATGGCGTGCGCGATCCACATTCTTTCATCCACGCGCTTCGAGCAGCATTGCCTTTCGTCCGCTCATCGACACTCATGCGGCGGGTGATCTGGAAACCCGCACTTGAAACTCACATTTCGCTAGTTGTTCTTGCTCGTTTAGGAAATTTAGTTTTTGGATGAAAAACACCTAAAAACCACGTTTTTGGACGTTTGACAATCATAAGCTCCTCTAAAAAACGATAATCGCTGGCAAGGCTTCTCTACACCGTCTCCTCTTTGTGCCAGGGTATCCTTCTAAAATTCCAAGGAAAGGATACCCTACCGATGGCCGAAGGCA
>CAYYVD010000124.1:6936-12872 GCA_964475045.1 uncultured Desulfobacterales bacterium | reverse complement strand
GGCCCGGCATGGGCCCGAGACCCTCTGGGGGGCGACCTATCGGATCGTGGTGGCGTTTCTCGAGTGCGTGTTCGGTTTTCGTCCGCCGAGCCTGGATGCGCTTCCCGTGGTTCACGGGACCCTCGGTCCGGAGTACCTGGCAGGCAGCCGCACAGCGCTCCGGTGATGTGCGCCGCAGCAACAGGCGGCGGAAGGGAGAAAAGGACCATGGAGCTGGAAGACGCCCTGGTGGCGGCCATCGATTATGAGGAGAGGATTCGGGACGTGTACCGGGAGGCGGCCGGCGCGGTGACCGATCCGCTGGGCCGGCGGTTGCTCGAGGCCCTTGGAGACGACGAGCAGCGACATGTGGACTACCTCCGGGAGCGTCTGGAACGATGGCGCAGCACCGGAAGGCTGGAGGTGGAGCGCTTGGAGAGCGCCGTCCCGCCTCGGGAGGTGATCGAGGAGGAAGCGAAAATGCACGCAACCAACCTGCCCGCCGACGTCCGAGGGGACGAGAAGCAGGTGCTCAGCCGGGCCCTGCAGGTGGAGGTGGAGACCAGTGAGTTCTACCGAAGGATGACCGAGGAGATGCCCGGAGAGGCACGGGAGATGTTCCGCGGGTTCCTGGAGATCGAGGACCGCCACATCGCCACGGTGCAGATCCAGCTGGACTACTACAGCCGCACCGGCTACTGGATGGGCATCAAGGAGTTCGACATGGAGTGAGCGGGAAGGTCCCTCATCGAAACGTCACCGAGCGCAGCCGGTTCATGGCCGCAGCGATCTCGTAGCGGCGCGGACGGGCAAAGGTGCCGGGGTGCTTTTCCCCCCGGTGGTAGGGGTCCAGGAGATCCAGGCCGTTCTCGTCCAGGTACCGGTCCAGCTCCTCGAGCACCTTGCGCAGAGGGGTCTTGCCGTCCATGAACCGCGAGGCCGCCAGGTGGAGGGCCGTTCCCACGGCACGGGCCTGGCTGAAGTCCACGATCTGCTCCACGTTGCGGACGTTGATCCTGTCCGCCCCGTACAGGATGGTGTCCAGGGCCTTGGCGTCGATCTTGACCCGTTTCTTTCCCCTGGAGGCGTCGAAGCTCTCGGGGACGGGCTTGCGCTCGAGCCGCCAGGACTGGCAAGGGCCTGTCTCCGACCGGCGGCCGGTGGGGTGGGACCGGGCCACGACCCCGGCCTTCTCGGTCACCTCCTCCGGCACGAATGCGTTCATCATGATCACCCGGTCCGCCGCGTCGAAATAGTCGCCGCACCCGCCCATGACCAGCACCGTGGACACCCCGAAGGTCTCGTAGAGCTCTCGAACCCGGTCGATGAACGGGGTGATGGGCTCGCAGGCCTTCTCCACCAGGTCCTGCATGCGGGCGTCCCGCACCATGAAGTTGGTGGCCGAGGTGTCCTCGTCCAGGAGCAGGGTGTTCGCCCCCACCTCCAGCGCCTCCACGATGTTGGCCGCCTGGCTGGTGCTGCCGCTGGCGTTGTCCGTGGAGAACCCCCGGGTGTCCAGGCCGCCGGGTAGGGTGCCGATGAACGGGCTGATGTCGACGTTCTCCACCCGGCGGCCGTCCTCGGCCCGGATCTTCACGGCATCCCGGGAGGTGACCACGTACTCCCGGCCGTCGCCGGGCACGTGCGGGTAGACGCCCCGCTCCAGGGCCTTGAGCAGGGTGGACTTGCCGTGGTAGCCGCCGCCGACGATCAGGGTCACCCCCTTGGGGATTCCCATGCCCGCGATGCTTCGGGGAGCCCCGGGGTCCCGGCTCACCGGGTTGGGCAGGTTGAAGCCCATCTCCAGGGAACCGGGGGCGGTGAACGGGACGGCGTGGTTCCGCGGCATGGGGCGGTCGCTGTGGCCGGCCTCCCGAGGAAGGATGGAGCCGTTGCCCACGAAGGCCACGAGCCCCGCTTCGTCCAGGCGGTCTCGAATGGCCTCCTGGTTCTCCACACACTCCACGAACCCCCAGGCCGCTCCCTTGGGATAGGTCCGCCACAGGACGCCCTTCTGAATCATGTCGGGAAGGGCCTCGCAGAGCAGGCTCTGGGCCTGCCGGCCCAGGATGCGGCGCCCGGCGGCTGGAAGCCCGACAAAGAAGCGGACCTCCACCCAGTCCGGTGTGATCCTGCAGGCCGTTCGCTCGAGCACCTCCTGGGCGCCCGAGTCGATGGTGATGAGACCGCTCTTGCCGCTGCCCTGAATGCGCTTGGACTCCCGGAACACGGCCAGGTCCATTCTGCGGGCCCCGTAGTCCTCCAGGGCCGTGCGCCGGATGCGGTTGCCGAAGAGATCCGCCGGAAAGGCGGCGCGCGTCATGGGGACGCGCGCGCGCAGCATGGAGGGCGCGGCAAAGGGGTCCCCCTGCACATGGTCGATGAACAGGGTGAACCAGCCGAAGTCGTAAGCGCCTTGAATGTCCTTGTAGGCCTTGTACCCCTTGCCGTCGAGGCGAAAGAGGGTGCGGCGCAGGTGATCGATGGTCGACAGGGTCATGCGTTCCTCCAATCGTGGACCCGGTCGCGGGTCCACGGGCATAGACGTGCGGTTGGATCCCAGAGCGCCACATGCACGGGGACCTGTCAAGGGAAAACCCCGATCAGGCCGGCCGGCCTGCGACCTCGTCGAGAAAAGCGCGAAGGTCGGGGGGCAGGGGCGATGTCAGCTGCAACGGCCTCCCGTGGGCCGGGTGGTGAATCCGGACCCCGGCGGCGTGGAGGGCCTGCCGCGGCAGGCGCAGGCGGCGGCGGTCCTCCTCGGTGAGCCGGCCCTGAATGAACCGAAGAAACAGGGTTTCGTCCGGTCCGTAGAGCTTGTCCCCCACCACCGGGTATCCCAGGCCGTGGAGGGTGGCGCGGATCTGGTGAAGACGTCCGGTCCGGGGAAGCGCCTCCACCAGGCTGACGCCTTGAACGGTCTCGATTCCCCGGAGGGTTGTGTGGCAGGCCTCCGCGTCCTCCGTCGAGAGCGGCCCGGGCCGGTAGGTCCTCCGCTTGCGCACCCGGCGTTTCGGATCAGAGGTCAGGAAGCCGCGGGCCTCCACGACGGTGCGGGGAAAGGCCCCTTCCACGAGGGCAAGGTACCGCTTCCACATCTGTTTTTGCTGCAGTTGGCGGCCCACGGAGCGGGCCGCCCAAGTGTTCTTGGCCGCGAGCACGACGCCCGAGGTCTCCCGGTCCAGGCGGTTGACGAGGCGGGGCGGAGGCTCCCCGGGCCGCTGCTCCTGCAGCAGAGCCCAGAGCGTGTTTCGAAAGTATCGCCCGCCCGGGTGGCAGGGCAGGTCCGGGGGCTTGTCCACCGCCAGGATCGCGTCGTCCTCGAACAGGACGGTGAAGCGCGGGTTCACCGGGGGCTCCGGTTCGTCCTCGGGCGCGCGAAACTCCAGCACGTCTCCGGGGGCGAGAACGGTCTTTCCGGTGGCCGGACGATCGTTGACGAGCAACCGGCCTTCCCGGGTGAGGGCCTCCCAGGCGGAACGGCCGTGGTAGGTGAACCGGGCGGTCAGGTAGTCCAGCAGCGGACCGCCGGGGTCACGAGGGCCGATGCGGGTGCGGTTTCGTCGGTTCATGTTTGTGCGCACGGCAGGGTCTTTCCCTGTGAACCTCCCTGCCAGCATCACAGGACCACGGTTCCCGGCTCAACGACGACCCGCGCACTCCCAGGGGTGTCGTGCCTTCGGCCGGGCCTCGGTGCACGAAGAAAGGGAGAAGAAAGATTGATGCGACACCGGCCGGGGTGTATGCTGGACTCAGCGTTGCGACCAGGAGGGAAGCCGTTGATGCGATTCGGTGCCATGAACTCCCCGCTTCGGCCCATTGTTCCGGAGATCGAGGCTGTTGCAGAGCTCGGGTTCGACTACGTGGAGATCACCATGGACGCCCCCGAGGCCCATCACCTCCTCCTGAGGGAGCGGGCCGGGGAGATCGTGTCCACCCTGAAGGGGCTGGCCCTGGGGCTCGTGTGCCACCTCCCCACCTTTGTCTCGGCCGCGGATCTCACCCCGGCCCTGCGCGAGGCCTCGGTGGCGGAGCTGGTCCGCTCCCTGGAGACCGCGCGACTTTTGGGCGCAGAGCGTGTCGTCCTGCACCCGGCCCACGGTACGGGTCTGGGTGCGAGGATGCCCGACCTCTTTCACGTGCACATGCTGGAGAGCCTGGAGACCGTCCTGGCCCGGGCCGAGGCCCTCGGCCTCGCCGTGGGCCTCGAGAACATGACCCCGGGCTCCCTGTCCCTCACCGAGCCCGAGCACTTCGACGCGGTGCTCCGGCAATTCCCCACCCTGGAGATGACCCTGGACCTGGGGCACGCCCACATCGGGGCCCGGGAGGAGGACCGGGCGCTTCGGTTCATCGAGCGCCACGGAAGCCGGATCGGGCACGTCCACGCGAGCGACAACCGCGGCCGCGAGGACGAGCACCTGCCGGTGGGTGTGGGCAATGCGGATTTTCCCCGGCTCATGCAGGCCCTTCGGGGCATCGACTATGACCGCACCCTGACCCTCGAGGTGTTCGCCCCGGACCGCGACTACCTGAGGATCAGCCGGGAGAAGCTCGCCGCCATGGCGTGACCCCTGGCGGACCTGCAGCTCGGCCACGTTCCCGGCCGGCACATACTTGCTCGTTCCCACGCAGGCCGACAACCACACCAGACATCCCAACGCTGATCCCACCGCAAGCCACTGTCTCCTTCGCATGACGTCCTCCGATACGGGCTCAAGGGGGTCCAACAGAAGCATCCGATCCCACGCCCTCAGGACCGCGGCGCCGGACAGCAGGGGGCCGATGCCCCCGGCTCACGAGGCCTGCGCTTTGGTCCAAATGAGCTTTTTCTGGTGCTTGAACTGAATGGTGGGTCCTTCTTCTGCTATGTAAAAGTATATTTCTAGAGAAAACTCATTGTTTTTTGTGTCTTCATAGATAATTTTGTACAATGATCGATGACTTTGTTTTGGGGTTACATTTTTGATCTGTTCAATTTCATGAAAAGATACGTAATCCGGCCCATTCATGAAGGTGATGGAGTCCTGCTCGATGACGATCTTGCAGTCCCGGTACCGCTGGTTGGAGGTGGTCCATTCCCCATACAGCTCGACCGGAGGCTGGTCGCCTCCACAGGCACACAGCAGCAACAGGGTGATCGCGAAAACAAGAACTCTGAACATGATATCGTCTCTTGCGGAAACCTGCAATCCTCTTTGAACTCGGCTGGAGAGAGGCCACCCATGTGTCAGTCCGCGCGCGAGCCCGCCGGAAACTCGAGGACGAACCGGGTCCCGGTGGCCGGATCGCTGACCAGGTGAATGGTTCCTCGGTGCTGGTGGAGGACGGAGGTGATGATGGCCAGGCCGAGGCCCGTGCCCTCGCCCGTGGACTTGGTCGTGAAGAACGGATCGAAGATCCGCTCGCGGATGTCCTCGGGAATGCCCGGGCCGTTGTCCGAGACGATCAGGCGAACCCGGTCGTCCCGGACCTCGCTCCGGATCTCGATGAGACCGCTCCCCTCGGGTCGACCCCTCAGGGCGTCCATGGCGTTGATGACGAGGTTGACCAGGATCTGCTGCAGCCCGCTTCGGTCCCCGAGAACAACGGGCAGGTCCTCTGCTTTCTCCATCACGCTGTGGATGCCCTTCATCTTGAACTGATGCCCGAGCAGGCGGTGGGTGTCCTCCAGCACCTGGTTGAGATCCACGGGCTCCCGGACGCCCTCCGGAGACCTGGAAAAGGACCGGAACTTGACGATCATTTCCTGGAGCCGCTTGAGCTCGGACTGAATGGTTTCCAGGTCCTTGCCCTGCTCCTGGGGGAGGGGGGCGTCCAGCACCAGTTCCACCAGGCCTTGAAGCGACGTCAGGGGCTGGCCGATCTCGTGGACCACGCCGGCGGCCATCTGCCCGAAGGCGCTCATCTTGGCGGTCTGGACCAGCAGCTTCTGGTCCTGGTCGAGCTTCCGGCTC
>CAYYVD010000124.1:0-6926 GCA_964475045.1 uncultured Desulfobacterales bacterium | reverse complement strand
TTGAAGGAGCGGGCCAGGTCCTCGAACTCGTCCCCGCTGTCGATCTCCACCTGGGTTCCGAGCTCTCCCTGGGCGATGCGGTCCGTGGCCGTTCGCAGGGTTTCGATGGGCACGAGGCTCTTTCGAATCAGCATCACGCTCAGCAGGGCCACCACCCAGAAGGTCAACAGGGCCATGAGCAGAAAGAAGACCTCGAAGCTGCTGACCGGGGCCAGGACGCCGGCCCGGGACTCGGACAGGATGATGGTCCAGCTGGGGACGAAGAAGCGGTGGCGGAAGAAGAGCTCCCAGTGGGCGGCGATGTAGGGCTCCCCTTCCAGCTCGAACTCGAAGGGCTTGGCTGCCGGAAAGCTTCCCAGGCCGCCCAGACGGCGGCCGTCCGGCTGGAAGGTGGGAAGCGAGGAGATGAGGATCCGCTGGTCGGGGTCGAGGACCACCAGGTCCACATCCGGGGGAAGCGATCCCTCACTGCCGATGCCCCAGAGGTACACGGGGTTCACCTCGGCCAGAAGCAGGGGGGAGCCGGGGTCTTGATCATTCCTGAGACGGGCCAGGTAAATCGTGTGACAGGGGATCGCGGGCCGGGTCAGGAGCAGGGTGCGGCCGGCCTCCACGTGGGCGCGCTCCGCCGCCTCCAGGTGAGGGATCGTCTGGACGTCCCCCCGAAGCTTTCGAACCGAGCCATCCGTTTTCAACAGGACCATGCCCTGGAACCGCCTTCGGGCGCCCTTGTCCGAGGCGTAGGGCACGAATGCAACGTTTTCGAGATCTCCGTGTTCCAGGTGGGAGGCGACCATCTTCATCTCGGTCTCGAGAAACAGCAAGTGCTCGTAGATCTCGAAGCCCTTGCCCTTGCAGGACTGGCGAAGCCTTCGATAGGCCTGATCCTCGAGCTCCCCGCTCACAAAGAAGAAGGAGAACCCGGAGAGTGCCAGCAGGGGGATCAGGGCGCAGAACACGAACAGCCCGAACACCCGGCGGGCCACCCGGCTCTTGAGAAAGCTCATCTCGATTCTGGCCACGGCCATGGTCTCGACTCCAATGGTCCTTGTAGAAACGTCCGAGGCGGGCTCGACCGCCATCGGGCGCGGCCGGATGTCAATACTCCGACGCCGGTCCGATGTAGCTCCCGTCGTTGGCTCGAATGATGTCGTCCCGGCTGTGCTTGGAGGTGAGCGGGGGCACGCTCTTTCCGTCCGGTCCCATGCTCCAGAGATCGTAATCGGAGTTCAGGGGGACCAGAAAGCGGTCCTTCCGCCACTTCCCCTTGGGGACGTTGTCGAGCACCTGATACTGATACGGGTTTCCCCAGGGATCCAGGAACTCCCCCATGCCGAGGTCGCTCAGGCTGTCCGGAAGCTCTCCGTGGTCCTGGAGATAGAGCATGAGGTAGGTCTCGATGTTCTTCAGCTCCGTGTTCGCCACGTTGTTCCGGGACTCGTGGATGAACTTCTTGTAGCCGATGGTGGCCATGCTGGCCAGGGTCCCCATGATGGCCATGGAGATGATCAGCTCGACCAGTGTGTAGCCCAAGGTCCTTCGGCGCTTGGATGTCTCGGTTTTCGAAGGGTTCGGTGTCGTCATGGATCAGGCGCTGTTTCAACAATGATTCCGGCTCCTCCGCTGCTTACCGGCATGGCGGCCTCGCAAGGAGAATCCGTCCGGAGGGACCGCTAGCTGGACGGTTCCCCGTCCTGGTCGAAGGCTTGTCTCATCCTTGCAGACTGCTGGCTCAGCCGAAGCAGGTTCGCCTGCACGTCGTCGGGAAGGGGGTGACCCTCCGAGTGTGCGGTCATCCCCAGGATTCGGCGATGCAGCTCCTTGTGCTCGCTGCGAACCCGGTCCATCCTGGCCTGCACCCGGCTGAGCAGCTCGCCCAGCTCCTTGAGGTCCTCGAGCAGGAGGTCGTCCTTGCGAAAGGACGGAGGGTTCCATCGTCCTCCGGCCACGAAATCGCCCAGCGCGGAGCGAAGCCGTCGCAGCGGACCCACGATCTTGCTGGAGATGAACAGGGAGTGCAGGCTCAACAGAACGAACACCAAGAGCACCACGGGCCAGAGGTGCCCGTGCAGGAACAGTACGTTCCGGGCCAGGTTCCCCTGCTGGACCCAGCTCAGCCCCGTGGCGGAGAGCCGAAGCACCAGCGGCATGAACAGCGCAACGATCAGAGAGAGGGCGATGATCACAAAGTAAATCCAGTTGTACAGCAACAGCCGATACTGGATCTTCTTGTCCACGACGGCGGCTTTTCGCCTGGATGGATTCATGGCGTCCTCGCCCTTTCCGACTGGAATGCCCCTTGTGCATGCGAGCGGTTCAACCGTTGACCCGGCCGGCCGGGGGGACCTTGGAAAGGGCCTCCGGTCACGCATGCGCAAAGCTTGCGGGTTGCCCGGGTGGTCCGTCTGGGCTCCCGGCATCTTAACCAGTGGTTTCTGTGGCTGCAATTCGAATGCCAGGGTCTTTCAGCATCAGGTGGCTTCCGCCCCACGCATACGGGTGCAAGCAGAAATCCTTCAGCGCCCGAGAAACATCGGGGCCATCACCAGGCCCCACAAGAGCGCGGCCAGGCCCAGGACCAGGACGGTCTTGGTGCCGGAAAACCGCCGGGGGACATGCCGTGGTCTCCGTGCAGGGTGGGGCTGGTACAGGGCGAGCAGCACGATGCGGTCCCGAAAGGCCCTGGCCAGCCGGGAGTCGGGCCGGCGGTGAAGAAAGCCCTGGTACCGGTGGGCCGCCAGGTCGAGCCGCCCGGTCTCCTGGCAGTGGATCAGGAATGCCTCGTGGCGGGCTTCGTTCTCGGGATCCTGCTCCACATGGCGCCACAGGGCCCCGGCCTGCCGGTCCTCGGGTCCGGTCTCAGCGAGCGCCCCAGGCGGGCGGACCCGGCCCTGCTCCCACAGGGCGAGCACCAGAGCGCACTTGGGGCAGGACTCGCTTCCGGCGCGAATCATTCGAAGACATCTCGGGCAACGGGACATCCGGTCCCGGTCGGCGGCTGCAGCGGCTGTACGGGTTTCCAGGGTGGACACGGTGTGGCGCGAGGCGCAGGCGACGGCGGGCCCGCGCTCCGCGGGAACCCGCTCCCGAAGGGACAGGGCCTGCCCGCACCTTCGGCGCTCGATCTCGGCGGCCCTGGTGCCGGGCCGCGAGATCGGCCTCAGGTTTCGAGGCGGTGTCGGATCGGGGCCGGCTTCCGGTGAACAGGCCTGGTCGCGAGATTGACTGGTGAGCTTGGACATGGCTTCGGCTTCTTTCGTCGTCGGGCGGTGATGGGTCTGCTCAGGCGAAGGCGGCCTCCTGAGGCATCTGCGGCTTCGGGGGGCGACCGGGCCGCGCGGAGCTTTGCCAGGCGGTGCGAACGGCCGTCGCCAGGAGGTCGAGGTCCAGGGGCTTGGTCATGTACAGGACCAGACCGCAGGAGCGTGCGAGCCGCTCGGTCTCCTTGGAGTAGTCCGAGGAGGTCATGATGACGTGCAGACCGGGATGGAGGGCCTTGAGCTTCCCGATGGCCCGGTCGAAGGTCTTGTCCGGCAGGTCCACGTCGATGACCGCCAGCCGGAATGCGCGGCTCCGGGCCTCCCGGAGGGCCTCGTCGCAGCAGTAAGCCGCCCGGGTCGAATAGCCCAGCCGGCGCTGAATGACCCGTTCGAGACGCTCGAGGATTCCCGGATCCGCGTCCAGGAGAAGCACGGCCTCGTTCGCCTCCCCGTGCTTGTTCCGTTCTGAGGACAATGGGCGCCTTTCAGTTCAGGAGGGTGAGCCGGGTCACATAGGGGTACCGGTTGCCTCCATAGAGATAGAACGTGATGCGGGCCCTGCAGGGCACGGGCAGGGCCTCCAGGGTCAATGGGTTGCCGTTGACGTCCTCCATCACCGCGTCCGGGCTCATGCGGAAGGCCCGCTCCTCCACATAGATGAAATGGGGGCCGGGAGCCTTCTCCTCGATCAGGACCACGCGGGTGAGCGGTTCCTCCAGCACCGGGGGTGCAGCGGGCTGGAGCGCCGTTGCAGGGGCCCCGCTCAGGTGCAGGAGCAGAGCGAGGGCAAGGATCGTCTTGCACGAGGGGTGTTTCATGGGGTTCACTGCCTCCTCAATCCATTTCCCGCCAGCTGATCAAACCGCTCTTGATATTGAAGGCGGGCGTGATGATCTCCTCCACCACGTTGCCGGTGCTCTGCTGGATGAAGGCCTTGGCTCCTTCCTCCCGGCCCACGTGGACGCCCAGGGGCGAGGACTTGCCCGCGCCCAGGTGGATGCGGCCCGTGAGCCGCTCGTACTCCACGTCCACCCCGTCTTCCTCGACGATGATGGTTTCCTCGTCGTCGTCGAACACCTGTCTGAAGAAGGGGGTGCCGGTCTCGAAGTACAGGCCGTAGAGGTAGCTGTCCCCGCCGAAGCCGCAGATGTCCCCGCTCGGCACGAAGGTGGGCGCGAAGGCGATGCCTCCGAGGAGGGTGAACTTGGCCAGGGACCGTTCCCCGGAGGTCGTGAGGGTCCTGCGCCAGCCGTCCTTGGTCCGGGCGGCGTCCACGAGGTCGTCCCAGGTGCCGAACAGGGTGTAGGAGTCGTCGTAGACCTTGCCCTCCGAGGTGATGATGTAGGGATCCGCGTCGAACAGGTCGGTGCTGAAGTCCAGGGTCTTGGCCTTGGTGTCATCGTGGTAGTAGTCGTCCGGCGCGGTGTCGTAGTACGCGTTGAAGAAGGGGTCCACCAGCCCGAAGAGGTACTGGGTGTCCGTGGTGGACTTGTCGTCGTCCGAGAGGTAGCGTCCCGTTCCTCCATAGACCCAGACGTTGTCGAACCGGTCGATGCTCAGGGACAGGGGGGCCGTGACCGGGCCGGGTGTGGCCGTGAGCGTGTTGAACGTCCACGGCTGGGTTGCGCGGTTGGGGTCGTCGATGTAGGTGGCCTCGTCGGACCAGTCCCAGGGGATGCCGATCTTGTAGATTTTGCCCAGCCAGGAGCCGCTGTCGTAGGCCTCGCCGAAGTAAATGGCGTCCACATTGAAGTTGAGCTCCTTGTCCAGGGACGTGGGGGAGTTCATGAAGGCGTTGGACTCGGAGGTTTCGAACAACCAGGCGTTGGTGACCCCCGATCCGAACTCGGTCAGGTTGGGATAGGCGTCGCCGGTCTTGAGATCCACCACGTACACGTGGCCGTTGTTGGTGGTGGTGCCGTCGTACTCGGTGGGACCGGACCCGAAGACCGCGAACCACTCGTCCTTCACCCGGACCACGGCCGGAACGGACAGGCTCATGCCCAGGTCCTGGTAGGTGCGCTCCCAGAGGAGCCTGGGGCTTCGAGGCTCGGTGACGTCGATGGCCGCATAGCTGGGGTCAAAGGTCCTCGTCTCGTACACCGTGGTGCCGGTGCCGTCGTCGAACCAGTCCTCCGAGCAGATCTGCTTTCCGCCCATGTTGAGCCCGAGGAGGAGGATGGTTCCCCAGTCGTCCTCCGCGTCGTCGTCCGAGTAGTGGGTGTCGTCCGGAAGAATCTTGGCGTCGAACACCTTGGGCTTCAGGTCCGCGTAGTAGGTGTGGCTGTAGTCCCAGTAGGGCAGCCACTTGAGGTGCGGCAGGAGGCACTGGGGGATGTAAGCCCAGAGCTCCTCCCCGATCTCCTCGTCAAAGGGCGCGGCCGAAGGCTTGGTGTACTGCTTGGACACGGCGCTGTACTCCCACGAGGTGAATGCGTGGAGCATGCCGTCGTTGGCGCCCACGTAGACCACGGTCTCCCGGTGCTTGTACATGTCGTAGTAGTCCTGGTAGGACTCGTCGCTGTAGATGATGTGGTAGTTCTCCGGAGGCTTGGAGATGGCCACGGGCGTGGACTGGACGATGTCCCCCAGCTTCCAGACGTCGTCCTCCAGGATGCGGGAGCGGATGAGCATGGGGGTGACGCCGGTGAACCCGTCCTCCTTGCCTCGAATGTACTCGATCAGGTTGTGGGCCCGGTCGCTCTGGGTGGCGCCCAGGTAGTCCCAGGTGGCGTCGTCGCGCACGCCCAGGTACGGCCGGATCGCCGTGGTCGCCCCCGAGGCGTGAAAGCGGATGACCTCCCCGATGTCGTCCAGGGGGTCGTCGCCCGGGTCGTCCACCGCCCCGTCCTGGTCCATGTCCATATAGGTGAAGATGGTCCGGCTGTCCGCGCTTCGCTCGGCCAGCAGGCCGCCGGCCTCCCAGAGGGGGGTGATGTCCTCCAGCTCGATCACGTCGTGGGGGGCGGTCTCGGTGTCCGGGTAGGGGGTGGTGCCGCTCACGTCGAAGATGCGGATCTTGGCATCGCCGTCCGCCGGGTCCAGGAAGTAGGAGATGACCTTGTCCTGGGTCACGTCCAGGGTCAGATCGCTGTCCGTGTCCTCCCGCAGGTTGCCCAGCTGGTCGGCCCAGAGGCTCTGGAGGTACCCCACCCAGGTGATCTCCGTGGTCCCGCTCACCATAGAGGGCCGGAAGTAGGCCTGGACCAGGTTTCCCTCGCCCTCCCCCGAGGTGGCCAGCACCGACACGGCCGTTCCCGAGGCGGCCCGCTGCAGGATGTCGTTGATGGCCCTCAGGAGCTGGCTCTCCAGCTGATACCCGTCGCTCGCCTCGTAGAAGGTGTCCGGATCGCCGTCCCCGTCCGCGTCCCACTCCTCGTCCAGGTCGGGCCGGCGGTTGCCGTTCTTGTCCTCGAACCCGCCGTTCCTGGCCGCGTCCTTGAGGAGATTCTTGGCCGCGGCGTCGGCCCCGAAGGCATAGACATTGTAGAGAATCAGGTTTTGGTCCCCAAAGAGGTCGTCCCTGAGGTCGGTGGTGCGGGCGTAGAGGGCCAGGTCGTCCAGGTAGTCCGATCCTTTCAGGCCGCCGCTCTCGTCGTTGGGCACGTCCTCCACCACCTTCCAGGAGAGGTCGTAGGTGTAGGGGGAGTTTCCGCTCATCCACTC
>CAYYVD010000123.1:0-12994 GCA_964475045.1 uncultured Desulfobacterales bacterium | reverse complement strand
AGCCCGGGTGGGTGATGTCGCCGGTCGCCAGCCCGGCGATGCCCTTTTTCGCCGCCCAGAGGGCGAGCTGCGGAACGTCCAAGGAGCGGGAGGTGGCCCGGGAAAAACGGGAGTGGATGTGGAGGTCGGCGATGAACGGCATGGCCGATGATGGTCCATTCGATAGGACCTGTCAAGGTCCGCCACTCCAGTGTTTGACGGTTCGAGAAAACGTGGTATGGGAACAGGAGATCCGAATGTCGGGCCCGAGGACGCCATGGCCGATTGGTGGAAAGAGCGGCGAGCCGAGTTGACGTGCATCGCGGACGAGGGCGCGCCGGTCCTGGTGTGCGACGGAGAGACCCTGAACGACACGGTGTTCGACCTGCTTTCCCTGGACGGGGTGGACGGCGTGCTGTTCGACCTGGGCCTGAGTCGGCTTCCTGCCCTGTTGCAGGGCCTGGAACGTCTGGGGTGCGGGTTCCTGTGCCCGTCGATCGAAGCGGTGGATCTCGTCGCGCGCTGCGTCGGGGGGAGCCTTCAAGGTTACTGCGTCCTGCTGGTTTCCGACGCCGGGCCCGGCGACTCGAGCGCGGTCCTGCCACCGGGCGTGATGCCGGCGCTACCCCTGGATGCCCCCCTCTCGGTGTGGCGGAGGCCGCCCGAGGAGGAAGTGCTGATCGTGTTGGACGAGCCCTGCCTTCCGACCGACTCGACGGCTGCCCCCCGGCTTCGAGTCCTGAAGGAGGTCCGGGCCTGCGCTCGGGGGGTGATGCTGCCCTGGGGGGAGCGGCACGGGCTCGAAGAAGCCCTTCGGGTACTGGCGGCCTGGAAGGACGTGGTGGGGGAGGACGCCGTCCTGGTGCCGGGAGAAGGCTTGGGGTTGTCCCTGGACGCCCGGGGCGGAGCGTTGGACCTCCAGCGAACGGGCGAGCGGATCGGGCGCCTCAGGGAGCTTCTGCCCGGGGGGACCGTGTGGGTGGAGGCGGGGGCGGCTGTCCTGGCTCCCGCCACCGCCCTCCTGACCCTGGAGGGCGGCAAGGTGCAGGTCGCGCCCGGATCCTTGCGCCATGACCGGGAGGCGGGACCCCGGCCGAGGGAGCTCTACTTGCACGCCCGCAGGATCTGCCAGGTCCCCTTGTGATTCCCCGCATCGGCTGCAGCGTGGACCGTGCGGGCTTTTGAGAGGCGACCCGGCCTTGACAGGCTCACACTCACCGAGGAGTGCGCGTCACACGAGAAAGGAGGACGACCCATGGCCTACGAGACCATCTTGGTGGAGCGGCGGGAGGACCACATCGCCACCCTCACCCTCAACCGCCCGGAGCAGCTCAACACGTTCACGACCCGAATGGCCGAGGAGCTCTGCGCCGGCCTCGTGGAGCTCGACAACGACGAGGACGTCCGGGTGGTGATCGTCCAGGGGGCCGGCAAGGCCTTCTGCTGCGGGATCGAGCTCTCGGAGTTTCACGGCAAGACCCAGAAGGAGTACCGGGAGTGGATCGCGGTCATGGAGCGGATGGTGCCCGTGATCGCAACCCTGAACAAACCGGTGATCGCCTCCGCCCACGGGTTCGCCGTGGCCAACGGGGCCGGGATCATCGCGTCGTGCGACCTGGCCGTGGTGGAAGAAGGGATCCGGATCGGGCTCACCGCGGTCAACGTGGGGCTCTTCTGCATGGGCCCGGCCGTCCCGGTCTCCCGCACCCTGGGCAAGAAGCGTTGTCTCGAGCTGCTCATGGCCGGTGACATGATCGATGCAAAAACGGCCGAGCAGTGGGGGCTCGTCAACCGCGTGGCCCCGGAGGGGAAGCTCCGCGAGGAGACCCTGGCCCTGGCCGGAAAGCTGGCGGAGAAGAGCCCCCTGGCCCTGCAGATGGGCAAGCAGGCCTACTACGGCATGGCCGATCTGGAGTACGGGAAGGCGCTGGCCTACACCAACGAGATGTTCGCCGCCCTCTGCATGACCGAGGACGCCCGGGAGGGCATCGACGCGTTTCTGAACCGGCGGAAGCCCGAGTGGAAGCTGCGGTAGCATGATGAATTTCGGGGACACCATACGTAATTCATGGGAGGTGTCGTGGTTTTCACAATGGGCATCCTTGAATTACGTATGGTGTCCCCGAAATTCCAGCGCTACTTGATCAGGGGAAGGACCTTTCGAAAGGTGTCGGTCCCGGCCTCTACGAGAAGCTCGAACAGGAACATCTCCGTGGAGGACACCGTGACCCCGGCTTGCGACATGCGATCGAGCCCCACCCTGCGGTTTCCGGGGAGTCGAGAGGCGACCGCGTCGGCCAGCACGTGCACGCGGAAGCGGGGCAAGGCGTGGAGAGCGGTCTGGGTCACGCAGATGTGGGCCTCGATCCCCGCGAGAACGAGGGTCCGAGGGGTCAGGTCGTTGATCCGCTCCTGGAACGGGGCGCAGCGAAAGGCGTCGAACGCGGTCTTCTCGATGGGGCGCTCGTCGGGCGCCGCCTCCAGGAGCTGCGGCAGGGTGGGCCCGAGCTTCTTCTGCTCGGTCAGCACGACCGGGAGGCCGATGATGCCCGCGAACCGGGCCAGGCGCAGGGCGTTCTCCAGCAGACGGTCCCGGTCCCGCATGAGGGGAAAGAGCTTCTCCTGAATGTCGATCAGGACCAGACAGGTCCCCTGCCGGTCGATCAGTCCGTGGGTCTCGTGCGGCGGCGCGGCGCCTTCCATGGGATCTCCTCCTATCGGTCTCATGCCGTCATGAAGGATCGAATGAAGTTCCTGACCTCACGCTTCCCTCGAACAACGCCGTAGTGTCCTTCACAGAGGACGTCGGCGTCCAGTCCGGCCGGACGCTTCAGGAAGCGCTGGCAGGCCGTCGGGTCCGACAGCGGACTTTCGTCCAGAGGGCCGTGCACGTCCTGGCCGAACAGGACCGTCTCCCCGTCCGAGGCCATGAGAAACACCATGGACCTGAAACACCTCGCTCGTGTTGGCGGTCATGGCCCTGCCCTCGTTCAGGGCCCCAACCGAAATGGAGCGGGTTCGCCCTCGTCCGGCAAGGGGGCAGGGAGCCCCAGCACGAGCATGGTCCGGGTGTCCACGGCCCGGGCCACCACCTGGTTCCAACCCGTGTACACATAGCCGTAGAGGACCTGCTCGGGTCCCACGAGCCTCAAAAGCTTCGGCGGGTAAGTGTCGTTGTGTCGCAGCCATCGGGCGACCTCGTCGAGGGTGTCGCGATCCCGAACCGGGTACCAGCGTTTGCCCTCGAGCTCCCGTTCGTCGTGACGGGGGTCGAACATGAGGCCCGACGGTTGCCCGGGATGGAGTCCGGAGTAGTACACGTGGTAGTCCTGCCACTGGGATAGGAGGTCCTCGATGGACTTGTCGCCGGAGGCGGGGGTGATTCGGCCGTACCCGAAGCGGGTCGCACAGCCGGCGAAGACCATCAGGACCAGGAGACAGGCGACGGCTGCCATGGTTCGGGAGGATCCGGTCATGGGGTGTCCTTTCGATTCGCGTGGACAGGGGCGCATGAACTCAAGATAACCCCTGTCGCCGCTTCTTGCAACGTCTCACCCACCGTTCCACGAAGGGACAGCCGTCCGCCTCCGGCCACGGCCGTCACGGCCCCGTGGCGGTCGGTCCGGGCGATGCGGATCCCCGCCCGGCGAAGGCGGTCCAGGACCCCGGCGTGGGGGAACCCGAATCGGTTTCCGGCGCCTGCGGAGATCACACACCAAACGGGCCGGACTTGGTTCAGAAAGGCCCGCGTCGAGGAGGTGCCGCTTCCGTGGTGGGGGGCCAGGAGCACGTCGCTTCGAAGCCTGCTTCCGAACCGTTCCGCCAGCCAAACCTCGACCCCGTGCTCGATGTCCCCGGCAAAGAGAAAGGACGTGCCCTCGTGGCAGAGGCGCAGGACCAGGGAGCGGTCATTGACGTTGCTCACCGGTCCGGCGTCCCCCGAGCCCCCTGGAAGGGGATGAAAGAGCTCCACTCGAACCCCCCGAATCTCCTCTGGGATCCCGGGGTCTCCCGGGACCCGCGTTTCCATGCGCGCGGAACGCACGATGCTCAGGAACCTCCGGTGGGCCTCGCTCTCCACGGGGTCGCCGCCGAACCAGAGCGTTCTTGGAGAGAAGTGCTCCGCAATGAAGCCCAGGCCGTTCATGTGATCGGCCTGGGGGTGGGAGAGGACCAGGGTGTGGATTCGGGTGATCTTCTGCCGCCACAGGTACGGGGCGACCACCATGCGGCCCACGTCGAAGTCGCTCATTCGAAACCCGCCTCCGTCCACGAGCATGCGTTCGCCTCCAGGAAACCGGACCAGTGCGGCGTTTCCCTGCCCGACGTCCAGGTAGGTGATCCGGAGGTCCCGCCGGAGGGTGGTGTCGTGAACCCAGTACCCGACGTCCGCAGCCAGGGCCGCGCAGGAGGCCAGAAACAGGAGCCGGAACCGGCCGGAAACAGCGAAGACGCCCGAGATCAGGAAGACGTAGAGCAGGACGACCTCCGGGCCGTTGGGGGTGAGGACCCACAGGGCGGCCCGTTCCGGTGCGGAGAAAAGCGCCGCCGCGGATGTCATGAAGCCCGCTCCAAGGGAGGCGGCCTCCAGGACCAGGCTCGCCAGAGAGGGCAGCAGGGGGAGGAGGAGGACGGCGCTCAGGCCCAGGGGAAGCACCCAGAGGCCCAGGAGGGGGGTGACCACGAGGTTGGCGGGGAGGGACACCAGGGACACGCGGTGGAAGTAGAAGACCGTGAGGGGAAGGAGAAACAGGACGGCGGCCAGGGTGACCGAGACGAGCCCGATCCCGTAAGTCATCACCCGGGCGGCCGGACCCGGCGTCTGCCCGCGGGTCTCGAAGGGGTTGGGGATTCGCCTGTAGAACATGGGCGCGAGCCAGAGAATGCCGGCCACGGCGCCGAAGGAGAGCTGAAAGGAGATGGTGTGGATGGCCTGTGGTTGTGCGGCCAGGACCAGCAGGGCCGCCAGGCACAGGGTGGACCAGACCTCCTTTTCCCGTCCGGCTGCGATGGAGAACAGGTATGCGAGCACCATGATCCACGCGCGCTGGGTCGAGACCTGAAATCCGGCCAGGAACGCGAACCCCGTGACCGGCAGGACCGTGGCCAGGGCCGCGGCCTTGCGAACGTCCACCCGAAGAAGCAGACCATAGGATCGGGACAAGGACCATCGAAAGAACGCGAAGGCCAGCCAGGCCACCAGTCCCACGTGGAGACCCGACACGGCCAGCACGTGGGCCAGGCCCGCGGTCTGAAACGCCTCCCGGACCTCGGGCGGAAGGCCCTGCTTCTCGCCCAGGATCAGGGCCCGAAGCAGACCCTGCTCGGGCATGGGAAGCGACCGCTCGATCCAGGTCCGCACAGGCGCTCGAGCGCGTTCCAGGAGGTCCCCTGTCCAGCCCAGGGACCCCGCAGGGAGCATGGAGACCACCCTTCGTCCGTCGGAGATCGATGCGGCGCCTGCAAAGCCCCGGATTCGCATGGCCCGTTCGTAGTCGTACCCTCCCGGGTTATTGAAGTTGCGAAACGGGCGGAGCCGCGCGGGAAAGCGGATCCGCATGCCGGGGTGAAGATCGGGCGCATGGCGGTAGACGCTTATGTAGAGCTTGTCTCCGGGCGTCAGGGGGCTCTGCCCGGAGACGACCCGGTCCACACGAACGGGGAAACGGGTGACCTGAGCCCGGTGCTGCGGAGGCTCGAGCACGGTGCCCTGGATGGTGATCCGGGCCTTTCCGGTCTGTCCCGGAAGAAGGGTGTTCACCCGGCCCTGGTCGTGAAGCCGGAGGAACCCGCCGGCGAGAACGAAGAGGGCGAGGAGGGCCCCGAAGCCCCAGGGACGGCTGCGGCCTGCGAGGGCCAGGACCATCACCGGCAGGATCAGGAAGGAGGTCAGGATCAGTCCCAGGTCCGCGTGAAGCCGGGCCGGAGCCTCCGCCGCCAACAGCCCCCCCACGAACGCCAGGACGAGGGGGACCAGCGGGCGGTGGCGCATATCAGGCCTTCTCTCTCCAGATTCGAGCGCCCAGTCCCTGGAACTTGGTTTCCAGGCTCTCGTACCCGCGATCCAGGTGGTAGATGCGGCGGACCTCGGTGACACCGTCCGGGGCCACGAGCCCGGCCAGGATCAACGAAGCGCTGGCACGCAGGTCCGTGGCCATGACCGGTGCGGGAAGCAGGCGGTCCCGGCCGCGGACCAGGGCCTGGTTGCCGTTGATCTCGATATCCGCTCCCATGCGTTTGAGCTCGCTGACGTGAATGAAGCGGTTCTCGAAAACGGTCTCCTTGATGATGCTGGCGCCGTTCGCCACGGACATGAGGGCCATGAACTGGGCCTGGAGATCCGTGGGAAAGCCTGGAAAGGGCATGGTCTCGATGTCCACGCTTTGTCGCGTGGACGGCCCTTGCACGCGAACACCCGACCCCACCGGGTCCAGCCGCGCCCCCACGGCGCGGAGCTTCTGAATGACCGCGCTCAGGTGCTCGGAACGGGTCCCCTCGATCACCACTTCTCCGCCGGTCATGGCGGCGGCGATCATGAACGTCCCGGCCTCGATGCGGTCCGGAATGACGGTGTGGGTCGCCGGGCGGAGCTCGCGGACGCCGTCGATGACGATGGTGTCCGTGCCGTCGCCCTCAATCCGTCCTCCCATGCTCCGCAGCATGTCGGCCAGGTCGCTCACCTCGGGCTCCCGCGCCGCGTTCTTGAGCACGGTGCGACCCTCGGCCAGGACGGCGGCCATCATGATGTTCTCGGTGCCGGTGACGGTGGGGATGTCGAAGAACACCTGAGATCCGCGCAGCCTCTCGGCACGCGCGTGGATGTAGCCCCGGTCGAGGTGCATGTCGGCCCCCATGGCGGCCAGGGCCTTGAGGTGCAGGTTCACGGGCCGGGCGCCGATGGCGCATCCTCCCGGGAGGGAGATCCGGGCGCGACCCAGCCGCGCGAGAAGCGGTCCCAGGAGCAGGATGGAGGCGCGCATGGTGCGCACGAGGTCGTAGGGGGCCTCTCCGTCCCGCAGCCGTGAGGTGTCCACGGTGATCCGGGGACCTTCCGCTCGAAACTCGGCGCCCATTCCGGACATGATCTCCTGAATCGTGCCGATGTCCCGAAGTCGAGGGATGCCGTGCAGCGTGTGCCCGCCCCCGCAGAGCAGACAGGCTGCCATGATGGGGAGGGCGGCGTTCTTTGCGCCGCTGATTCGGACCGTTCCTCGAAGCGGGTCCCCGCCTTGAATCAGAATCTTGTCCATGTCGTTTCCTGCAGGGTGCGGCAGGGCGCCTTCGGTGCTCGGATGCCGTTGTGGGCCTTGTCCTGTGTTTCTGTTACAACCGCTTCGATTGAAAGTCAAACGCTCCGAAAAAAAGCCCCTTGCGGGGAGCCGGGGTTTGGAGGCAAAACCAAGGTAGTACAACCGCCGACAGGGGGGCGACATCCATTGGAGTCCGGATCGAGACCAAGGGTCGAGGAACCGCGCTTCCTGGCGGATCGGATGCTGGGAAGGTTGGCCAAGTGGCTGCGCATTCTCGGCTACGACACCCGCTACCTGCACCACGGATCCCGGGAAACGCTGCGTGCACTCGCCTCCCGGGAAGGGCGCATTCTGCTCACCCGGGAGCATGGCACTTGGGGGGAGCACCCGGGAAGTGTTCTCGTGTGGTCCGACCACGTCCACGAGCAGCTGCGCCAGCTGGTCGAGGGGGCCTGGATCCGTCCGGACCCGGAACGGGCTTTTCACCGGTGCCCGGTGTGCAACCGCGCCCTGGTGGAGGCGGACGAAGCGTCCGCCAGGGACCATGTTCCGGAGTACGTCTTTTACCGGCACCGGTCCGGCTTCCGCATGTGCCCGGGATGCGGTCGGTACTACTGGTCCGGGACGCACCGGGACCGGATGCGCGCTCAGCTGGCGGCCTGGGGCTTGATCAGGGAAACACCCTGATATTCCAATGGTTTACGCAAGGCAGGGTGGAAGAATGGGGGCTGGGAAAGAAACAGAAGGGGCCGAATCAGGCGACACACCACCATTGGCACAGTTGTCGCCCTCTGCCCCTTCTTGATCACAGGTCAGGCTGCGTTGAAGCGTTTACTTCTTTTTCTTCTTGGGCGCAGCCTTCTTTGGGGCTGCTTTCTTCTTGGGTGCGGCCTTCTTCTTGGGCGCGGCTTTCTTCTTTGCCTGTTCCGCCGCCTTGGCCTTCTTCAGCTGCGTCTCCAGCTTCTTGATGTTGGCTTTGGTCGCGGAGACCTCTTTGTTGGCCCTCTGCAGTTTTTGCTTCTGCTGTTTCAGCCGAAACTGGATTTGCTTGGCGGTGGCCATACGCCCTCCTTTCATGCTGGGTGAATGGGAAGAGTGATCTTGCAAGGGGCAATTACATGAGAACCGATCAAAAGTCAAGAAAAACCATGGAATGATGATTGGATGGTGTTCAGCATGGCTTCGTGCAATGCCGTGGATGTCTTATGGCGTTGCCGTCAACGCCTGCCGGAGAACAAAGACCTACGATGGGATGAACGATGGCAGGAGCAGGACGGAGATCACCAGGAACGTGGCGATCCAGGCGGAGCGGCGAAGCAGGGTCAGGGTGGCCCGAATGTGGGCGGGACCCACTTCGGGCGAGCCGGACCCGAGCCAGGGTTTTTTCTTGATGATGCCTTCGTAGGACGCGGGTCCTCCGAGACGGATCCCGAGGGAGCCGGCGGTGAAGCTCTCGGCATGGCCTGCGTTGGGAGAGTCGTGCGCGAGGCGGTCCCTTGCGGCGGTGCGAAGGCCCTGAACCGGGTTGGTGCCGGAAAGGAGCGACCCGGCAGAGAGGATCGGGATGCACAGCCGGGCCGGAACAAAGTTCATGACATCGTCCAGGCGGGCGCCGGCCCGCCCGAAATAAAGGTAACGTTCGTTCCGGTAACCGACCATGGAGTCCAGGGTGGAGACGCACTTGAAGGTCAGGAGTGCCCCGATCGCACAGGGTGCGACCGGCCATCCCAGCTGATCCGCCACCATTCCGCCTGCGAGAAGCCACAAAAGCGGGGAAAGAAAGCCGTCCACGAAGTTCTCGGCCAGGGTCTCCACGGCCGCCCGGCCGACGCCCCAGGCGTCGAGGGACGCCACGTCCCGCCCCACGATCCGTGCAAGCGCGCGGCGGGCGCCCGAAAGGTTCGTGGCCTCGAGACGCTGTACGACCGGGTGGACGTGTCGAAACAGGTCCCCCAGGGCCAGGCAGGCGTAGAGCAGGTAGAGGTGGAGCAGGTGCGCGAGCCAGGGATGGACGCGGCCGGCCGCCAGGGAGAGGAGAAAGAACACGCCCACGGAAGGGACCGTCGTGAGCCCGGCCAGCACCCAACCCCCGCCGATGCCGTTCAGCCCGACGCGACGCAGCCGGCCCTCCAGGGCTTCGAGCCAGCGGCCGATGATGCGGATGGGGTGGAGGCCGTAGGCCGGATCCCCGATGAGCAGATCGAGGACGAACGCGATCAGTGTGAGCACGGCCAGCCCGGTCATGTCAGCCCGGGACCAGGGCTGCGAGGGTCTGGAGCAACCGGTCGTTGTCCGCAGCCGTGCGGACGGCCACGCGAAAGTACCCCGCCTCGAGCCCGGGAAAGTTCCGGCAGTCGCGCACGCAGATCCCCCCGGAGAGAAGCCGTCCGAGAAAGGGGTCCAGGTCGGGCTCCCTGCCCCAGCGGCAGAGGAGGAAGTTGGCCCTGGAGGGGTGGACGGTGAGGCCGTCCAGGGCGTCGATGCCTGCAAACAGACGGGCCCTCTCCCGAGCGACGAGTTCCCGGGTCTCCGCGTCATAGTCCCCGCAGTCCAGCAGGTGAGGGGCCACGACCTCGGACACGCTGTTCACGGTCCAGGGCTCCTTGACGGCGCGCAGGCGCTCGATGACCTCCTCTGAGGCGGTGGCCCCGCCGAGGCGCAACCCCGCCAGCCCGTAGAACTTGGTCAGGGAGTGGATGACGAGCACATTGGGAAGGAGCGGCGGCACGGCCAGGCTTTCCAGCTCCCAGGCCGCTTCGAAGGGCATGAAGGCTTCGTCCACGATGATCCACTTCTCGGGGAATCGTTCCGCCAATCGGCACAGGGCCGTGCGCGGAAAAAAGGTGCCCGTGGGGTTGTTGGGGTTGCCGAGCCAGAGCGCATCGGCGTCCTTCAGGGCGGCGGAGAGCCGTTCCAGGGAAGGCGGGCCGAACCCCGTTGCCGAGGAGAGGGGGACTCGAAGCACCTGGGCCCCTGCCAGGATCGAGGCCCGGACATAGTCGTGGTAACAGGGGCTCACCACGGCCACCCGCTTCAGGTCCAGGGCGCGGGGCACCAGGTAGATGATCTCGGTGGAGCCGTTGGCCCCCAACACCTGCTCCCTCGGAAGATTCAGCCGTCGCCGGAGGTAAGTGGCAACTCCCTCCCCTTCCAGGCTGGGGTATCGATCGATACCTCGAATCCACTCGCCCCAGCGGGCACGAATCACCTCCGGGCATCCCAGGGGATTGAGGTTCACGCTGAAGTCCGTTACCGGGGCGGGCTCCACGGACAGGCGGGCGAAGACCCGCTCCGGGGAGCCGCCGTGCTCGTGCACCAGGGTTTCCTGCCCCGGCCTTGTCCGGGTGTTTCGCTTCAAGGGTTCGTTCATGTGAGACCGTTTTCTCTCGATGATTGTCCTGGCGTTCCTGCGCCTTGACGAGGGGCAGGCGCATCTTCGATTTCAGACCCTATATCAGAGAATCGTCGCTTCGAGCAAGCCGCAGAGGAGCATCAGAAGACCGGCCTCCAGGATCTCGTTGAGCGTTCCGAGGAGGTCCCCGGTCACGCCGCCGAAGACCTTCCGGCAGTGCCTTGCGAACAGCCGGGTGCCCGCCCATCCCGCCAGGAAACACAGGATTCCGGCCGCCTGCCAGGCCAGGGACAGGAGGAGCCCTGCGGCGAGGGCGCCGAGCCTTCGGCGTGCCGTGGCCCCCAGAACAAAGGGGCCGGCCGTGCCTTCGCCTGCCCGGGCCGAGGGCAGGGTGGCGGCGAGCTCCGCCATCATGGTCCGCGACACGATTCCTGGAAGCACCAAAAACCAGGGGGATTCCAGGTCCAGGAGGTACGCCAGGGCCGACCACTTGGCCAGAAGCGCCAGTCCCAGGGCGAGGCCGCCGAAGGCGCCCAGCGCGGAATCCTTCAGGATGGCGAGGCGCGTCTCCCTGTCGGGGCGGCCGCCCAGGGCGTCCGCCCAGTCGGAGAGCCCATCCAGGTGAAGACCCCGGGTAAGGAGCACCGACGCGGTCAGGAGGAGGATCGCCCCCCCCGCCTCCCAGCCCGGCACCGCAGTCACCCACAGGGCGCCGCCCGCGGCGAGGAGACCTCCCAGAACGAGCCCGACCAGGGAAACCAGGGCAGGGCGGCACCGAGGTCGTCGCTCTCCCGGCCCGGCAGGGGCAGGATGGTGAGGGTGCGAATCGCGGTGACAAATCCTCGTGGCCCCATGTCGCGTGTCCCCTTCGGCCTCAGGCCCCGGGCGTGATCCCGGCCTCTGAAAACGTGGACATCTCGTTGAAGATGCGCACCCCGTCCTCCAGAATCTGCATGGCCACCGCCGCGCCGGTGCCTTCCCCCAGCCGCATGTCCAGGTCCAGCAGGGGGCGGATCCCCTCCCGCTCGAAGAAGACCCGGTGCCCCGGCTCCGCGGAGCAGTGGGAGAACACGAGGTAGTCGGAGACCGACGGGTTGATGCGCATGGCCACCAGGGCCCCGGCGCTGGAGATGAACCCGTCCACCAGAACGGCCATGCGCAGGGCGGCGCCCCCCAGGCAGAGCCCGCAGATTCCGGCGATCTCGAGACCTCCCACCGCAGCCAGGGCGGAGATGGGATCCTCGAGGCCGCCGGAGGCCCGCTCCAGCGAATCGGCGATGACCTGTACCTTGTGGGCCAGGGCCTCGTCGTCGAGTCCGGTCCCCCGTCCGGTCACCTCGGCCGCCCCGGCCGGCAGGAGCGCCGCGAACAGGGCGGCGGCCGGGGTGGTGTTGCCGATGCCCATGTCCCCGGTGGCCACCACGTGAACGCCCCGCTCAGCGGCGTTTTCGGCCATCTCGATCCCCACCTCGACGGCTTGCTCCGCCTCCCGGCGCGACATGGCGGGCTCGCGCAGGAGGTTTCCCGTCCCGCGGCGGACGCAGCGCTGAATCAGTCCCGGCGCGTCCGGCAGGGGCGCGGCCATGCCGATGTCCACCACGTGGACCTCGGCCCCGGCACAGCGGGCCAGCACGTTGATGCCCGCCCCTCCCGCGAGAAAGGTCCGCACCATGAGCGCCGTGACCTCCCGGGGATACGCGCTCACCCCTTCGTCCACCACGCCGTGGTCTCCGGCAAAGACGTAGACCGCCTTGCCGGACACGTCCGGTGTCGCTTCCTCCCGCATGGCCGCGAACCGGGCGGCGAGCTCCTCGAGCCGGCCCAGGCTGCGTCTCGGTTTGGTCAGATCGTCCAGTCGTCGCCAGGCCGCGTCCAGCCGGTCTTCGGAGACCGGATGGATGCTTTCGGCGGTCTGCTTCCAGCTCATATGAACGTCCTTTCGTCGGTGCAGAAAAAGAAAACCCCATCCGGGTCCTGTGCACAACAGGGCCCGGATGGGGTTATGGCGACTCCATCCCGTCGCGTCCGGCAGGTATTCTGGCTGACCCGCTCCGCCCTCGCCTTCCCGCCCTCGACAAAGGGTAGTGGCTTTTCACCCCGGGCGGACGGCCCGGGGACGTCGGGTGGAGATGACTACGCCGAAGAACGGC
Source organism: uncultured Desulfobacterales bacterium (assembly GCA_964475045.1). GTDB lineage: Bacteria > Desulfobacterota > DSM-4660 > Desulfatiglandales > HGW-15 > JAIPEI01. The sequence continues at coordinate 263 of CAYYVD010000123.1, read as the reverse complement.
GTCGGGATCACAGCAACGGCCACTATGCGGCGGATTCTCACCGCCTTCCCTCTTGGCCCGTCCCTGGGGGACGGGAACCGGACGCGCTCCGCCCTCGCGGGCGTGGCGCACTTGGCGTTTGTACGGTCGTGAATATAGCCCGCTGTGTCCAGTGCTGTCAACGCCCCTCCTCAATTATTCGTGCTTCTTGACAGGCCTTGACAAAAGAAGGACAATTTGAACCACCATCCGGTAGGCGGGAGCAGGACCTTCCCGACCGGCCT
>CAYYVD010000122.1:0-13014 GCA_964475045.1 uncultured Desulfobacterales bacterium | reverse complement strand
CCCCCGGATGGTCCCCACGTTCCAGCAGGCGCCACCGCAGCAGTTGCAGGTGTGCTTGATGTCCCCGGCGGCGTTGTCCACGAAGTGAACCAGGCCTTCCTCCGCCGCCATGGCCACCAGGTCCCCGGCCTCCTCCCGGCTGATCTCCCGCCCGAGCCCGCGGTCGATGACGTATCGGGCCATCTCGTCGAACTTGATGCACACCTCCGTGGGGTGCTCGCACGGCCGGCCGCGGAGGCGGGCGGTCATGCGGCAGGCGCAGTGGCAGACCGCGAACTCCCGAGCCCGGCTCAAGACGGCTTCCATGGCATGAAGGGGAAGCACGGCCTGGGTGTCCGCCTCCAGAGATCCCGACACCGGAACGTACCGATAGGGCTGCGTATCGGATGCATAGGCCGCCGCGGTGACCTTGCGGTTGAAGTACTTGGCCACCAGCCCGGCCATGTGCCTCGCCGTGTCCGTCTCCTCCCCCTTCCAGAAGTAGAGCTGGGGAAACCCGAACCCCACCTGCTGAAGGGCATAGCCCGTCTCCCCTCCCTCGGTCTCGGCGCAGAACAAAAGGCCCCGGTCCGCCAGGCGCTCCAGGATCTCCAGGACCTCGTCCGCAGGAAGATCGACCCGGGGCACGATCTCCTTGGCGGTCACGGGCCGAAGGGGCGCGACGCGGGTGGGCAGGGCCAGGGCCACCTGCGCCTCCTCGGGGCTGAAGTTGTTCCGAAGGATCTCCAGCAGGTCCTCTGTGGCCGGGTACCCCATACCCAGCGTGGACAGGTGCTCGGCCAGTCGTTCAAAGACGTCCTTGGCTCCTTCCATGGACCCCTCCCTTCCGATCGTCCCGGCCACCATACTCCAGCCCTCTTCGAATCACAAGATGCGGGAAGCACGGCTTCGAGAAAAAACCGGTACCCGGTTTCTCGACATCCCTGCTATACTCTCAGGTCGGCGCACGAAAGAGTCGGCGCCTTGGGTTGCGGAAAGGAGAGAGCACGCCATGAACCGTAGCGAGCTGAACCCGGACCTGCCCCTGCTTCAGGACGCCCGTCTCGAGGGCAAGGTGGTGCTGGTCCGGGTCGACCACAATGTGGTCAAGAAAGGGATCATTCGAGACCCGTTTCGTATCGACGCCTCCCTCCCCACCCTATACCGCGTCGTGGAGCAGGGCGGAAGGCCGATCCTCATGACCCATGTGGGACGCCCGAGAGACAAGCGGACCGGGGCCGTTACGGAAGACGGCCGTGCCTCGGTCCAGCCCATCGTGGACTACCTGCAGGACCGGCTGGGCGTCCGGTTCGTCGTCCCCCGGGTTCGAACCGAAGGGGACCGGGGCATCCGGGAGCTCGATCCGTCCGTCCGGGACGACCTGCGCCGGCTCAGAGAGCGGCGCATCCCGGGGATCTACCTGCCCAACACCCGATGCTTTCAAGGGGAAGAGAGCACGGGAGACCCCCGGGACCACTTCACCGCGGAGCTGGCCTCCCTGGCGGACGTGTACGTGAACGACGCCTTCGGGTCCTGGCAGGCTCACGCCTCGACCCTGGACGTCACGGAACGCCTGCCTTCCTTTGCGGGTCTTCTCCTGCAGAAGGAGCTCGCCCTCCTGGAGGAGGTCCTGAACCCGGAACGGCCCTTTCTCGCCGTGGTGGCCGGGGCCAAGTACGACACCAAGATCGGCCCCCTCCGCCGCATCCACGAGCGGGTCGACCACCTGATCCTGGGCGGGGTCATCTACAATGCGTACCTCTGCGCCAAGTACGGCGTGCACGTGGAAGGCGTGGGTCAGGCCGACGTGGAGGCGGCCCGGGAGCTGGTCGACCTGGACCGGGGGGTGGGAAAGATCCTGGAGCTCCCCGGGGTGGTGGAATCCGACCTGCCCGACGCCCGGGAGGAAGGGAAGCACCGCACCCGGCGGGTCCGGGGCTTCGAGCAGGGAGAGCGCCACGGATTCTTCCTGGACGCCGCCCCGGAATCCTTCGACGACCCCGCCGTTCGCCGCATCATCGAATCGGCCCGGACGGTATTCGTCAACGCGGTCATGGGCCTCGTCCCCTGGTTCACCGAGGGCACGGAGCGGCTCAACCGGGAGATCTCGAGAAACGCCCGGGCACGCAAGCTGTTCGGGGGCGGGGACACCCTGCAGGAGCTCAAGACCCTGAACCCCGGGCTCTACATGACGGCCCTGAACGACCCCGCTTATGCCTACTTCACCGGAGGGGGAACGGTGCTCAAGGCCATCGAGGAAGGGTCGCCTTACGCGCTGAAACCGGTGGACGCCCTCCTTCGAAACGGAGGCCGTCCGCGCTCGGGTGCCTGAGACGGGGAACCCGGCTGCCCCATAAAAAACGGCCCCCTCCACGCCGTGAGGGCGTGGACCGGGGCCGCGACATGCCTCGACCCGGGGCTAGAACTCCTCCATTCTCCTCGATTCCCGGTTGGCGGCCATGCCGCGTATCCGTTGTATCTCACCGGCGCTCTTCAGCAGCTCCTGGTGCAGGTTCTTCGTGTACCCGCTTCGGTCCTCCCGGTTTTCTGCAATCACCCGGGCGCGGTTCATGGCGTCGAGCTGAATCTCGTCGATCCGGCTTCTCTCCTCGTTCGTCAGGTTGGGGTCGTTCAACGCCTCGTTCAAGAGGTCCTGAATGAGTGGTTCTGTGTCGGTCATACCTCCTCCTTTTCCTTTTCGTTTTCAGTCCCGAAACACACGTCAGCCCGCCGGAGGCGGGCTGTGTCCTCCTGTGAATCGGCTGAGGGCAAAACAATACCAAAATACTGGGAATTTGTCAATGAGGGATCTGCTCGCTCCTCAGACCCTGGTATGAAGATACCGACGCCCCCCGCGATGTCAAGGGGCTCACGAAAAACAAACAAAGGCGTCAGGGCTTCTCACCGCAGAGAGTTTCGGAGGACGACAGTCTTTCGAAGCGTTTCGGGGACACCGAATTTCGGGGACACCATACGTAATTCAGCCGCTCCATTGTCAAAATGTCACTCATTTCTGAATTACGTATGGTGTCCCCGAAATTCCACGGTTGGTGTCCCGAAACTCTCACGGTTCCTCGCCGCAGCGCTTCCGGTAGGCCGTCAGGTCGTGCCGCAGCCAGCCCGGAACCGGCACCTTCCGGAAGGTGTCCCGGTGGATGCACACGGTCACGTTGTGCCCTTCGGCCACGGGCCGGTCCTCCTCACCGAGCCGGTAGGCCCGGTACCCCCAGGCGATGGAGGTCTCACCGATCTCCTTCACCGAGATCTCCACACCGATGTGGTCCCCGAACTCCAGCGGCCGCCGGAAATCCGCCTCCAGGTGGACGGTGGGAAAGGCCACCCGGTGCTTGGTCAGGACCGTGGCGTAATCGATCCCGAGCTCCGCCCCGAAAAACTCCTCCAGGGCGACGTGGAAGTAGTGCACGAAACGCGGGTAGTACACGATCCCTGCGTTGTCGATGTCTCCGAACCGGACCTTCAAGTGGGCGCAGTAGGCCATGCTCGTCTCCTCCTGGGTCAGGGGTGTCTCGAGCGTCGGGCTCAGGGACTTCTTAACCGCTCCCGGCGGCGCTGTCAAACGTCCCGTGCCCGTGCGATCCGGATGCGCGGCTGGAACGCCGCTGGTTGACATCCCGAAAAATCCGTTGTACATGAGCTGCGGCCGACCCGATGGGGCGGCCCTTCACGAAATCCAGCTCAGGCCTTTCTTGGAGGGGAGGAAACATGCGACATGCGATTCAGACGGACCGGGCGCCGGCCGCCGTGGGGCCGTACAGCCAGGCGATTCGAACCGGCGAGCTGGTCTTCACCTCGGGTCAGATCCCGCTGGCCCCGGACACGGGGACCCTCGTCGAGGGCGGCATCGAGGCCCAGACCCGGCAGGTCATGGAAAACCTGCGCTCCGTTCTTCGAGCGGCCGGCACGGATTTCGACCGGGTGGTGAAATCCACCGTCTACCTTGCGGACATCGGGGACTTCGCCGCGGTCAACACCGTCTACGGCGGGTTCTTTTCCGAGAATCCTCCCGCCAGGAGCGCCTTTCAGGTGGCCGCCCTTCCCCTCGGCGCCCGCGTGGAGATCGAGATGGTGGCCCTGGCCTGAGCAGAAACGGCGGTACGAGATGAGCGAGAAGTCCTTTGATTTCTGGCAGGACCACTCCCTGCGATACCTGGAGATGGCCTTTCGATCGGACAGGCGGGAGACCGTCGACAACCCCGACGGTTATGGAAGCCGGACAGGCGATTGCGGAGACACGGTCACCATGTTTCTGACCACCGGTCAGGGAAGAATCCGGTCCATCTCCTTCGACACCAACGGATGCCTCAACACCAACGCCTGCGCCAATGCCGTGTGCGAGCTCGCAGAGGGGAAGACCCTGGACGAGGCGTGGGCGTTGACACCGGAAGACGTGATCGAGGACCTCCAAACCCTGCCTCCCGAGCACACCCACTGTGCGGAGCTGGCCGTGGGGGCCCTCTATCTCGCCCTGGCCGACTGCCGGCGTCGATCCGGAAAGGCCGCCTGACCTGCGAGACCGGGGGCTACAGCAGGGATTCGGCCATCTCCCCCCCCGTTCGAAACGCTTCCTCCAGGTACTCGGGGTGGCCCTGCACATCCCCTTCGAGATCGAGCCCGCGGTAGAGCAGGGAGCGCCAGAGGGTCATGTCCAGAGCGTCGAAGAAGTAGCGCACCGTAAGCAGGCTCCCCTCGAAGAGACGTTTCCCCCGGGTCGCACCCACGGAGATGAAAAGCCCCTTTCTGCTCGGGTCGGGCCGTCCGAAGGGCTGCTTTTCCAGCCAGTACCTCCTGACCCACAATGACTGGCATCGATCCATCATGGCCTTGGTGTGCGCGCTCACCGCATAGAAGAACATGGGTGAGGCCAACATGACGCCCCGGCAGGACCGGAACGCGTCGTAGAGCGCCTGAAAATCGTCCTGGATGGCGCAACGCCCGTCCTTCTTGCACGCATAGATCTCCAGGCACGGGGACACGGTCATGTCCCGGAGCACGAACTCACGCACCTCGGCCCCCCGCTCCCGCGCGCCGCGAACCGCCTCCGCAAGAAGCGAGGCCGTGTTGCCCTTTCGACGGGGGCTGCCGTACACCGCCGCGATGTGGGTCATGATCGCCTCCTTGCTCGTGGGACGGGAAACGGCGTCCCACGTCCATGATCATCCCGGAATCCACTCCTCCAGGACCGGCGGCTGCTGCAAAGGCTTGGAAAAGGCCTTCAGCTCGCAGCGGGCCGTGACCTCCACCCCCTCCTGAATCACGGAAACGGGTCGGTCTGCGGACACCACCACGACGATCACGCTGGCCCGCTCGCTGGTGAACCGCAGGGCGGAGTTGAACCGGGCGCCTCGGGAGAGGTTCTCCCCCGGCACCGCGTGGCCGTCCAGGAGGCAGCCGAACGCGTGCAAATGCAGGTCCGCCCCGATGTGCAGCGCCCCGTCCACCTTGGCCAGGGAGCCCGCCAGGTCCAGGGAGTCCGGCCTCTCGAGGTCCAGGGGTCGATCCAGGCGCTGACCGGAGATCTCCAGTGGCCGGTCGTTCAGGTCGACGACAATGGTGCACCCGAACTTCTCCTCTCCCGCGCAGTGGACGATGTCCTTGACCACGCGAAAGAGGGCGCCCCCGGACTCCGGGTCCAGGGAGGACTCCAAAAGCAGCTCCTCCAGGTCCACCAGGTTGGCCCTTCGGTTTGTGGACGTGAACCGCCCGTCCGAGAAGCTGCAAACCGGCTCGCCGGCGAACCGCAGGAACCCGTGACCGCCTCGGAAGTCCGCGGTCAAACGACACTCGGGCAGGTCGCCGGCCACGATGCCCACGATGTTGAGGCCGTCGGAGGCCAGCCTGCGCTCCCCGCGCTCCACCGACTGCAGCAGCTTGCGGACGTGCTTGTGATGTTGAATGCTGGGCCGGAGATCCCTGGGAAACCGCACCAGGAACGACAGGGCCGGAAAGTCGCGGGGAGCCACGAAGACCAGCCGCCCCCGGGGCTTGTGCCCTTCCTCCGGCGTCTTGGAAATGGCCAGGACGGCGTCCAGGATGGGCAGGACCAGCACCTTGGTGTCCCAACCGAGCATGACGTTCACCTGGTCGAGGACGTAGTCGCGTACCGCGTGGGTGGCGTACTCACGCAGGACATACCCCGAGGAGCCCGCGTACAGGACGTTCTCAAAGGCGAAGTCATTGGCCAGGAGGAAGGCGGCATGCTCCAGCCACCGCTCGGTCGGACCGATGGAGCACATGTCCGGGTGGTGCTCGGTGAACCACATCTGATAGAAGATGGATCGGCCCCTCCCGCCGAAGGACACCAGACCGGTCAGCTCCAGGTTGGTTTCCGGGTGCATCTCTCCAAAGGTGGTCATGGTCAACGTGTCCGGACCGCGAAGACGCCACGCGTCCGTGTCCAGGTAAAGCTCCCGGAGCCTGGGCTCGTGGCCCCTCAGGAGATCCTGGGGGTCGTACACGCGGACGGGGTCCTCCGGCCGCTCGGCGAAGATCAGCGCCGCCCGGCTCTGACCCGAAAACTGGGAGAGCCCCGCTCCCAGGCCGTCCACCACGTGATACAGGCACAGGTTCTTGTAAGACTGGTTGTTGATGGTTCGCATGAGCTCGACCCGGTTGTCCTTATCCCCCATCCATGCGCCAAAATCAAGACGGCGGTCCGCTCCCCTCGTCGGGATCGTCCAGCGCCTGCATGGCGGCCCGTTTCTTCCTCGCGTGCCGGACGAAGCCGATCACCAGGACCGCGGCCGCCGAGACGAACAGCAACTCGTAGAGGTGGGCGATCAGCACGGAGGTCCAGGCCATCTTGTCCTCCATGTCCTCGAGCCAGGCCTGCTCCAGGGCGTCCGGCGTCATGGAGCAGTGCTCGGACAGGGCCCGATCCAGGGTCGTCCCTCCGGCGAGGCTGTTCAGGATCGCGGTCAGGGTGTCCACGCCGAACCGGTCCACCAGAAACCGCACCAGGCTCAAGCTCTGCTCGTAGGCCAGCAGGAGCGTGCGCCCGTCCCCGCGAAACGCTGCAGACAGACGCGCCAGGGGAATGGTTCGGCGGGACAGCAGGGCCTGATCGAGCAGGGAACGCTTTCGCGGCAGCCGGATCTCCGAGAGCCCGCCGCTCACCCACTGGGCCACCCCTTCATCCAGCCAGCGCGGCAGCAGCTTTTCCGGAATCCGGGCGTGGAGAAGGAGGTGACACATCTCATGCTTGAGAGACGAGGCCAGATCGAAGGGGTGAGAGCGCAGGGCCGTGAGGTCGATCAGGATCAGGTCCCGGCCGGGAACCGCCAGGGCCACCACCTCGGTACGGCCGGTCATTTGACGGAACATCCCGCTCTCGGCCACCAGGACGACCTTGGGCTTGAAACGCACGGACCACCCCAGGGCCTGCTCGAGCTCCTCGCGAACGGACGGCATCATGTCGAGGATCTCCCGGGCCGCCCCCCGGTGGGCATCCGGAAACACGACGGTGGCCCGGCTGCCGTGCAGGAGCCCCCCCTCGCCGCCAGGCGCGAGGCCGGGCCGTGCCAGCCCGGCCGCGGCCAGCAGGACGGCTGAACCGGCGAGCCGCAGGAAAAAGGAACCCCCGCGGGGGCGTGTACCCGAGGGGGGCATGTATTTCGGAGGACTCTCCAGGAGGCTTACTTGATGGCGTCTTTGAGGGCTTTTCCTGGAACGAACTTGGGCACCTTCTTGGCCTTGATCTTGATCTCTTCGCCCGTCTGAGGATTTCTTCCCTTCCTGGCCTTCCGCTTGTCCACCTTGAATGTGCCGAACCCCACCAGGGTCACGGTGTTCTTCTTCTTGAGGGCCTTGGTGATGGTGGAGAACACGGTGTCTACGGCCGCCTGAGCCTCCTTCTTGGTGCTCACGACCTTGGCCACCTCGTTGACCAAATCTCCCTTGTTCATCTCTCCTCCTCCTTTCGTGTGAGTGGGTACCCGCTTTGGCCGAACCGTACGGAACCTTAAACAATCTGACGCTGGATTTCAACCATAAAATTGCGGAAAAACCCGGTGGACGCTGTTTTTTCCAACCTGGACTCCGGTCAGGCAGGTCCATCGAGGGCTCCCGTGCCCCCCATCGGTCCATTTTCATCCCACACCGGGGGATGAAGGGCTGAATGCCCTTCGACAACCCCACACGACGTGGTATCATGCCCCCATGAACCGCGATGTCCTATCCCTCCTGGACCGGCACGGCCCCCTCACGGGCCTCGAGCTCCTGGACGGCCTTCAAATGGACCATCTGTCCCTCTGGAGGCACTGCATGAGCTCCCCGGAGCTGATCACGCAAAGCATCGCCCGGTTGTACATGAGGCTGGACCGCAGAATCGGCGGGTATGCCAGGCTCTCTCCGTCCATTCTGCGTGAATTTCTCACCTACACCGTGGTGGCCCGCAGCGGAATGGAGCCCGACCTGGCCCGCCGGACCCGCGCCCTGTCCGAGCACATTCGAGCCGTGACCCGGGAGAAATCCCTGCTCGCCTATCAGATCGTCTCCGCCCTGGTGAGCGGGGCGGACAACCCCGACCTGATCCTGGAGCACGCCTGCTTCATTCTTGCGGGAGACATCGTGTACGACATGGCCCACGACGTCCCGCGACCCGAACGCAGCACAGGCCGCCGGGTGCACGGCTCGGACCTGGACCTCGTCGTCGTGCTGGACGATGGCTTTCCGGAGGACCACCGCGAACGGCTGGACGAACGAATCTTCAGTGAAAAGCATCGTATGCTGTTGGCGCCCCAGCTCCGGGAGGAGATCGACTACGTGGTCAAGGATCTGGGCAGGGTGAGGGAGCAGCTCCGCTTCGACACCTTCCGCCGCATGGTCGCCTGCAAGATCCTGCAGGAAGGGGCGTTCCTGTTCGGAAACGAGGTCCTGTTCACGTCCATCAAGGCAAGGCTCGCAGCCGGCGGCGTCATCGCCCGGCTGCGGGACATGGAGGCCGAGGCCCGTCGCTTCCGCGCCCACGGCCGGAAGACCCTCCTGGCCACGGACCTGGAGACCGTCCGACGCGACCACCTGGACCTGTTCTATCCCACGGAGGAGTCCGAGGAGTTCGAGTAGGGCATGGCACGCGGCAGGTCGCAGGCGGCGGGCTGTAAGCGGCCGGCGCCCTTGACCTTGCCTGCAGCTTGAAACCTGCAACTTGAAACCGGCCGCTCGAGCCCTGGAGCCCGCCGGCCACCGCCTTGTTGAAACCTTGAACGTTCAGCCTGACGATAGCATCAGGTCCCTGTGGGTCAGGCGGACGCCCTTTCGAAGCGTCTCGAGAAACCGGTGCAGCTCCGAGGCCAAGGTCACGGACCGGTGCCTGCCCCCGGTGCACCCCACCGCAATGCTCAGGTAGGCCTTTCCTTCCTTCTCGTAGAACGGCAGCAGGTACTCGAGGAGGCCGCTGAACCGGTTCATGAACTCCCGGGTCTCGGGCCACCTCAGGACAAAGGCCCGAACCCGCTCGTCCCGGCCGTCCAGCTTCTTGAGCTCGGGAAGGAAGTAGGGGTTGGGGATGAAGCGCACGTCCATGAGCAGGTCGCTCTCCAGGGGCACCCCGTACTTGAACCCGAAGGAGATCACCCCGATCTGCATCCGCTCCGCGGCCTGGTCGCGGTCGACGAGCTGCCGAACCCGCTCCTTCAGCTCGTGGATCGTGTACCGGCTGGTGTCGACCACGCGGTCGGCCAGAGGCTTCAGCGCCTCGAGCGTCTCGCGCTCCTTCCGGATCCCCGTCAGCAGGCTCCCGTCCTTCGAAACGGGATGGTGACGCCTCGTCTCGCTGTACCGCTGGATGAGGACCTCCTCCGAGGCTTCGAAGAACAAAAGCCTCGGGCGATACCCCTCTCGGCGAACCTCCTCGAAAACCTCCTGGAGGCGCTCCACGAAGTCCCGTTGCCTCAGGTCCATGCCCAGGGCGATCTTCTGCACCTCGGAGCCGGCTCCGGACCGCAGCTCGAGAAACTTGGGCACCAGGGAGACCGGTATGTTGTCCACGCAGAAGTAACCTGCGTCTTCCAGCGCGTCGATGGCCGTGCTCTTGCCTGAGCCCGACAGACCCGTGATCACGATGAAATCGAGGTGCCTCATGGGCTTCGGACCTCGAATGAGGAGCCCGGCGCCCCGGCCTTCCTGTGAAGCCGGGCCGTCCGGTGAAGGGGCACGATTCGACCGGGGAAGCCGGCCCGCCATCCCATGCCGTTCCAGCCCGGCGGGGTCCCCCGGCGCTCCGGCCACGGCGACGGTGCCAGGTGGGAGCCCGGCGCGACGGGCACGGCGACTCCTCGGTCGGAAGGGATCCGGAGTCCCTCCTTTCTAGCAGGCTCGGGCCTTGTCATCAACCGGCAAATCCACTATAGTGGGTTCCCATCTCAACAACGCGGTCGTCAGGGCTTCGCGGCGTCCCGGCCCCTAAGAAACCGGGCTTCCGCCGAGCGGAGATCACCTTATCCACCCGGCCGGTCCAGGCTCGGGAGCAAGCCGGAGCGTTCGAGCCGGTGCAAGGAGGGCAGTCATGGAACGGATCGAGATCGTAACGGCTCGCGAGATCCTGGACTCCAGGGGCAACCCGACCGTCGAGGTGGAGGTCGGCCTCGAGGACGGAAGCTTCGGCCGGGCTGCGGTTCCTTCGGGCGCCTCTACGGGCAGGTACGAGGCCGTGGAGCTGCGGGACAAGGCCAAGAAGCGGTATCAGGGCAAAGGTGTGGAACGGGCGGTCCAGAACGTGAACCGGGTGATCGCGCCCGCCCTCACCGGCCTGTCGGCCACGGACCAGCGTCTGGTGGATCAAACCCTGGTGGACCTTGACGGTACGGACAACAAGAAGAAGCTTGGCGCGAACGCCATCCTGGGCGTGTCCCTGGCCGCGGCCCGGGCGGCGGCCGACTCCCTCTACATGCCCCTGTACCGCTACATCGGCGGGACCAGCGTCTGCCGCCTCCCCATGCCCATGATGAACATCCTCAACGGAGGGGCCCACGCCGCCAACAACGTGGACCTTCAGGAGTTCATGATCATGCCCATCGGGGGCAAGACCTTCCGGGAGGCCCTCCGGATCGGCGCCGAGGTCTTTCACGGGTTGGCCTCCGTGCTCAAGGACAAGGGGTACTCCACGGCCGTGGGCGACGAAGGCGGCTTCGCACCGGACCTCAAGAGCAACGACGAGGCTGTCGAGATGGTGCTCGCCGGCATCGAGAAGGCCGGGTATCGACCGGGCAAAGACGTGGTGATGGCCCTGGACCCGGCCTCGTCGGAGTTCTACGAGAACGGCCGGTACGTCTTCAAGAAGTCGGACCGGTCCAAACGAAGCGCCTCCGAGATGATCGACTTCTACGCCGACTGGGTGGAGCGCTTCCCCATCGTGTCCATCGAGGACGGGTTGGCCGAGAACGACTGGAGGTCCTGGAAGGCCCTCACCGAAAGGCTGGGAGACCGCGTCCAGCTCGTCGGAGACGATCTGTTCGTGACCAACACCAAGCGCATCGCTCGCGGCATTCGAGAGTCCTCGGCCAATGCCGTGCTCATCAAGCTCAACCAGATCGGAACCCTCACCGAGACCCTGGACGCCATTCACATGGCGCACCGCGCGGGCTGGAAGACCGTGGTGAGCCATCGCTCCGGGGAAACCGAGGACACCTTCATCGCTGACCTTGCGGTGGCGGCCGGGACCGGCCAGATCAAGACCGGGTCCCTGTGCCGATCGGAGCGGGTGTGCAAGTACAACCAGCTCCTGAGAATCGAGGAGGAGCTGGGGGACACGGCCGAGTTCGGGTGGCCGGCGTAACCGGAAGGGTCTACCCGCGCCGGCGCTCTCGATGTGCCGGAACGGAGGAATTGGATGTTCCTGAAAAAGCGGGTGGTCAAGCTCCTGGGCGGCGTGGAGGCCCTGCGGGGTCTGGAGTCGGACGACCTGGAGCGGTTCGCCGGCGCCTGCCGCAAGGTGCCCTTTCAGGAAGGGGACGTTCTCCTGTCCGAAGGGGACCCTCCTCCGGGGTTCTTCGTGGTCATGGAGGGCGAGCTCCAGGTCTTCCTTCCCCGGGAGCTCAAGGGGAGCAATGAGCGCAGGCTCTCGGACGTCAACCTCAACCGGCTTCGAGAAGGCGACTGCTTCGGCGAGTACTCGCTGATCGACCGCAAGCCGGCCTCGGCCTCGATCCGGGCGGTCCGGTCCGGGGGCATGATTCACATCACCGTGGAGGACTTCCTCCGCATCCTGGAGAGCGACGATCGTATCGGAAAGACCGTCTACCGCAACCTCCTCCGGGTCCTCGTGCGCCGGCTCCGAAAGCGCGAGAAGGAGTACGACGTCATTCTCGTGAGCGCCTGAGCGTCTCCGAGCTCCCGATGGACCGACCAGCACCGAGCAGCTCCGATCCCTCGAGGCGGTCTTCAGCCGCGCATCCCGCCCTGTCTCCCTTCCCGCAGCACGGCGAATGACCTTGACAACCACACACGATTGTTCTATTTGGTGAGCGCCGCCCGGCTTCGGTAACATCGGGCGGCGCTCGAGCATTCCAGCCCGCGCCGCGGCTCGAAGCATCGGGAGCGGGGAATCATACGAGATGAGGAGTGAATCACATGGAGAACCTTCCCCAAAGCCAGGTCAACATGTGCATGCAGTGCGGCATGTGCTCGGGGAGCTGTCCGGAGTCCGGAATCACCCCCTTCAACATTCGAAAGCTGGTGCGCAAGCGCCATCTCCAGCACGACATCGAAGCGGCCCTTCCCTGGTACTGCACCTCCTGCGGGGAGTGCACGCTCCGCTGCCCGAGGGACGTCAAACCCTCCGAGATGATCTTCGCCCTGAGGGGCGAGCTGGTGGAGGAGGGGGAGATCCCCCTTTCCATTCAAAAGGCCCTGGAGAACGCCTTTGTCCAGAAGAACCCCTGGGGGCGGCCGCGACCCAAGCGAGGGGACTGGGTCAAGGAGGAAGGCCAGGAGGTGAACATCCCCCACGTGAAAGACACCGAGAGCAAGCGCCTGCTCTTCACCTGCTGCATTCAGGCCTACGATCCCCGATGCATGGTC
>CAYYVD010000121.1:0-13055 GCA_964475045.1 uncultured Desulfobacterales bacterium | reverse complement strand
CCCACCAAGAAGAGCCAGATCTTCTCCACGGCGGCGGACAACCAGCCGGCCGTCGAGATCCACGTGCTCCAGGGGGAACGCGAAATGGCGGCGGACAACAAGACCCTGGGCCGTTTCCAGCTGGTGGGGATCCCGCCGGCGCCGCGGGGGGTCCCTCAGATCGAGGTGACCTTTGACATCGACGCCAACGGCATCGTGAACGTCTCGGCCAAGGACCAGGGCACGGGCAAGGAGCAGTCCATCAAGATCACGGCCTCGAGCGGTCTGAGCGACCAGGAGGTCGATCAGCTGGTCAAGGACGCTGAGGCCCACGCCGAGGAGGACAAGAAGCGCCGGGAGCTGGTCGAGGCCAAGAACACGGCGGACTCCCTGGTCTACTCCACCGAGAAGTCCATCGGAGAGGTGGGGGACAAGCTCGACGCCGACACCAAGGGGAGCATCAACACGGCCATCGAAAACCTCAAGAAGGCCATGGAGAGTGACGACGCCGCCGAAATCAAGCAGAAGACCGATGAGCTGACCCAGGCCTCTCACAAGCTGGCCGAGGCCATGTACTCCCAGGCCTCCCAGCAGCAGGCCGGGGGTGAGGAAGGTGCCGAGGCTGGCGGCGAGGCCGGCGGCGAGGCCGGCGGCGGCGCTTCGTCCGGTGAGGACGAGGACGTGGTGGACGCGGATTTCGAGGAAGTGAAGAAGTGATCGCTGCGCCAAACCGGCCGTTTCTTCGGGCTGTCCCCGCCCTGGTGGCGGGGATGGCCCTTTTGCTTTTGTGGGGGGGTTGCCAGCCCAAGCGCCCGCCCGAGGCGCCCGAGACCGAGCCCCTCGCGGAGGACACCTTTCAGCAGGCTCGAGAGCTCGAGCGTTCCGGGGCACTGGAGCAGGCCTATCAGGCCTACGAGGCCCTTGCCCGGGCCCATCCCGGCGAGGAGACCGCCCGGCGGTCCCTGCGCAGGATGGCCGGGATCCGGTCCGAAGCCGGCCGGCACGAGGAGGCCCTGGACCTGCTGGAGCGGATCCAGCGGGAGTTCCCGGACCACCCGGGCCGTGCGCGGCTCGACCTGGACATCCTGCGCACCCTCCTGCGCATGGAGGACCATGACACCTGCCGCACTCGAGGGGCCGCCTGGCTGAAACGGCATGCAGGGAGCCCCCTGGCGGGCGAGGCGCACCATCTCCTGGGCCGGTGCGAGGCGGCGGACGGTCGGGACGTGCAGGCCTTCTCCCACTGGATGGAGGCGGCACCGCTCCTCTCGGACTCGCCCGAAAGGCTCTCGGCCCTGGATGCGGCGGTGCACGGGCTCATCGAGCGGGCCTCTCTCGAGGACCTCGAGGCCATGGCCGGGCAGCAGAGGGCCAACCCCTACCTCCCGGACAGCCTTCAGCGTGCGGCCCGCCTCCACATGGAGCAGGGGAACCTGACCCGGGCCCGGGAGGCGGCCCAGGAGCTGCTCGCGGCCACCTCGAGCCCCGACCGGCAGCTCGAGGCCCGAAGGCTCCTGGCCCGCGTCGATGAGGAGCTCTCTGTCCGCAGGGGGCGGATCGGCTGTCTTCTGCCCTTGAGCGGCCCGTACGCCATTTACGGGCAAGAGGCCCTCAACGGCATTCAGATGGGGGCCGCGCCCTGGCTCTCGAGCCCGGACGAGCCCGAGGTGGAGCTCGTCATTCAGGACACCGCCGGGGACCCCCAGACCGCAGTGCGCGCCGTGGAGGCGTTGGTGAACGAAGACCAGGTCATGGCCGTCATCGGCCCCCTGTCCAGCAAGGTCGCCGAGGCCGCCGCAGCCCGCGCCCAGGCCCTGGGCGTTCCCATCGTCACCCTGGCCCAGAAAGGAAGCATTCCCGGCATCGGGGACATGGTGTTCCGAAACTTTCTGACCCCGGACATGGAGGTGGAGGCCCTGGCGGACCATGCTTTCCACGAGCTGCGCCTGAGCCGGTTCGGGATTCTCTACCCGGACAACCCCTACGGCCGCTACTTCATGAACCTGTTCTGGGACCGGGTGGACGAGCTGGGCGGCACGGTCACGGCGGTGGAGTCCTATGCCCCGGACAAGACGGACTACGCGGACGAGGTCCGCAAGATGGTGGGCCTGTATCACCCCCGCCCGCCCTCGGTGGTGCGCATGCTGGAAGAGATGAAGGCCGAGAGCGGGGTCACGGAAACAGAGGACGACGACGAACCCGAGCCCATCGTCGACTTCGACGCCGTATTCATTCCGGACAACAGCGAGCGGGTGTCCCTGGTCGTCCCACAGCTGCCCTTTCACCGGGTGCTCGGCGTGCAGCTGCTCGGAACCAGCCTGTGGCAGTCCGAGGCCCTGATCGAGCTGGCCGGGGACTATGTGCAGCGCGGAGTGCTTCCTTCAGGCTTCTTTCGACGCAACGAGGCCGAGCCGGTGGGCTCCTTTGTGTCGCGGTACGAACGCTCGTTCGGAAAAGCCCCGGACATCCTGGCCGCCAACGGGTACGACACCATCCGTTACCTGCGCAAGCTCCTGGCGGACAGGACGGTGCTCACCCGAGAGGACCTGAGAAGGGCGCTGTACATGTCCGACGCCATGGCGGGCGTCACCGGAACCATTGGCTTCGACGCGGGCGGCGAGGTCTCGAAACGCCCCATCCTTCTTATGGTGAAGGGAAACCGCTTCGTTCCCGTCGACCGGGAGAGCCCGGCGGAGGAATCGGCCGAAGAGCCCTTGAAGGAAAGCGGGCTCACACCCTCCCCCGTCCAGGGGGTCTCCCTCCGTTCCTCCCGGTAGAGAACGCTACTCCAGGGACTCTTCCCTTTCCTGCGCCTTCTCCTTCTTCCGCTTTCTCGCCGCCCTGACCACGAGGATGCTGATCTCGTAGAGGATGATCAGCGGCCCGGCCATCATGCACTGGGTCACCACGTCCGGCGGGGTAAGAATCGCCCCGACAGCGAAGATCAACAGGATCGCATACTTCCGCTTCCGGGTCATAAGCTCCGGGGTGAGGACACCCATTCGGCCCAGAAAGAAGGCGACCACGGGAAGCTCGAAGACCAGCCCGAAGGCGAAGAGGAGCTTGACGGCGAAGGAGAAGTACTCCTTCACCGAGGGGAGGGCCTGAATGGATGCGTTGGCGAAGCTGAGGAAGAACCGGAAACCGAAGGGAAACACGATGAAGTAGCCGAACAGGCTCCCGCCCACGAAGAGCAGGGTGGAGCTGATCACGAACGGAATCACCAGCTTCCGCTCGTGCCGGTAGAGGCCTGGGGCCACGAACATGTACAGCTGGTAGAAGATCAGAGGGGCGGAGGCCAGGATTCCCGCCACCAAAGCGGTCTTGAGGTAGGCGAAGAACATCTCCGGGAGGTTCGTGAAGATGAGCTGCTTGTCCTCCGCCATGTTCTGCTTGAGCGGCAGGACCAGGATCTGAAACAGCTGTTCGGCGAAGAAGTAGGCGATCACGAAGCCGACGCCCACGCTGATCGCGCAGATGACCAGCCGTTTTCTCAGCTCCTCCAGATGGCTCATGAACGGCTGCTTCGCGTCGGTCTCCATTCACTCGGCCTCCTTGGACGATCCGTTGCCCTCGGGCTTCTCCTCCGGCTTCTCCCCCCCTTCGGGAGTCCCCGCCTCGACCTCCTCGGTGGACGCCTCCCCTGTTCCGGCCTGCTTGCTCTTCTCGTAGTCCTCCAGGGCGTCGTCGAAGGAGTCGTACCTGGGCGGCTTCTCCTCCGGGGGCGCCGTCACGGAGGACATGGCCGCCTCGGCCTCATCCTCCTGCAGGGGCGGGCCTTCCTCCGGGGCCCGGTCTGGAGGCTCCTCCATGGAACGATCGAGGCCGCTCACGGTCTCGTTGAAGTCGTCCCGAATGGCCTGAAGGTCCTGGTCCACCTCCAGGCTGTCCTTGATCTCCTGGGTGGCCTTCTTGAACTCCGCCATGCCCTTGCCCAGGGCCCGGGCCAGGTCGGGAAGCTTGTTGGGGCCGATGACGATGAGGGCGATCACCATGATGATGATCAGCTCCGGCAGGCCGATGCCGAACATGGGTTTCCTCCGCAATCAGGGACTGTGGTTTGAACGAGTGGAGTCGCCGGGCGGCAGGTTTCAGAGGCCGCGCATCATGGCTGTCTCGTCACAGTCCGGAAACTTGGCACATTTGAGGCAATCCGCCCAGACCTTGTGGGGAAGCACGGACTTCTCCACCACCTCGAAGCCGAGCCTCTCGAAAAAGGGAACCACGTAGGTCAGGGCGAACACCTGGTGCACGCCCAGGGAGCGGGCTTCCTCCAGACAGGCCTCCACGAGCACCCGACCGTACCCCAGGCCCCGGCGGTCCTCAGCCACGGCCAGAGAGCGGATCTCGGCCAGGTCCTCCCAGCAGACGCCCAGCGCGCACGCCCCCGCCACCCAGTCTCCCCGAGAGGCGTCTTCGAGCACATAGAAATCCCGGAGGTGATCATAGAGCTCGCTCAGGGACCTGGCCAGAAGCAGACCTTGATCGGCGTAGTGATACAGGAGGCGATGAATCGGCTTGACGTCGCGAATCGCCGCTTTACGAAGAACCGCACCATCATTCGAGCTTGGAGACAAAGCCTTGGATCCCTTCCCTCTTCTCCAGTTGCCGGGCGTACTGCTCGGCTTCCGTTCGGCTCAGGAACCGGCCGCACCGGACACGGTAGTAGGTGGTTCCCTTCACCTCGGCGTCATAATAGTAAGCCGGAAGCCCCTTGCGCTTCAATCGCCGAATCATCTCCTGCGCCGCGCTTCGGGTCGTGGTGGCGGCCACCTGCACCGTGTACCGGGCCTGAACCTGGAGGCCCTCCTGACCGATCCCGGACGGCTCGGCCTCGGCCCCTGCAGGGGCGCTCGAGCCCGGCCGGTTTCGAGGCGGGCCCTGCGGGGACGGCCTGCCCGCATTCGGGGTCGCCGCCGGCTGCGCGGTCCTCGAAGGCGCCTCCTTCTTCTGCACCGCCTGCGATGGTTCCGGAGGCCTCGCCGGTTCGGGGGAACGCCGCGTCCGCTCCGCCTCTCTCTCCAGGGCCTCGTCCTTTTTCGTGGACAGCTTCTCGTAGAACGCGAGCTTCGGGTTCTCCAGGGGCTCCTCCCGTCGCTCGGTCTGCTGCGCACGGTCCCGTCGTATGACCTCCTGCAGCTTTCCGACCTGTTCCTTCAGCTCCTCCATGGCCCGATCTCCGGGCAGGAACCCCCTCCCCACCAGGATGCCGAGGACAAAGATCCACACCAGCAGGAAGAGAAGCCCGCCGCCCCAAAGGAAGAGCCGCCCGGAGCCGAGCTCGATCTGGACCGTCCGCCCTTTCCTTTTGTCCTGCGTCTTCTTTCGGGCCATGAGCCTGTCGGGCTTCCCTCACCCGGTCCTCGTGGGGTTCGTTCCGCAACGCTACATCCGCTCCGGGGCCTGAACGCCCAGCAGCGAGAGACCGTTTCGAAGCACGATGCGAACGGCCCAGGCGAGGCAGAGCCTCGCCTGGGATCGAGGCACATCCAGGGTCACGATTCGGTACTCGGGAACCTTGGTGCCGAGGTTGAAGTACTTGTGAAACGCCGAGGCCAGCTCCGTGAGATAGTAGGGTACGCGGTGAGGTTCCCGGCTGCGGGAGATCTCCTGGAGCAGGGAGGGGAACCGGGCAAGAAACCGCACCAGGGACCGCTCCTCCTCGAGCTCCAGCCGGTGCAGCACCTCCATGGGCTTCGAGGGCAGGGACACGCCCTCCTCGGCGGCCTTTCGAAACACGCTGCAGATGCGGGCGTGGGCGTACTGCACGTAGTACACCGGGTTGTCGCTGTCCTGCCTCCTGGCCAGGTCCAGGTCGAAGTCCAGGGGAGAGTCGTGGTTCTTCACCAGAAAGAGAAACCGCGTCGCGTCCACACCCACCTCGTCCATGAGCTCCCGCAGGGTCACGTAGGTGCCGGCCCGCTTGGACATGCGGACCTCCTCGCCCGCCTGCCACAGCTTGACGAGCTGAATGAGAAGCACCGAGAGCCAGCCCTCGTCCAGGCCGTTCGCCATCAGGGCCGCCTTGACCCGCCGGACGTACCCGTGATGATCGGCCCCCCAGATGTTGACGGCCCGCGAAAACCCGCGCCTCCACTTGTCCAGGTGATAGGCGATGTCGGTGGCGAAATAGGTGTACTGACCGTCCTTCTTTCGAATCACCCGGTCCTTGTCGTCCCCGAACTCCGTGGTCCTGATCCACCAGGCCCCATCCTGCTCGTACAGATCGCCTCGCTCCCGCGTCCTTTCGAGCACCTCGTCCAGGGCCCCCGAGGCGACCAGGGCCCGTTCCGAGGCCCAGACGTCGAAGGCGGTGCGAAAGGACTCCAGGTCGTCGCGGATCTCCTGAAGCAGGCGCTCCCGCCCGAACTCGGCACAGCGCTCGATCGCCTCCTCCGGGGCCAGATCGTCCAGGCCCCCGGCCTCGTCGATCTCGGAGGCCAGGGCCTCGATGTAAGGACCCCGGTACCCCCCCTCGGGAAAGGGCGCCTCCGGATCGCGACTCCGCCGCCACCGGCTGTAGATGGACTCTCCGAGGAGCCGGATCTGAAGGCCCGCGTCATTGACGTAGAACTCGCGGGACACCTCGTAGCCGCAGAAGGCCAGGATTCGGCACAGGCTGTCTCCCAGGGCCGCGCCCCGGCCGTGCCCCAGATGGAGGGGCCCGGTGGGGTTGGCGCTCACAAACTCCACCAGGATCCGCTCCCCGGCGCCCAGGTCGCTTCGGCCGTAGTCGGGGCCCAGGGCGAGAATCTCCTCGAGCATCCGGTTCCAGGCCTCCGGACGGACGGTGAAGTTCAGAAAACCGGGTCCTGCGATTGCCACCCCCTCCAGAAACGGGTGCGCCTCGACCAGCCCCTCGACCAGGACCCCTGCGATCTCCCGGGGCGCGCGCCTCTGGGACGCGGCGAGCGTCATGGGAAGGTTCGCGGCGAAGTGCCCGTGCTCGGGGTTGTTGGGAATCTCCACGACGAATTCGGGCACCGGCGTCCGAACGAGGTCCCCTTGCTCGAAGCAGGCCTCCAGCCGCTGTCTCAGGATGTGTTGGATCTTCGCTTTCATGAGAGGATGGTCTTCTTTCCGCACTGCCCCAATGCGCAGTAGATCTCATAAGATATGGTGCCGCACGCCCCCGCCACGTCGTCCCCGGAGAGCACCCGGCGGCCCTGGCGGCCGAGAAACACGGCCTCGTCCCCAGGCCGGACCCCGGGAACCGCGGTCACGTCCGCCATGGTCAGGTTCATGCAGATTCGGCCTCGAATCGGCACCCGCTCGCCGTGAATCAGGACCTGTCCCCGGTTGGACAGGGTCCGCGGGAGGCCGTCGCTGTACCCCGCCGAGAGCACGGCGATCCGCTCCGGGCCGGACGTGGTGTAGGTCCGTCCGTAGCTGACCGGGCTTCCGGGCGGAATGTCCCGCACCTGAAGGACCCTGGCCCTCAGGGTCATGGCCGGCTTCAGGTCGATGCAGGGGGTCAGATCGGGCGACGGGGATCCCCCGTAGAGAAGGATTCCGGGACGAACCATGCCCAGGCGGGCCTCGGGGTACTCCAGGGTGCCTGCACTGT
Organism: uncultured Desulfobacterales bacterium; assembly: GCA_964475045.1. Lineage (GTDB taxonomy): Bacteria > Desulfobacterota > DSM-4660 > Desulfatiglandales > HGW-15 > JAIPEI01. The sequence continues at coordinate 5,509 of CAYYVD010000121.1, read as the reverse complement.
TGGCCAGGCTGCTGGCCCGAGTGTCCATGCCCTGCCCTCGAGCGGTCTCCAGTGCCGCCTGAAACCGCCGAATCTGCCCCTCGGTAAAGGTCCGGTCCGGCTCGTCCGCCGAGGAGAGGTGCGACAGGAGCCCCTCGGGCTCCAGACCACGACAGTCCATGACCCGGCGCACAAAGCCCCCGGTCCCGTCGCTCGGCGCACCCAGCCGCCCCATGCCCGTGTCGATCTTCAGCTGGACCGGCACCCGCCTCCCTCGCCGCCGCGCCTCCTCGTCGAGGAGCTCCGCCGGTCCGGGCTCGGGCAGGACCGGGATGAGCCCGTGCTCGACCACGGCGCCGGCCTCGCTCCGGGTCAGGATCCCGCAAAGGACGACGATCGGGCAGCCCACCCCGGCCTTCCGCAGACGCAGCCCTTCGGCCAGGTGGGCCACGGCCAGACGGTCGGCCCCGGCCTCCGCCAGGGCCTTGGCCGCCGGCACCATCCCGTGGCCGTAGGCGTCGGCCTTCACCACGGCCGTGACAGCCGTTTCCGGGTCGAGAACCGAGCGGATCTGCTTCAGGTTGTGCATCAGGGCGGAGCGCTCGATCTCCACCTGATTGGGAAAACGATCCATGGCTCGTCCCGATCTCCTGTGCGGGCAGAGGGTCCTTAGCCCCGGCCGGCGCCTTCGTGCCAGGGGAAGAACGCTATCCGATCTCAGGGCATAGATCAAGGGTTTTGGTTTTTCCCGGACGGTTGACACCCTCCACAGACCCCGATTATGATGGCCATCCTGAACGCGAGACCGGAGAGAAGGGACGGACGGGATGCGATGAAGCTTCTTCTGTGTCTTCTGGGGCTCATCCTCGTTGTGGAAGGGATCCCCTATTTTGCTTTTCCCCAAAAGATGAAGCGCTGGATGCTGCGGCTCCAGGAGATCCCCGACGCCCACCTGAGGGTGATGGGGTTTCTGGCCATGTGCACCGGGCTTCTTCTCACCTACCTGTTCCGCTGACAAAACGATTGACTTTACAGACCGTTTTCAATATAAGGTACGGCTTTTGAGCCCGATGAACGGATGTTCGACATCGAGGAATACACCTACGATCTGCCCGAGGAGCTGATCGCCCAGGAACCCTCCCCCAGAAGGGAGGCCAGCCGGCTCTTTGTGGTGGATCGAACCAGCGGCGCTTTCTCGGATCACCGTTTCCACGACCTGCCCGGCCTGCTGAGGCGGGGAGATCTCCTGGTCGTCAACGACACCCGGGTGGTCCCGGCCCGGCTCCGGGGCCGGAAGGAGACCGGAGGACGCGTCGAGCTCCTGGTCCTGGACCACGAGAGAAACGGCCGGCCGCATACCCCTTCCAGACGATGTCTGGTGAAAGCGTCCAAGCGACCCGCCGTGGGGTCCCGGATTCGGCTCGCGGGAGGCGTCTCCGGGGTGGTGGAGGCCCTCGAGGCGGACGGCGTGCTTCGAATGACCTTCTCCGAAGGCCTGGACGACCTCATGAGGGAACAGGGGACCATGCCGCTCCCTCCGTACATTCACCGGGAGACGGACGATCCCCGGGCGGAGCTGGACCGAAACCGGTATCAGACGGTCTACGCCAGGCGGCCCGGCGCCGTGGCCGCGCCCACGGCGGGGCTCCACTTTTCGGACGACCTGCTGGGGCGGTTGTCGGACAAGGGCGTCGGTCTCGCTTCTCTGACCCTGCACGTGGGGCACGGGACGTTTCGGCCCGTGAGGAGCCGGGACATTCGCGAGCACACCGTGGGGCCGGAAGCCTACCGGATCGAGCCGGAAACGGCCGAGCGGATCAACCGGGCACGGGCCGGCCGCAGGCGCGTGATCGCCGTGGGAACCACCGTGGTCCGCACCCTCGAGACGGCGTCCGACCCCGAGGGGCGGATCGTCCCGGGGCGGGGCGCCACCGACCTGATGATCACGCCGGGACATCGGTTTCGAGCCGTCGACGGGCTCGTCACCAACTTTCATCTGCCCGCGAGCTCTTTGCTCTTTCTGGTGGCGGCATTCGCGGGCCGCGAACGAATCCTGGAGGCATACGAGCAGGCGGTCCGCAAACGGTATCGGTTCTTCAGCTACGGCGACGCCATGCTGATCCTGTAGCGCGCCCCTCGAAGGATCCAGGGGAAAGGTTCGACCTCGAGAGGCGGGGGGCGGGCAGGGCCATGTTCCAGGTTGTTCACAGGTGCACGGACGGCGAAGCGCGCACCGGGCGGGTGCACACGATCCACGGGGGGTTCGACACCCCGGTCTTCATGCCCGTGGGCACCCTGGGCTCGGTCAAGGCGCTCGGCCCGGACGACCTGGAACGGATCGGAACGGAGGTCCTTCTTGCGAACACGTACCACCTGTACCTTCGACCCGGGCACGAGATCGTGCGGGGCCTGGGCGGCCTGCACCGGTTCATGGCCTGGGAGCGGCCCATCCTGACCGACAGCGGAGGGTTTCAGGTATACAGCCTGGCGAGCCTCCGCACGATCACCGATCACGGGGTGGTGTTCCGGTCCCACGTCGACGGCTCGGAGCACGAGCTGAGCCCCGAAAAGGCCATGGACATCCAGCGGGCGCTCGGCTCGGACATCGTCATGGCGTTCGACGAGTGCCCCCCCTATCCGGCCGAGCACCCGCACGTGGAGCGGGCGGTCCGCCGAACCACCCGGTGGGCGCGGCGCTGCCGGGAGCATGGTGCAGGCCCGAACCAGTCCCTGTTCGGCATCGTCCAGGGAGGGATGTTTCGAGAGCTTCGATGGAAGAGCGCGGAAGACATCGTGGCGCTCGACTTCGACGGGTACGCCCTGGGCGGGCTGTCCGTGGGGGAAGACCGGAAGACCCGCGAGCGCGTGATTGCGGAGACGGTCCCCCGCCTTCCGAGGGAACGCCCCGTGTACCTCATGGGCGTGGGCACCCCCGAGGACATCCTGGAGGCGGTGCGCCTGGGGGTCGACATGTTCGACTGCGTCATGCCCACCCGGAACGCGCGAAACGGGACCCTGTTCACCGCAGGAGGGCGAATCACGATCAAGAATGCGCAGTATGCGGCGGATGAACGGCCCCTCGAGGAAGGATGCGGGTGCTACACCTGCTCCCGGTTCTCGCGGGCCTACCTCAGGCACCTGTATACGGCCAGGGAAATTTTGGCCTATCGATTGAACACGATCCACAACCTGTATTACTATACGCGCCTGATGGAAGACATTCGGACGGCGATTCGAAACGACGAGCTCGAGGCGTTTCGCGACCGCTTCTACGCGAGGCGGGGGTCGCCGGAGGCCAACACCTAACCGTTTCCGGACCGGGAACAGGCCGCCTCTCCACACGGGAGAGCGCCTCTGCGGATCACCCCGCTTGGTGCCGCTGCAGAGGCCGCGCCTGACCAGTCGTTTTCAAGGGAAACCACGGAGGATACAGCATGGACTTTTTGGCATATGCAATGGGCCAGGGCGGCGGAGCCGAGGGCGGACAGGGAGGAGCGTTCGGGGCCTTCATTCCACTTCTTCTCATGTTCGCGATCTTCTACTTCCTGCTCATTCGGCCCCAGCAGAAGAAAGCCAAAGACCACAAGAGCATGGTCGCTTCGCTCAAGAAAGGGGACCGCGTGGTCAGCTCGGGCGGCCTGCACGGCGTGATCACCGGCCTGGCGGACGACACCGTGACCATGGAGATCGCCCCCAAGGTCCGCGTCAAGGTGAGCCGGGGCTCCATTGCGGGGGTGGCCGCCAAACGGGAGGCTTGATTCCGGGGCGGCCGTTCATGCGGAACGCACCCGGAAAAAGCTTGCGCCCGTACCCGATGGGCATATGATTCACGTCATTCGTCGCCGGACGCTGCATGCTCCCGGCCCTCGCCGTCGAACCTCGGACCCGGGCGGCCGGCGTCATTCAGGCCGAAGACGGAAGGCATGCCGTTCCGAGCTCGCATAGGGACCGGAACCGGGGTCACGGCAAAGACAAAGGAGTGAAGTGTGCTGAAGAACTTGGGCTGGCGAGCCGGAATCGCCTCCTTCCTCATCCTCGTTGGGCTCGTCTACCTGACGCCCTCGCTGAGCAGAGACCTGCCTTCGTGGTGGTCCGCCATGCTCCCGGAGGATCGCATTCACCTCGGCCTCGACCTTCAAGGCGGCATGCACCTCGTTCTCGAGGTGGAGGCGAAAAAGGCCGTGGAGAGCAACCTGGAACGGGTGGTGGAGGAGATCAAGCACGATCTACGAAAGGAACGGATCCGCTACCACCGGCTGCAGCGGCAGGGGACCTCCGGCGTGGATCTGACCCTGATGCGCCAGGAGGATGTGGAGGCGTTTCAGAAGCTGGTGGAGGAAAGCTACCAGAACTTCGAGGTGGCTGTACCGCCCAGCGAGGAGGGCCGGTTCCCGGTCCGGCTGAACCTGGAGGATCAGGCCCGGACCCAGATCATGAAGATGGCCTCGGACCAGGCCCTCCAGACCATCCGCAACCGCGTGGATCAGTTCGGCGTGAGCGAACCGGACATCCGTCCCCAGCAGGAAAACCGCATCCTCATCCAGCTCCCGGGCATCAAGGACCCGGAGAGGGCCCTGGACCTGATCGGAAAGACGGCCCTTCTCGAGTTCAAGCTCGCAGACGAGGAGCACAGCCTGGAGGCGGCCCTTCAGGACGAGGTCCCGCCCGGCAGCCAGATCCTCTACAAGATCTCCGACGATCCGGACTCGGAAAAAACCTCCAGGATTCCGTTCCTGCTCAAGGAGCGCACCCTCATGACCGGCGAGTACGTCACGGACGCCCGGGTGCAAATCGACTCCCAGTACGGGGAGCCGTACGTGTCCCTGTCCTTCGACGCACGGGGGGCCCGGCTGTTCGAGCGGATCACCGAAGCCAACGTGGGGAGGAAGCTCGCCATCGTGCTGGACAACCACGTGTACTCCGCCCCCGTCATACAGGAGGAAATCTCCGGAGGACGGGCCCAGATCACGGGCCGGTTCACCATGGAGGAAGCCAGGGACCTGGCCATCGTCCTCCGGGCCGGCGCGCTGCCCGCTCCGGTCAAGATCCTCGAGGAGCGCACCGTGGGGCCGTCCCTCGGAAAGGACTCCATCCGCAAAGGGTTCAAGTCCATGCTCATCGGGGGCGTCCTCGTGGTGGTCTTCATGATCGTTTACTACGGCCTCGCCGGGGCCGTCGCAGACCTTGCGCTCCTCCTGAACATCCTCTTCATCATGGCCGGCCTCGCTTTCTTCGGCGCGACCCTGACCCTGCCCGGCATCGCAGGCATGATTCTCACCATCGGCATGGCCGTGGACGCCAATGTGCTCATCTTCGAGCGGATCCGGGAGGAGCAACGGCTGGGAAAACCGGCCAGGGCCGCCATCGAGGGAGGATACGCCAAGGCGTTCGTGACCATCCTGGACGCCAATGTGACCACCTTCATCGCCGCGCTGGTGCTCTTCCAGTTCGGCACCGGGCCCGTCCGGGGGTTCGCCGTGACCCTCAGCATCGGCATCGTGGCGAGCTTCGTCACGGCGGTCTTCATTAC
>CAYYVD010000120.1:0-13198 GCA_964475045.1 uncultured Desulfobacterales bacterium | reverse complement strand
GCCCACCTCGACCGCCAGCTCGGCAAGCTCGTCGAAGCCCTCGAAGAGGCCGGCTTCTCGGCCGACTCCAGCGCCAACAACTGGCACCGCCTCGAAGAGTGGGCCGGCGTGCCCGGCGCCAGCCTCTACGAGTGGAACAAAAAGAGCTGGTCGACCATCGACGAGACGAGCCAGCCGTACTTCCCCAGCGAGAACGACCCGATGCCCTGGTGGCCCTCTGGGAGCTGACGGGGGAGCGCATCGAGGCGCTGGAGGCCCTGAAGCAGGAGGCCGAGGCGGAGGACGCCTTTCAGGAGACGGTGACCCGAGACCCGAGGACCGAAGGGGCCGCGGAGCCGGATGCGAAATCCCCTGCCGGCCCCGAGAAAGAAACGATTTCCCCCCTCGACGCCCTGCTGGTGCCGCCGGACCCGGACGACGTGGACGCCTGGCTCGAGGCGGCCCAGGACCAGAACCCCACCCTGGAGGCCAAGCGCCAGGAGGTGTCGGTGGCCCGGCGGGAGATCTCCCGGCAGAACGCGGGCCACATGCCGCGCCTCGAGCTGGTGGGCCGTCTCAACCGCAACGACGAAGGGGGCTCCCTGTTCGGCGGGGAGAGCGACGTGGAGACCTGGGACGCCATGGTGCAGCTGACGGTGCCCATCTTCGAGGGGTTCGGTGTGATGTCCAAGGTGCGGGAGGCGCGCAAGCTCCACGAGGCGGCGCAGAAGGACCTGGTGCAGGAGGAGCGGGCCCTGAAGCGGGAGACCCAGGCGGCGTTTCTGGGGGTCAAGGCGGCCATACAGAACGCCAGGGCCCTGCGCCAGTCGGTGGTGAGCCACCGCATTGCGGTGGAGGCCAAGCGGCGGGGGTTCCGCTCGGGACTGTTTCCCAGCCTGTCGGTCCTGGACGCGGAGCGGGACCTTCACCTGGCCCGCCAGGACCACGCCCGGGCCCAGTACGACTACCTCTTGAACAGCCTGCGACTGCAGGCCGCGGTGGGCACCCTGACCGAGGGGGACCTGGTCGAGGCCAACCAGTGGCTGGAGTAGCCGGCCGTACGAGATGCCCGAGGTGTTCGATAATTTGACCCACAAAACATGCCTGCGGAACTCGAGACCTCCCCCTCCGCCTCGCCGTTCCTGAATCAACGCTGCGGCCCCTCGCGAAGTCCGGCATGTTTGGATGTCTCAAAACATCTTTTGTTCGGAGAACCGGGCCATGTTTAGGCGAAAGAAAGGCCGAACCGGCGGACGCAAGCGGCGTTCCAGGAAGTCCCCGTCCCCACCCCGAACCAACGCTCGCCGCAAAATCCAGTTCGAAACCCTGGAGCCGCGGCTGCTCCTCTCGGCCGACCCCGTGCTGGCCGGGCAGGACCTCCAGGAGCACCCCGAGCTCCTGCCGAACACCCAGACCATCCTGGCCGAGCCCGAACCCGGGACCCCGCAGCCCGAGTCCCGGGCAGCCGACCGGGCGAAAGCTCTGCAGGATTCGGAAGCCTCCCAAACCGATTCCGAGCAGACCACCGGCCAACCCCCCGATGCGACCGGTGCGAAGGACGCCGCGGCTTCCGAGGCCGACGAGACCGGGGAGGCCCCTGCGAATGCCCCCCATGCGGAGGAAGGGTCCCCGGACGGAGCTCCGGCCTCCCAAGGCCGGACGGCCGAGGACACCGCTTCGGCCGTCTCCCCTCGAGACTCCCAAGCATTCGAGCCTACCCAACCCACCGGGACGACGGTCCTTTCGACCGCAGGCGATGCGGCGTACTGGATGGCGCGGGACGCGGCGGTGGAGATGGTGTTCGTAGACGCCTCGGTCCCCGAGTCGGACGCCCTGCTTCAAGGGTTGAAGGCGCAGGGTGCCGAGATCGACTTGAGCCCGTGGACCGGGGAGACGTTCGAGGAGGCCGCTTCGCAGGACGTACCAGGGCTCGACGCCGGAGTTCTGGATTCGACTTCTGCGCCGGAGACGATCCTGACCGACCCGGGGGTGGACGTCGAGGACCATCCGGAGGATGCCTCGCAGACCCGAAATTCTGTGACCGACGGCCCCGGGGAGAAACGCCCATCCCGGTACCGGGTGGTGGTGCTGAACCCGGACGAGGACGGTCTGGCCCGCATCACCGAGACCCTGGAGGAGACCCGGGACGCCGGGGCCGTGCACATCCTTTCCCACGGGAGCGCCGGGGTGCTCCGGCTCGGCAACCGCCAGGTGCGCCGGGCCGAGCTGGAGGAGAACGCCGAGCGGCTTCGCGCCTGGAGGGACGCCCTCCGGCCGGGCGGGGACCTCCTGCTCTACGGGTGCAACGTGGCGGGGGACGCCACGGGGGTCTCCTTTGTGGAGCGCCTGGGGGCGCTCACGGGTGCGGACGTGGCCGCCTCCACGGACGACACGGGCGGCGAGGCCCTGGGCGGTGACTGGACCCTGGAGTACACCACGGGCCTGGTGGAGACGCCCTCGGCCTTTCGAAGCGCCCGGTACGGGTACCTCCTGGCCAACGTGAACGTGAGCGGCACGCCCGGGGCGGACGCCATCGGCCTGGAGGCGACGCGGGTCACGGGCGGCACGGTGTCGCCCCAACCGGTGGGTTCCGCGGACGCCCTGAGCGTGAGCGGCCTGGCCGGGGACGACGTCTTCACGGTGACGGCGTTCCCGAGCACGTCCTCCACGGTGATCGACGGCGGGGCGGGGACCGACACCCTGGACTTCTCCTCTTACGGGTTCGCCCTGAGCTTTCTCTTCCAGGCCTCGGGGGACGTGCTGGTGACGGACACGGCCACGTCCTCGACCCTGACGGCCCGGGGCGTGGAGACGGTGTACGGCGGTCTGGGCGACGACGTGTTCACCTTTGCGGACGGGTTCAGCGGCACGGCCGACGGCCTCTTCGTGGACGGCCAGGGGGGAACGGACACCATCACCCTGGCCGGCGGCCTCGACATGGCCGGAGGGGACTTGTCCCTCACGGCCGAGGGCATCACGGTGAACGCGGGCGCGGGCGTCACCAGCGCGGGGAGCGTGTCCTTCACGGCCGTGGCCCAGGACGAGAGCCCGGTCACGGATGCGGCCGGCCTGAAGGACCGGAGCGCGGACATCACGGTCCTCGGCGACGTCACGGCCACGGGTCCGGTGACCTTCACGGCCGAGGCGGTGCGGGACGTGGACGTGACGGACCTCACCCAGGACCTGGACCTGGAGGCGGCTTCCCGGGCCGCGGTCCAGGTGACCGGGTCCACCCTGAGCGGGTCCTCGGTGGAGATCACGGCCCGGACCCGGGGGTCGGTGGACGCACAGAACACGAACCTCCTGACCGGCACGGTGACGAACCGGTTTCAGGAGGAGGCCACGGTCTCGATCACCGGGTCCACGATTCGGGACGCGGACGGCGTGGAGGTGCTGGCCGAGCGCACCACCCGGTACACCGCCACGGGCCGGGACGCGCTCAACGAGGTCTCGGGGGACACCCGGGCCACGGTCCAGGGCGGTTCGGTGACCGCCGGGGCCGGCGGTGTGGGGGTGACGGCGAAGGACGCGGTCTCCTTGACCGCCGAGTCCCCGGACCTGGAGATCGATCTGGCCGGCTACGACCTCAACCTCCCGGTGGAGGTCTCCCTGGCCGCCGCCCGCAACGTGCGGAGCGGGGACACCGAGGCCCGGATTCGGGATGCCACCGTCACCGTGGACGGGGGCGGGGACGTGACCGTGCAGGCGGAGCGGGCCGCGCGGATTCAGGCGCAGGCCGCGACCACCTCCGTGGCCTCCACGGTGCCCCTGCTCAGCAGCCTGGCCCTGGCCCTGGACGGCACCTACACCTCGAATGTCCTTTTGGGAGATGTGACCGCCGCGATCTCCGGCTCCACCCTGACCGATGACCCGACCGTGGCCGGGGCGCTCGAGGACGTCACGGTGCTGGCGCAGGACCGCTCCGTCGTGGACGCCACCTCGGGGATCAGCGCCGTCTCCCAGGTGGAGGACCTCAGCCTGGACGGTTCGTCTCACACCATCGGGGCCTCCATCGCCTTCAATACCATCGGATGGGACCCGGGCCTCGGGGTCTTTGCGGCCCTGGACGCCCTCCTGGGCACCGGCCTCGGCACCGAGGACCCGGCGGACGTGACCGCCTCGATCACCGATGCCACCGTGGACGCCGGGGGAGACGTCACCGTGAGGGCCGACGCCTCGGCCCGAATCAACGCCACGGTGAGCAATGCGGTTCAATCCACGGCCTCGGCGCTCTACAGGTCCAAGGGGTCGAGCTCCGGCGCGGTGCTGGCAAGCAACAAGGTGAGGGGCTCGGCCAAGGCCTTCGTGGAGGACCTGAACGACACCGACGGCATGCCCACCACGGTGACCGCAGGCGGAGACGTCACCGTCACGGCCGAGGACGAGCGGGGCATCTTTGCGAACAGCCGAATCGTGTCCTCCTCCATCACCACCAGCGACGGCGGGGCCGCCGTGCTCGAGGGGCTGGTCTCCGACCTCATTCCGGCGGACTACGACACGGCCCCTGATCCAGGCCTGACCACCAAAATCCGATCCCTGGCGTTTGGAAACCGCGTGCGTCTCCTCGAGGGGTTCACCGGATCCGGGACCGTGGGGAGCGTCTACGAGTACATGGGAACGTCTGCGACCCTGGACCTGGCCGCCCAGGACTACACCGACCTGGACTTCTGGAAGGAGGTCCTCGAGACCCGGCTCGTCCCCCAGGGGAACAACCTGACCCCGTCGGACTCGGTGTCCCTGGGCGGGCTGGTGGTCCTGAACGAGCTCGAGGGGAATGCCGAGGCCGCCATTCGAAGCGCCGCCGTCACGGCCGAGGACGGGAACATCGCCGTGACGGCCACGGAGAACGCCACCCTCCAGGCCACGGCGGACAGCTCGGCCGAGTCGTCGGGCGGGAGCGCCTTCGGCACGGGGAACTCCATCGCGATCAACGGCACCATCGCCACGAACATCGTGCGGAGCTCGGCCGATGCCCTGATCGCCGGCGGCAGCGTCACCGCCCTGAACGCAGCCGGGGGGGCGGTGGACGCGGGCAACGTCTCGGTGACCGCCAAGAACACCTCCACCCTGGAAGCCACCACGCTTCAGGCCACCACCACCGGGGACACGGGCGTGGGGGTGATTCTTGCCTTCAACTCCCTGGGGTGGGCCTCCCAGAACCTCTTTTTCAACGCCCTCGACGCCCTCCTGGGCACCCCCATCGGTGTGGAGGATCCGGCCCGGGTCCACGCCAAGGTGGAGAACGCGGAGATCACCGCGGACGGGGACCTCACCCTGCAGGCCCTCTCGAACGCCGTGATCACGGCGGAGGTGCGAAACGACGCCACCGCTGCCGCCTCGGCCCTGTTCAACGCCACGGCCACGAGCTTCACGGGCATTCTGGCGAGCAACCGCTCGAGCACCACGGTCCAGGCCTCCATCGACAACAGTGGTCTGGCCCAGGTTCCCGCCGATCCGGACATCGACGTGGAGGGCGGCCTCCTGGTCTCGGCCGAGGACACGGCGGTCATCGACGCCCTGACCGCCCTCCGGTCGGCCACGTCGTCCTCCAACGACGGCGGGGCCGGGCTCCTGAACGACCTGGCCGGCACCCTCCTGGACGATTACGACTACACCACCGAGTCGGGCGTTCGAGACCTGGTGCTCGGGGACACCGTGCGGGTGGCGTCGGGCTACGACACGAACCTGGGCGAGCCCGAGGCCGTGTACCAGTACATGGGAACGGCCGCGGACGGGCTCGGGACCGACCTGGGGACCCAGGACTTCACGGACTTCGGCCTCTGGAAGAAGCTGAACGAGACCACGGTCATCCCCGCGGTCATCGCCAAGAAGGCCCTGAAGGCCGTGGGCCTCAGCGCCGGGGCCGCCACCGGCATGGGCGGGCTGGTGTCCCGCAATGACGTGCGAAGCGATGTCGCGGGCTTCATTCGAGGGGCCGTGGTCCAGGCGAGCGCCGGGGACATCGCCGTCGAGGCGGTGGAGCGGGCCGGCATCACCGCCCGGGACGACAGCGTGGTCTCGGCCTGGGAGACCACGTCCGGTGTGGTCGTCACGAACCTGGTGCTCGGAAGCGCCGTGGCCTACCTTCGGAACAGCACGGTCACGAACGACGCCGATGCCTCCACGGCGGACGGGTTCGGGGACGTGCTCGTCACCGCCCGGAACGAGGCGGTCATCGAGGCCACCGCCTCCAGCGCGGTCACGGGAACCAGCCAGACCGTGGGATTCATCGCGGCCTTCAACACCGTGGGCTGGCAGGCCCAGGACCTCCTGACCCAGACCGTGGACGCCCTGATCGGGGATCCCCTGCTCGCAGACGTCTTCGGCGGCGAGGAGCCGGCCGGGGCCTCGGCTTCCATCGAAGACACCACGGTCACAGCCACCGGCGACGTCACCGTGACGGCCCGCTCCGCGTCCCAGGCGGACGCCGTGGCCGGCAACGAGGTGACCTCGGAGATCCACAACACCTTTGCCGTCTCGGCCCAGTACGGATCGAACGGCATGGCGGCCGGGGCCCTGCTGGCGGCCAACAAGGTGAGCAGCCGGGCGAGCGCCGTGATTCGGGACACGGACGGGGCCGGCGCCACCACGGTCCAGGCCGGCGGCCACGTGACCGTGGACGCCCTGGACGAGGCCGGGATTCAATCGGACAGCGAGGTGGTGGCCTACTCGGCCACGGAGAACGACCTGGACGCCTTGAAGACCGTGGCCGGGACCCTGGGGCTGGACGACTACCAGTACACCACGGCCTCGGGCACCCAGGACCTCCGGGTGGGGGACCGCATTCGATTCCACCAGGACCACGGCGGCGCCTCGGGCGTCCAGGGGGCGGTATACCTGTACGTGGGGGACAACGGCCTGGACGTGGCGGACTTCCTGGCGCTCACGCCCGAGGCCCTGGGGCTGCTGGGCACCGAGACCGTGGACCTGGGTGCGGCCGGGCTCGACTACAACAACGACATCCGGTTCATTCGGCTTCGGCAGGCCGACTTCGAGGACCTCCTGTTCCCGGAGATCGGCAACCTGACCGCCTCCGACTCGCGCGCTTACGGCGGACTGGTGGTGATGAACGACGTGCGGGGGGCTGTGGAGGCCTTCATTCAGGCGGCCCAGGTCACCACCACGGACGGGGATGTCACGGTGAGGGCCCTGGAGAACGCCGCCCTCATGGCGGACGCCGTGAGCAACATCTCCTCCTCGGGCGGCAGCGCCTTCGGGGAGGGCACCTCCCTGGCCGCCAACGGCCAGATCGTGACCAACCTGGTGCTGAGCTCGGCCCGGGCGTTCATCGAGGACAGCACCGTCACGGCCGAGGACGCCGATGATACGGACAGCGACGCCTTCGGCTCCGTGCGGGTGGACGCCCGAAACACGGCCCGCATGGACGCCACGATCCACAGCTCCTCGGTGACCGGGGACACCGGCGTGGGCATCACCCTGGCCTTCAACACCATCGGGTGGAAGCCCCAGAACGTGCTCTTCAACGCCGTGGACGCGCTTCTGGGCGACCCGCTCATCTCCGGGGCCTTTGACGGCGAGGACCCGTCCCGGGTGGAGGCCCTGGTCACGAACGCCACCGTCACGGCGGAAGGGGACGTGACCCTGACGGCGCTCAACAACGCGCAGCTCAACGCCACGGTGAGCAACGCGGCCGAGTCCGCGGCCTCGGCCCTCTATGGGGCCTCGGGCAAGGGGTTCGGGGCGATCCTGGCGAGCAACAAGGTGAGCAGCCGGGCCCGGGCCGCCATCGAGTACGAGGGCGTGGATCACACCTCCCATGACGGAACCGTCCCGGTGGCGCCCGGGGACTGGGTGCGGCTCGACTCCGGCGCCGTCTACGAGTACACAGGCACGGCCGGGGACCTGGACCTCGCCGAGGCGACCCAGAATTACGCGGACAACGGGGACTGGACCGAGGTCTTCGAGCACGGCTTCGCGACCACGGTGTCCGCGGGCCGTGGCGTGACGATCACGGCCGAGGACCACGCCGGGGTCTACGCCAACAGCAAGGTGGTCGCCTCCAGCATCACCACGAACGACGGCGGGGCAGCGGTGATTCAGGAGACCGTGGGCGACGTGGTGCCGGCGGACTACGATACCACGCCGGATGCTGGCCTGAGCACCAAGATCCGGTCCCTGGACTTCGGGGACCGGGTTCGCCTGGCGGACGACTACGGTGCGGCGGACCACGCCACGGGCGACGGGGTGCCGGGCGCGGACCTGGCGGCCGGGGACGTGGTCCGCCTGGCGGACGACTTCCTGGACGTGCGGTACACGACGGAGGACGGGGAGGAGTACCTGGCGCCCGGGGACCGGGTCCAGCTGGCTGACGGGTACGGTGGGGGCGGGACGCCCGGGGGCGTGTATGTGTACACCGGAGGCTCGCATGCCCTGCTGGACCTGAGCCACACGGACTACAGCACCGGCCCGTGGGCCGGCATCGGGGGCGAGGCGGGCGCGTCCTACCGCTACGAAGGGGGCTTGGCCGAGGCGCGTCCGAACCTGGATACCCTGGACTACAGCGACACCACCCACTGGACGCGGCTCGGCGGCAACGCCGGGGGCGTGTACGAGTACATGGGGACGTCTGCGACCGGGGCCGGTCTGGACCTGGCGGCCCAGGACTACACGGACACGGACTTCTGGAAAGAGGTGCCGCTGACCCAGCTGATCCCCCAGGGGAACAACTGGTCGCCGTCGGACTCCCGGGCCATGGGCGGCATGGTGGTGGTGAACGACGTCCGAAGCGAGGTGGAGGCCTCCATCGAGGGCGCCACCGTGACCGCCGGGACCGGGGACGTGTCCCTCATGGCCCTGGAGAACGCGGCGATTTGGGCCGTGTCGGACAGCTCGGTGAGCTCATCGGGCGGAAGCATGTTCGGCGAGGGCACGTCCCTGACCGTGAACGCCACCATCGCCACGAACGTGGTCCAGAGCTCGGCGCGGGCCTTCGTGGAGGGGGGCGGCGTGGAGGCCACGGCCGGATCCGTGATCCTGGATGCGGACAACACGTCCACGCTGGATGCCACCACGCTTCAGGCCACCACCACCGGGGACACCGGCGTGGGGGTGATCCTGGCCTTCAACACGGTGGGCTGGGCGTCGCAGAACGTGCTCTTCAACACGGTGGACGCGCTCCTGGGGACGCCCATCGGGACGGAGAACCCGGCCCTGGTGGAGGCGACCGTCACGGACTCCACCGTCATTGCAGGTGGGGACCTGAGCCTGAACGCCGCCTCCCGGTCCCGGATCGAGGCCCAGGTGGGGAACGAGTCCACGGCCGCGGCCTCGGCCCTCTACGGGGCATCGGGATCGAGCTACGCCGGGGTGCTGGCCCTCAACCGCGTGAGCAGCCGGGCGCAGGCCGGGATCGACAACACGGGGCTTCCGCTGGTGCCGGGGACGCCGGACATCGACGTGGGCGGGGCCGTGGGCATCGACGCCCGGGACCTGGCCGTGATCGACGCCCGCACCCGCCTTCGGTCCGCCGCCTCGGCCTCCAACGACGGCGGCGCGGGCATCCTGAACAGCCTGATCGACACCCTGATCGACGAGTACCAGTACACCACCAAGTCCGGGACCGTGGACCTGATTTTCGGGGACAAGGTGCGGGTGGCCTCGGACTACGCCTACACGGGCGCGGGCACCGAGGTCCTGGGGACGCCCGGGACGGTGTACGAGTACATGGGCACATCGGCCGCGGACGTGGATCTCTCCTCGGTGGACTTCACGGACCGGGGCCTGTGGAAGGCCCTGAACGAGAGCAACGTGGTGCCCACCTCCATCGTGAAGGCGGGGATGAAGGCGGCGGGGCTGAGCCTGGGCGGTTCCGAGGCCATGGGCGGGGTGGTGTCCCGGAACGACGTCCGAAGCGACGTGGACGCCTTCATCACCCGGTCGGCGACTCGGGCCGGCGGGAGCATCGATCTTCGGGCCGTCGAAGGGGCGCACATCACGGCTGAGGACGACAGCGTGGTGTCGGCCGCCGGGGACACCTTCGGCGGCATCGTGGTGAACAACCTGGTCCTGAGCTCGGCCCGGGCGGTGGTCACCGAAAGCCATGTAACCGCGGCCGGAGACATGGCCCTGGATGCGGAGAACGTCTCCACCATCGACGCAACGGCCCGAAGCGCCGTGTCGAGCGGAAAGCCGGTGGGCTTCGTGGTGGCCTTCAACACCATCGGGTGGAAGGCCCAGGACCTCCTGACCCAGGGCATCGACGCGGTGATCGGGGCGCCCATGATCGCCGAGGCGGACGATCCCACCTACGTGCTGCCCGTGGTGGGGGCCGTGGACCTGGCCTACCGGAACGTGGTGGAGCTGGCGGACGGATCCCGCTACGAGTTCGTGGGGGACGCCCCGGAGACAGGCGTGGACCTGAACGCGGAGGACTACACGGACACGGATCGGTGGCGGAAGCTCCTGGACGTGGATGTCTTCGGCGGGGTCCAGCCGGCCGAGGCCGTGGCGGCGATCGTGGACTCGACCCTTTCGGTGGGCGGCGACCTGACCTTGAACGCGGTCTCCAGGGCCGACCTCACGGCGGAGCTCTCCAGCGAGGCCGCTGCGGTGAAGAAGACCGACTTCGCCGTGGCGGCCAGGTTCGGGGTGGCGGGCCTGGCCGGAGGGGCGCTCCTGGCCGGGAACAAGGTGGCGAGCGAGGCCCGGGCGTTCATCGACAACACCAACGCCCCGGCTGGTGCGGCCGTCGACGTCACGGGCGACGTGGTGATCCACGCGGAGGACAGCGCGGGGATCGACGCTCGGGCCGACCTGGAGACGGTGTCCATCAGCGAGAACAGCGTGGACGCCCTCAAGGGCGTGGTGGACCCCCTGGGTCTGGACGACTACCGGTACACCAACGCCTCGGGCGAGCAGTCCCTGCTGGTGGGGGACAAGGTCCGCTTCGACGGATCCCACGGCGGGACCGGAACCGACGGCGCGCTGTACATGTTCGTGGGGGACGCCGACCCGGCCGTTCCCCTGGGAGGCCTGGGGGAGTGGTTCCAGTCGCTGCTGCCCGAGGAGTGGGCGCTCCTGTCCGGCAAGACCCGGGACCTGGGGACGGTCGACTACGACACGGACCCCGACTTCATGAAGCTTCAGAGCTCGGACCTCGAGGACCTCCTGTTCCCGGAGATCGGCAACCTGACCGACTCCAACGCCGAGGCCTACGGCGGCCTGGTGGCCATGAACGACGTGCGGGGCGAGGTGGAGGCCTTCATCGCCGAGACCGCCTTGACCACCACGGACGGCGATGTGCGGGTGGAGGCCCTGGAGAACGCCACCCTTCGGTCCAACATCCTGAGCAACGTGACCTCCTCGGGAGGGAGCGCCTTCGGTACGGGCAAGTCGGTGGCGGCCCAGGGGCAGATCGTGACCAACCTGGTGCTGAGCTCGGCCCGGGCCTGGATCGAGGCCAGCACGGTCACGGCCCGGGACGCCGTGGCCGGGGACGGAAACGACCTCGGGCACGTGGTGGTGGAGGCCCGGAACACGGCGCGCATGGACGCCACCCTGAGCGCCTCGACCCAGACCGGCGACACCGGCGTGGGGGTGACCCTGGCCTTCAACACCATCGGGTGGAAGCCCCAGAACGTGCTCTTCAACGCCATCGACGCCCTCCTGGGCGACCCGCTCCTCTCCCGGGCCTTTGACGGCGAGGACCCGTCCCGGGTGGAGGCCCTGATCACCAACTCCCGGGTCACGGCGGACGGCGACGTGATCCTGACGGCCCTCAACCAGACCCAGCTCAACGCCACGGTGAGCAATGCGGCCGAGTCCGCGGCCTCGGCCCTCTTCAGGGCCACGGGCCAGGGGTTCGGCGGCATCCTGGCGAGCAACAAGGTGAGCAGCACCGCCCGGGCCGCCATCGAGTACGAGCGCGTGGATCACACCTCCCATGACGGGACCGTCCCGGTGGAGCCCGGCGACTGGGTCCGGCTCGACTCCGGGGCCATCTACGAGTACACGGGCACGGCCAAGACCCTGGACCTGGCCGAGACGGCCCAGGACTACGCCAACAACGGCGACTGGACCGAGGTCTTCGAGCACGGCTTTGCAACCACCGTGAATGCCGGCGGCGGCGTGACGATCACGGCCGAGGACCACGCCGGGATCTACTCCAACGCCAAGGTCGTGGTCTCCTCCATCACCACGAACGACGGCGGCCTGTCCGTGATCGACGAGACCATCGGCGACATCGTGGCGGCCGACTACGAGAGCACGGACGGGGACAAGGTCCTGAGCTTCGGGGACAAGGTGCGTCTGGCGGACGACTACGCCACCCCGGCGTTCAGCACCGGGGACGGGACGCAGGCCCTGACCGCGGGTCAGCTGGTGCAGGTGGCCGAGGACTACCTGACGGCGGACTTCCACCCCCGGGACGGCGTGGAGATGGTCCAGACCGGCGACACGGTGGGGCTGTCCGACGGCCGGGTGTTCGTGTACCGGGGCGGCGGCCCCACGGAGCTGGACCTGAGCGCCCAGGGCTACGGCACGGATGCGGCGTGGAAGGAGATCGGGGGCGAGGCCGGGGTCGTGTACCGGTACACGGGTGCGGACGCGACCCTGGACCTGGGCAAGGCGGACTACATGGACCCGGGCCTGTGGCGAAAGATCGGGGGCACGCCCGGGAGCGTGTACCGGTACATGGGGACCGAGGAGCTCCTGGACCTGGGGGTTCAGGACTACAGCGACCTGGACTACTGGAAGGAGGAGTCGCTGACCAACCTGGTTCCGGACGGGATCAACATCACCGAGTCGGACTCCAAGGCCATCGGCGGGATGGTGGTGTTGAACGACGTTCGCGGTGAGGCCGAGGCGACCATCGAGGACGCCACGGTGACGGCGGGGACGGACGTGACCGTGAGCGCCCTGGAGGACGCGACCATCTGGGCCAAGGCGGACAACTCGGTGAGCTCGTCCGGGGGGAGCTCGTTCACCGGGGGCGGGGACAGCCTGGCGGTGAACGGGACCATCGCCACGAACGTGGTGCAGAGCGGTGCGCGTGCGATCATCACGGGGAGCACGGTGACGGCCGGCGGGGACGTGGTGGTGGAGGCGTTCAACACGTCGGGAATCAACGCGCGGACGCTTCAGGCGACCACGTCGGAGGGGGACAGCATCGGGGTGATCCTGGCCTTCAACACGGTGGGCTGGGGGTCGCAGAACGTGCTGTTCAACGCCATCGACGCTCTGCTGGGGACGCCCATCGGGA
>CAYYVD010000119.1:0-13302 GCA_964475045.1 uncultured Desulfobacterales bacterium | reverse complement strand
CGGCGGAGAGGCGTTCTTCAAACCCCAGGGACGGTTTCTCCAGGGCTCGGGCCCGCTCCATGAAGCGGGAGATGTTGAGGTCGTTCAGCTCGAGGAACACCTGCTCCTTGTCGTTGAAGTACTGGTAGAATGCCGCCGTGGAGATTCGGCACCGGCGGGCGATCTCCGAGACGGAGGTCCCATAGTAACCGAACTCCTTGAAGACCTCGTGGGCGACCTCGAGAATCTCTCTCCTCGTGGTCCTCCCCTTGGGTGTCAGGGACCGGCCCGGGCCTCGAACGCTGGGTGGGGTCATGATTGCCTCGACATGAATCAGGTATCATTTTGTTAGCCCACCCGGCCGCCCATTGCAAGCACAACCTTTACGGCAGGAGCCGGCGTGCAAACGGGCTGTTGTCCAATTCCAATATGGAAAAAAAGTCAAAGAAAGAGCTGAAAAAACCGACAAAAGAGACTGAGGGAAAAGAAAAGAAAATGCTTGTATCTCGGGGGATCCTTCGGTATCGCCTGGGCCGGGCAGACACGGAGGGAACTGGGCGCCTTCCTGCGGGGTGAGCTTCGCTGTGCGCAGGTCAGCGGCCTTTCCGGTCATGTTTCGGCCCCCATGCTATGGTGGAGAACCCACCCGGACCCCCAGCTCGAAAGCCCGGCTGCAATCCTCCGGAAAAACCTCGGCACGACGTCTGATTTTGGCCTCCTTGTCGAACATCTCCGATTCGTACCGGTCGTAGTCGTACTGGAGGGTATCGGTCGACAACAACAGCTCGCAGAGACCGAAATATTTCTCAAAAACGTTTCTGGTGAGATTGAAATGCCGGTCATACCCCAGCTGCTCGACCATCTCCTCCTTCACGTTCATCGTGTAGATCAAAGCGGTGCGGATCCGTCTCGGGAAAAGGGTTTTCACCGCTTCGGAGTACTTGTTGTACGGAAAGCAGAGGCGCTCGATCAACGCGCGGGTGGCAGCCGTTTCCGCGCCGTAGTACACGGGGGTCCCGACGATCAAGGCGTCCGCCGTCCTCACACGGGCGAGCACGGGCGTCAGATCATCCTGGACTGCACAGACGCCATCGACTCGACGATCCAGTTTTTTACATGAAAAACAACTGATACAACCGGAAAAATTCATTTCATAGAGGTGAATCAGCTCGGTGTCCGCCCCCTTCGAGGCGGCCCCTTTCAAGGCATGGTTCAGCAATGTGACGGTATTCCAGTGGGTCGTTCGAGGGCTTCCGTTCAGAGCCATGACTTTCATAGAACACCCTTTCAAAAGGACCGTTTCTACCCTTGGTCAATGGGTTTTGGGAAACAGGCCGCACCGGAAGCAGTGCTCCGCCTCGCGCAGCAATGAGAGCCCGCCTGAGTCCGACGTCCTCATGCCTCCCCCGTCCGGCCCGGCGGAGACGTTCTCCCGAATCGCATCCCGTTTGAACCGCGACAGGTCGATCCCCTCGAGTGCGATGGTGGACGGAGGCGGAAGGGGCTCCTCGGCGGGCAGACCACGCAGAAACCGGTCCATGGATGCGGCCGCCCGCCGGCCTTGGGCCAGGGCCTGCACCACCGTCGAGGGCCCCAGAACCAGGTCCCCGCCTGCGAACACCCCCCTTCTGGGGGTGCTCAGGGTGCCGGGATCCACATCCATCCGACCCTTTTCCCCGACCCCGAACTCGGTCGAATCCAGGAACGGCAGATGAGGAATCCTCAGCTCCGAGGACGGATCGCCGGGGAGCTTCATCCTGCGTCGCCGCGGAATGCCGGTGGCCAGAAAGACCGCCTGGTATCCCTCTTCGAACAGGTCCTCGATGTTTTGCCCGCCAGGACCCAAGGGCCGTTCCAGCAGGATCTCCACCCCGAAACGCTCCAGGTTGCGGATCTCGGCCTGCACCACGCTCCTGGACAATCGGGATTCGGGGATGCCCACGCTGAGCATGCCCCCGGCCACCGGCAGGGCCTCGAACACGGTGGCGCGGTACCCCCGCTCGACCAGGTAGTAGGCGGCGCTCAGTCCCGCAGGCCCTGAGCCGATAACGGCCACGGATGCCCGGCGGGAGCCGGCCGCAGGTTCGACGGCTTCTCGTTCCAGCCCGGCGCGGTCCACGATCATGCGCTTGATTCCATTGACGGCCACGGCTTCGTCCCACTTGGCCCGGTTGCATTCGCGCTCGCAAAACGCCGGACAGACACGGCTGACCACACCGGGAAGGGGGATCTTTCGCTTCATGAGCTGCAGGGCGTCTGCGAACCGGCCCTGAAGGGCGAGATCCACATACCCGCGCACATGGACCTCCGCCGGACAGGCCACCTGACAGGGTGGCAGGTGACGCCACGGCTCCGGCGCGTCCCGGGCGTCTCGGGGCCACTGAATGCAGCGCACGGTCTCCATGCGGTCATCGGACTCGCTGCAGTATCCACAGGCGGCGCACAGGACGATGTCGTCGCTGTCTCCCGAGCGGGCCTTGTTCGGCCAGTCCGGATCGGCAAACAAGGTCCTGGCCATGCCGATGATGTCCGCATCGCCCCGGTTCAGAATGTCCTCGGCCAGCTCCGCTGTGCGGATCTTTCCGGCGGTCACCACAGGGGTGTCGTGGCCGGCATCTCTCAGGGCGGATCGAATGTCCCCGGCCAGATGAACCTGGGTGCCGTCGGGGCTCCACCACCTGGGGCTCATTCGGGCCCCGCTGTACCCGGTACCGGGCCGCGGCGGTTGGCCTTCCGGCGGTGGGGACGCATCCTCGAACCGCTCCCCTGCGGAGACGCTGATGTAGTCGACGCCCTCGGAAGCCAGGGCCAGGGCGATGCTCCGGCTTTGCAGAACCGTGTTGCCGTTCAGCGTGAAATCCTCTCCGTTGATGCGCACGCCCAACGCATGCCTCGGCCCCACGGCCTCCCGCGCCTTCCGAACGACTGCCAGGGGCAGGGCCAACCGATCGCTCAAGGCCCCGCCGAACGCGTCGGTCCGCTGGTTGCTCAGGGACAGGAAGGACGCCAGGGTGGTGAAGTGGGCCATGTGCACCTCGACGAAGTCGAAACCCGCCTCCTTGGCGCGACGGGCCGCGTCGGCGAAGAGGTTCGGGATGCCCAGAATGTCTTCCCGGCTCAAGTCCTCCACGCGCTGCCGCCAGCCGCTTCGGGAGATCTTCAGGAAATGCATGATCTGCAGACCGACACACAGCCCTTCCTGCTCCTGCTTCACGGCGGACACGAGCCCGCGCAGCGGCTCGATCCAGGCATCGTCACTGATTCTCAGGTTGTACGAGCTGCGGGAAGGCTGCACCACGGCGGCCTCGATCACCATGGCGCCCACGCCCCCGCGCGCGATCCGTCGGTAGCGCTGCACCAGGGGCTCGGTCACCTCGCCGTCGGGCCCGGACAACCGGGTCACCGCGGCCGTCAACATGATCCGATTTGACAAATAACATTTTTTGACATGAATGGGCTCAAAAAGCGAATGAAACGACATGCTTTGATCCTGCTCTCGAGGTTAGGAGACCTTCTCGATCCGGCACGACATGGCCCTCAGCTCCGGGTAGCCGGTCACCGGGTCGTTCGGTGCATAGTCGGTCAGGAGATTTCCGTTCTGCTCCCTTTCCCAGCCGTGCACCAGACCGATCACGCCGGGACGGATGTTCGCCGTCACATCGGCCTTGACCTTGACCTGATGCTTGGGTGTCCTGATCCACATCTCCGAGCCGTCGGTCAGTCCGTATTGCACGGCCGTGCTCGGATGGACCTCCGCAGACGCTTCCGGCGCAAACCGCCGGAGCTCCTGGATGTTTCTGTGCTGCCAGCCGGTGTAGTACTTGATCCTGGTGCCCGGAAGAAGCGTCAGGGGATAGGGGCCCTTCAGCTGCGGCTGGGCTTCAGGACCGCGCACCGGGGGCCTGTACTCGGGCAGCGGCTCGTACCCCGCCTCTGCGAGCGTCTCGGAGTAGATCTCGATGCGGCCGGACGGCGTCCGAATCTGCTTGGGCGCGTCGATGTCATAGCATCGCTCTCCGAACCACCGGCCCTCCGGATGGGAAGCCAGCTCCTCGAGGGTGATCCCGCTGGGGGTCAGCATCATGGAGACCACCTCCTCGTCCGTGTTCCATGGGAAGTACGCCTCGTAGCCCATTCTGCGCCCCAGCTCGGAAAAGATCTTCCAGTTCGGCCGGGACTCCCCGAGGGGCTCGATGAGCCGTTGATTCAGCGTGACGTAGGGCATGCCGAACACCAGAGCGTAGTTGTAGGCCAGGCAGAGCTTCTCGGCATGCGAGCAGGCCGGGAGAAACACGTGGGCCAGCTGGGCCGTCTCGGTCATGAACAAATCGTTGACCACCAGCAGATCCAGCTTTCCAAAGGCTTTCTTCGTCTTCTGTGCGTCCGGCCAGGCCGCCGCTGGGTTGGCGCCGGTGGTCAGAAGCGCCTTGACCGGGTAGGGGCGCTCATTCAGGATGGCATCCGGCAGCGCCATCTGCTGTCCATAGGGAACCGCCCTCCCCCAGAGCGAGTGAAACAGAGGCCACTCGTCGGACCCGATCGGCTTTTCCTCCACCGGGACGCGAAGGTCCTGCAGCCGCAACAAAGGATTGGTGCACCACGCCCCCGGCCTGTCGTAGTTCCCTGTGATCGCCTGAAGGATGGCCAGTGCGCGATTGGTCTGAAACCCGTTGTTGTACTGGTCCAGAGACGCGATGCCCTGGATGATGGACGCGGACCTCGCTCCCGCAAACAGCCTCGATATGGTGTAGACGTCCGAGGCCGGAATGCCGCAGATGCCCGCAACCGCCTCCGGAGTGTAGCGCTTGACGTGCTCTTTCAGCCGGTCGAAACCGCTGCAGTATCGGTCCACAAACGCCGCGTCGTACCACCCTTCAAAGATCAAGACATGCATCATACCCAAGGCCAGGGCGGCATCGGTCCCCGGTCGAATCCCCACGTAGATCCCCTTGTCGGCCAGCGGGATTTTGCGCGGGTCCACGGTGATCAGCTTCGTCCCCCGCTTCAATGCCTCCTTCAGCCTGAAGGACAGGGCCGGCTCCGTGGCATCGGGATTGTGACCCCACAACACCACACAATCGGATTGGTCCGGGTCCTCCAGCGGGTAGGTGCCGAAGGTCATCAGGCGCGACAGAATGCGGGACTTGAAGCAATGGCCTTCGATGGAGAAGAAGTTGGGAGAACCGAAAGCGCCCCTCAACCGCTGAAAAAAGGCCGAGATCTCGATGTCCTCCGCACCCAGCGAGCCCACGGCGAAGGCCACCGCGCGGGCCCCGTGCCGGCGCTTGATCTCGAGGAGCTGCTCTGCAACCGCATCGAGCGCCTCGTCCCAGGAAATCCGGGACCACTGACCGGCACGGCTTTTCATCATGGGATGGCGAATTCGATCGGGAGCGTATACGTAGGAAGGCAGGTTGGCCCCTCTCGGGCAAAGGACACCACGGCTGCACGGGTGCTCTTTCATGCCCTCGACCTTCGCAAGCCGTCCATCTTGAATGTGGGCGTGGATCCCGCAGACCTGAAAGCACATCATACAGACGGATTTCACAATCTTTTCCTGCGCTGCATCTGGAT
Source organism: uncultured Desulfobacterales bacterium (assembly GCA_964475045.1). Classification (GTDB taxonomy): domain Bacteria; phylum Desulfobacterota; class DSM-4660; order Desulfatiglandales; family HGW-15; genus JAIPEI01. The sequence goes on along the minus strand of CAYYVD010000119.1, from coordinate 7,749 downwards.
TCATCATGAGACCTTTTTTTTTCAGCTCCTCAATGGATGGGACCGAATTCCAACAAAGGGAAACGGGTTACGAAACGGCTTTTTTCTCCTATTACCTTGGGCTTGATACCTTCTCTCAACGTTTTCTTGTCTGTTTTACCCGTCCACGGCACGGTTCAAGCGTTCCAGGGGGCTTCAGGGCCGGGTGGCCCGCACCACGACGAAGGCCCCCTGACCGGTGCCAGGCTGAACGGGTTCGATCTCCCCTGTCTCTTCAGGCGTCCTTGACAGGGTCTGCACCCACACCTGCCGGGTGAAACCGGTGTCGTGGAGCAACTGCGTCACCTCGGCCGCAGAGAAGAAGGTCGCGTCCCGGTAGAACACACTTTCCGCCTGATGGGCCAAGTACTGCTGCCCGAGCCGGCCGGTGCGATCGATCAGGCCGATCACCAGCACGCCGCCGGGCTTCAGCACACGACGGGCCTCGCTCAGCATGGAGCCGGCGTTATCCACGAAGCAGATGGCGGTCACACAGAGGGCGCGGTCGAACCGGCCGCCTGCAAAAGGCAGCGCTTCGGCGGTCGCCTGCACGGAGGCGATACCCCGCTGCGCTGCATAGCGCAGCACGGCACGAGACGGGTCGATGCCCACCCGCACGCCCAGCGGCGCGGCGAACCGCCCCGTTCCGACCCCGATGGCCAGGCCCCGCCCGTGCCAGGGCAACAGGGCGCGAACCGCCAGCAGCTCCGAGAGATAAACCGTCTTGTGGCGCACGAACCACTCGTCATAGCGGCGGTGATGCGTCTCAAAGGGTGCAGCTCTCGGCATGGTCGAAGCAGGCCTCCCTAACGCGGCACCTCGATCACAGCGCCTCTGGCTACAGACCGTATCCGCATGTACTGTATCGGCATCGGCGCACGCTTCCCGGTCAGGGGCCTCACTCGTCTTCCAGGGTCGAGGTGTCCCCCGGCGGGAGACCCAGCTCCCGGGCCTTGAGCAGCCGGCGCATGATCTTGCCGCTCCGCGTCTTGGGGAGCGAGTCGATGAATTCGATCTCCCGGGGGGAGGCCGCCATGGAGAGGCGCTTCATCACGAACTTCTGGATGTCGCTTCGCAGCTCGTCCGTGGGCTCGTAGCCGGCCTTCAGGGAGACAAAGGCCTTGACCACCTCCATGACCAGCGGGTCCGGCTTGCCGATGACGCCGGCCTCGGCCACGGCCGGGTGCTCGATGAGGACCGACTCCACCTCGAAGGGCCCCACCAGGTGCCCCGCCGTGTTGATCACGTCGTCCGCCCGGCTCACGAAGGTGAAGTAGCCGTCCCCGTCCAGGCGGGCCTTGTCCCCGGTAATGTACCAGCCGTTCTGAAAACAGGATCGGTAGCGCTCCGCCTTCTCCCAGTAGCCGCGAAACATGGAGGGCCACGGGGTCCTGAGCGCCAGGTGCCCCTCCCGGCCGGCCGGCAGCTCGTGGTACTGATCGTCCAGGATGCCGGGTCGAACCCCCGGGAACGGGCGGCCCATGGATCCGGGCTTGATGTCCTGGACCGGGTAGTTGGCGATCATGATGGCGCCGGTCTCGGTCTGCCACCAGTTGTCGTGAAAGGGCTTTCCAAGGACCTTTTCCCCCCACAGCACGGCCTCCGGGTTGAGGGGCTCCCCCACACTGCACATGTAGCGGAGAGACCCCAGGTCGTACTGCCCCGGCAGGTCGTCCCCCGCCTTCATCAGCATGCGGATGGCCGTGGGGGCCGTGTACCAGACCGTGACCCCCCACTTCTCGATGAACCGGTACCAGCGCTTGGCACTGAAGACCCCCTCGTAGGCCACCTGGGTGATGCCGTTGGACCAGGGGCCGAACATGCCGTAGGACGTGCCCGTGACCCATCCGGGATCGGCCGTGCACCAGTAGATGTCGTCCTCCTGCAGGTCCAGCACGTACCGGGCCGTGGCATAATGGCCCATGACGGCGTTGTGGACGTGCACGGCGCCCTTGGGCTTTCCCGTGGTCCCGGAGGTGTAGTGCATGATGGCGCGGTCCTCCCGGTGCGTCCGGACCACGTCGAAGGTGTCCGGGGCCCGCTCCATGGCCTCCTGAAAAGAGAGGTCCTCGGGCGCCAGGGCCGCCCCCTTGCGGTTGACCACGATGAGCCTCTCCAGGTGCGGCAGGTCCGGAAGGATGTCCGCGATCTTCTTCTTGAGCACCGGGCTCGTCACCAGGACCCGGGCCCGGCTGTCTTCGAGCCGGTCCTTCACGGCGTCCGGTCCAAAGGCCGAAAAGAGCGGCCCGATCACCGCACCGGCCTTGAGCGCACCGAGAATCCCGATGAAGATCTCCGGGACCCGTTCCAGAAAGAAGAACACCCGATCGCCCTGTTGGATGCCGATCTCGTTCAACAGGACGTTGGCGAAACGGTTGCTCAGGCGGGACAGGTCCGCAAAGGTGTACTCCTCCACGTCCCCCTTCTGGCTCTCCCAGACGAGGGCCTTTTTGTCACCCCGGGTCTCGAGGTGCGCGTCCGTGGCAATGGTCCCGATGTTGATGTGGTCCGCGTCAAAGGCATCGAGTGCTTTGTACACGTCCTCCCACTGAAAGCTTGCCCGCATGCCCTCGTAGTCCGTCAGGTTCGGCGTGAAGGGGAGGGATTCCAGCGGCCCTTTTCGAATGATTGGGTAGTCCATGACGCCTCTCTTTTCAGGACTGGGAACCGGGCCCGTGCCCGTCCCGGGTTTCGGAAAGAGGAGATCCCCTCGGGATCACCCGCGAGTCATGGACTCGACCAGAGAGACCAGCTCGCCGACGTCGTCCAGCTCCACGAGGTCCTCGGCCTGGAGCTCGATGCCGTACTTCTCGCTGACGGCCACGGCCAGGGTCCAGGTGGCCAGGGAGTCCACGCCCAGGTCTGCGTGCAGGTTGACGTCCGGGGTGACCTCGTCGTCATCCACGGCGCAGACCTGGACGATCATCGCCTTGAGTTCCGCAAACAGGTCCATGCCAACGCTCCTTGTGTGTGGCTCGAAACAAAACGACCCGACGGTCCACCGGTCATCACGATGTGCAGATCGCGCACTCGAACGCCTCGGCGTAGGCCGCACGGCCCGGGCAGTCCAGCGCGGTCGATCGGTTGTTCTCCAGGATGCGCTCGTCGAACCCCATTCCCCGCCGGTTAACGAATGGATGAAATGCACCTTTCCCCCCATCCTTGGAATACCCGCACTCGCGCTTGGAGAAGCGAAAGGTGATTCTGGCAAACCATTCGCTTTTTTTCAATCCCTTCCTGCGGCCCGTCCGAAGCAGCGTGATCGCGCGTGAGACCTGAAACAGGGCCATGCGGCCGGCGCGGGCCACCAGCAAGCAAAAAACGCCTGGACAGAAGGCCTGTTTCGAGGTATCATTCTCATCTGCCTGCGTGTTGCACCCACCTGTCGCATCCTCCATTTCAACCGCTTCCATTCGAACCGCCCCTCATCCTCCCTTTCTGAAGGAATCGTCCGAAGTCCTGATTTCCGCAGGTGCGTCTTCCAGGCGGGGCCGCCTACCGCGATCTCCTGGAAGGCGCTGGCTTCGTCCTCGACCGCGCCCCGGCCCGAGTTGGACGTCCGTGCCAGCCCCCGAATGAAGGATGCCCACCCCACACCCCATGCCCTGGAAGGGCCGGAGCCCGTGCCCGGCCGATGGAGGGAACCGGCGCGCCCCACCTCTCACGAGGATCGCCAGGTGTACCCGGGAGAGGGAGAGGCCCTCATGCAGGATCCCCCCGGACCTTCCCCGGCGTGGGACCGGGAGCGACGCTGAACCGAGCGAACACCGGTCAGCCGCGACCCGCACGAAAGCCGTCAGGACGACGGCTCTGACCAATGCTGAATCTCGATGACATTGCCTTCCGGGTCCGCCATGTACACGAACGTCAGCACACCAACGTCAGGGACCTCTCGGGTCGTGATCTCACCGATGGCTTTCCCTCCCTTGGCGATGACCGTTCGAGCGGTTTCCTCCACATCGTCCACGTGGAAGGCGATGTGCCCGAAGCCTCTTCGATTGGCTGCAGGAGGAAGATTGGGCTCTGACTCAAGGTACTCGAAGATCTCCAGCGTTGGACCGTTCTCCCCAAGACCCGGCAATCTCAAGTGCATCCCCTTGGCCTGCGCGTTCTGAACACCCGTGCCTCGGCTCAGCCAATCCCCCGAGAGGTGTCGCTCGGGCGGAACCGGGACACAATCAAAGACCTCTTGATAGAACGCGGCAAGCCCCTTCCAATCCCTGCTGACGATGTTGGTGTGCGTATATCTCGTTGTCATCCTGTGCTCCCCTCTCTGTCCATGGCGTCGGGTCTTTTCTGTCCTCCCGCTTCGACCCCGTGCCCAGACGCCTCGCCCGCGCAGTCCCTGTCCCGCCTTCGGAGGGATTCCATCCGCTGCTGGCAAGCCCGCCTTTTTTCTGCTAGGTTCCTCGAGACGCATCGCTTGACATGAGAGATCCGCCTGGTTTCAGACTGCCCGATTCTTCGATTTTTCGCCAGACATTCCAGTGGGGTTCATTCGATGGGTGCAAGGCTCGACCGAAAAAACAAACAAACCGTGACCGGCGTATGCGGCATCTGCCCCGGCGGTTGCGGCGTCCACATTGATCTGCTCGATGGAAAGATCGAGGGCATCTCTCCTCTCAAGAACCACCCGATCGGGGTCACGTGCGTTCGCGGACGGCACGCCAAGGAGATCGTCTACTCCGAGGACCGCCTCGAGCACCCCTTGCTTCGAACCGGGGAACGGGGCGAAGGACAATTCAAGCGCATCAGCTGGGACGAGGCCCTGGACCGCATCGCGGATGCATTCCAAAAGATCAAGCAGGAGGTGGGTGCCGAAGCGGTGATGAGCTACTTCGGGCGCGGGAGCTTCGACAACCATCTGACCGATCTGTTCGCGGCCCGCGGCATGGCCATGCAGGGGGTTTCGGGGTTCCTGTTCCCCTTCGGATCGCCGAACGGCACAGGGTGCTCCTCGGTGTGCTACGTTTCTTATGGGGTCTTTGCGTCCCTGTCGACCCTCGGCGTCCTCATGCAGTCGACCTTTGCGGACCTTCAAAACACGGATCTCATCGTCCTCTGGGGGTCCAATCCGCCGACAGACTCTCCCCCCAGACGCAACAAGGACATTGCCGAGGCCAAAAAGCGGGGAGCCAGGTTGATCGTCATCGATCAAATGCGGTCGAGCATGGCCCGGAAGGCCCATCAATGGGTCGGGGTGCGGTCCGGCACCGACGGGGCCCTGGCGTTGAGCATGATGAACGTCGTGATCAATGAAGGCCTCTACGACCGATCCTTTGTGGAGAACTGGACCACGGGCTTCGAGGAGCTCCGTGCGTACGTGCAGTGGTTCACGCCCGAGAAGACCGAGGCGATCACCCTCGTCCCCAAAGAAACGATCGCCGAGCTGGCACGGGCCATCGCCGAATCCAAGGGCGCCTCGCTGCTGATGTACACGGGGCTGGAGTACACCAGCAGCGGCGTTCAGAACATTCGGGCCGTGCTGAGCCTGTGGGCGATCACGGGAAACCTGGACGTTCCTGGAGGGCTCGTGTTCAGACCGCGCAGCCCGGCCCGGTTTCCTCGCGTCCGCCTGGATCCGCCGGAAGGCGTGAAGCCCATTGGCGCGGACAGGTATCCCCTCTTCTGTGACGTGCTCAAGGCCGCCCAGTTCATGGAAGCGCCCCGAGCCATCCTCGAGGGGGATCCCTACCCTGTCAAGGCCCTGCTGGTGCTCGGGGCGTCCATCCTGACGAGCATCCCCGACCCCGAGCTGATGAAGAAATGCTTTCGAAGCCTCGATTTCATGGTGGTCTTCGACCGGTTCATGACCGGGGACGCCCTGTATGCCGACATCGTCCTTCCCGCCACCACCAACTTCGAAAACCTGGGCTACCAGAAGTATCCGGGCGGGTATTGCCAGCTCCGGCCGAAGGTCATCGAACCCATCGGCGAGGCCAGGTCGAGTTTCCAGTTTCTCACGCAGCTGGCCGGCAAGCTGGGGTACGGTCACCTGTTTCCGGCCACCGAGGAGGAGCGGCTCGAATTCGCCTTCGGGGAAGGACCGGTCTCGTTGGAAGAGCTCGAGGCCCACCCGGAGGGAGTCTCCTTCGATGCGGGACGCATGGCATACCGGAAGTACGAACAGGGGCATCTCAGGTCCGACGGGAAGCCCGGGTTCAAGACGCCCTCTGGAAAAGTGGAGCTGGTCTCGAGCATGCTGGAGAAGTACGGCTACGAAGGGCTGCCTGTGTACGTGGAGCCCGAGGAAGGCCCCCTCGGCAGCCCGGATCTCTACGAGCATTACCCCTTGATCCTCAATACCGGGGCCAGACTGCAATCGGCGTTTCGGTCCCAGCACCTCAACATCCCCGGACTGCTCAAGCTTCAGCCGAAACCGCTGGTGCTGATCAACCCTGCGGATGCAGCTGCCAGGGGAATTCAGGAAGGGGAGAGGGTGTGGGTGGAGACCCCGAGGGGCCAAGTCGGCGTCCGGGCCAGGGTGACCGACGACGTGATGACAGGGCAGGTGGAGCTGAACGTCGGGGGAGGCAGCCCCATCCAGGCCGAGGAGTGGCGTGAGGCCAACGCCAATCTCATCACCGACTTCGAGAACCGGGACCCCATTTCAGGCTTTCCGGTGTACAAGGCCTTGCTGTGCCAGGTGACGAAGCGGGCGTGATACGAGGACGCCGCATTCCCATGCCTGCTCGCCGCGCGCAGGACCCCCATCTCGGAGATGGAGCGGGAGGCCCTCGGCGAACGCGGAACAAGAGACCCCTTCGATTCCCAAAAACCCTCATGGCCCGTTCAGATGCTGCTTGTACCGCCCGGCCTGCCGGAGCAATTCCCGGCGATCTTCGGCCGGCATCCGGTCCCAGGTACGATACATCACACCGATGCGCGGGTTTTCTTGCAGCTTTTGAGGAAGTGGGCAAAACTCCCAGGCCCCAGAAACGGATAGGGGCAGCGATTGACGCCAGGCGGTAGGATACCGTCCTGTTTCGGGTCTCACATCAAGGTGCCACTCGGTGTTCATTCGACCGCGTCCTTCAACGTCCGGTCAGGCCTCCCAAGTCGGCCCGATGAACCCGGCAGATGGAAATCTACGCACCATCAAAGGTCGGTGGCATCATCAGCGAGGATGATTACCTTGAGAGTCGTATCGAAGTCCCATGAAGAATCCCGAAACGCATTGAAATCGAACAGGCCAGAGCTGCATTGTCAAACCATCTTCCGGAAACCTCGGGGCCGGTGGTCGCTCTGTCAGCCGTCACCGATATTGTGTTCCCGAAGGAGATGCCGGCAACGGAACCAGGCGCGGGTGCTCGCCAAGGCTGGGAATCAGCCACCCGAAGATCGCCCCATGTTGGAGCTCCTAGCCGGTGGCGGATCCGCGGGACGAGCTCCCAGCGCGATACAAGAAGCTGGACGAGATCCTTTGATTCGCTGGATCGAACCGATGACTCTCAGGGCGAAATTGGAGGGAACATGAACGTACATAGCGCAGAAAGAATCCGAAAGCTGGCCGAAACAACGATCAACGACAGGTTGGGTCCGCTGGACGACCTACCCCAAGCCGTTCGGCAGCGGGTCCAGGATGTATATCTCGCATTCGTCCAGGGCTATGTGGAAATCATCCGCATTCAGGATGGCCATTCGAGAGACTGGCTTCCGGAATCGATCACCATTGATTGATTCCGTCGCAAGAACCCCGAATCGAGGAATCTCGATTTTGCCCGCCCGGCC
>CAYYVD010000118.1:0-13466 GCA_964475045.1 uncultured Desulfobacterales bacterium | reverse complement strand
GCAAGCTGGGCGTCTTGTTGTAGGTCAATTGCAACTCCGGATCGAGGAGGTCGATCGTCCAATCGACTCCTTGCTCGCGAAGCAGGGTGCTCTTGCCCACCTGTCTTGGCCCGAATAGGAAGAAATGGGTCTTGGGCAATCGGTTATGGAGGCATCTTTGATACATAGCCGGTCTTTACGCCCCTGTAACCGAAGGGGCGGATCTGCGCGGGTCCCTGAGGAGGTGGCCCCGCCCTTGACATTTTGTGCCTTCATGCTATTATAATTTTATATGTTCTTAAATGGAGGAGGGCATGGGCGTTATAAAGACGGTCGGAAGCAGTGGTCAGATATCCCTCGGCAAGAAATTCGCGGGGCAACACGTCCTGGTGGACGAAATCGAATCGGGAGTCTGGATTGTGAAGATCGGCCGGTTTGTTCCTCAGAATGAGCTATGGCTTCATTCTGACTCAGTAAAGGCCGACCTTGAAGAGGCTATTCTGTGGTCCGAAGAGAATGATCCGGGGCCAAGCGACCTTGACGAAATTGAAGCGCGGATAAAGGGATGAGCTTTCCGGAAGACGCATCCGTTCAACTTGATCTGAACAACCCCGTATTCCAGCGAAACTTTTTTAACTTGCAGAAAAAGGAGCAGTGGGCTGTCTTTCAAACCCTGCGGAAGCTATCAAGGATGACATGGAAACAGGTACATGGCGATGGAGGCCTGAAATGGGAGGCAATCCACTCGCGCACTGGGCCTCATGGTGCAAAATTGTACAGCTTCAGAATTGGAAAGGGCTTTCGAGGTGTCGCATGTCGGGAAGAATCTTGGCTGAGAGTCTTGTCTCTACACCCGGATCATGATTCAACCTATGATCGATAACCACACGAAAACAACATCCCCTTATACATTCCGCAGCAAAGTCTAGTCCTTGCCGTTTTTTTTCCGCCCCTGTAACTTAAGGGCGGAGCCGTGCCCTGATTGGCAAGGGTATTGGGTGAATCCCGTTTGAAAGTTCTTCCGGCGTTGACCTTTTTGGTCAATGCCGAGACGATGCTTTCCCGCCGAAGCTCCACGTTGATCGACTTTTAGCGCCACAGGAAGACGGCCCGGGCAAGCGGTCTCCGGCGTCTTAAAATGGCTCCTATTAACAACAATGCGGAATTGGGGGTATCTATATAATCTGACTGCGGCACGAATCTTCCTCGATATTGGCACGTTGGCATCGGAGGAAAACAAATGGCATTACAAGGTATTTCCAAGATTGAACTGAGATATATGATCAAGGAGGCGATGATAAGCGTCCTTGCGGAGAGGAAGATTTGTTGGAACAAGCTGTATCACAAGCCATCCTGGATATGAAATTGGGCTTGGCCATGGAGGAAGGGGATACTGGGGAATACGTTCCCGAATCAGAAATCCTATCCAAACCCGACCAGGATTTCTGCGCGGGTGATAATGGAGACGGCTGTTCTCAAAGGATGGAGAGTAGAAATGAAGGCCGTGGCCTCCGGAACGTCATTGAAGTGATCGATGAGGATCACCGAATCCAGCAGTTTTTGCAGGGGCTTGTCATTGCCACTCTGAGCGGAGCCTCTCTGGGTAGGCCGGTTTTCTATTCAAATAAAGCCACTAAAGACAATGAAGAATATTAAAAAACGCCAAGATCCTCTTGAAGGGCTTGTTCAGGCGGTCAGGTTCATGAGAGGATCAGGAGTTCATGCTGGGATGCAAGCAGGTTGCGAATTCGTGGGGATACCCGTATGCCGACCGCATTGGAAGGTCCTGGAGTGACTGAATCCTGATGGCCGGTAAGATGATCGCTCGCACGTTTGCGGTGGCTTTCAAGGCCCTTGTGGTGGCCTGTTTTCTTCTGGTCGTGGCTCTCGTGGTGTGCCTTTTCTACGGGCTGGCCCATGAACCCGAGGTGTCGAGACCGTCGAGCCTTTCTCTGGACGACGTGGCCCGGATCAAGGAGTTGCTCAGGGAAAACAACCCCAGGCGGCTTCAGGGGCTCGGGGTGCGTGAGGTCGAGGTTACGGAAAGGGACCTCAATTTGCTGCTGGCCTATGGGTTGTCGCATTCCGGGCTGGGAAGGGACCTGGATGTGCAGGTGGATCTGGATCCCGGGTCTGTGATGGCGCGGGCATCTTTTCTCATACCGGAGAACCTCTTTGGAAGATACCTGAACGTGACGGCCCGCATTCGGCCCGGGAAGGATGATCTGCTGAACTGGACGTTTCAGGAGGTGAGGCTTGGAAACGTGCCCTTCCCCGGGTGGATCGTGGGGTTGGCCTGGCCTCATGCCCTCGATAGACTGGAGGCCCTGCCTGAGGTCAAGGCCTTGCTGCTGGCGATGGACGCGGTGGACAAGGCGGACATCCAACAGGGCCGCCTATCGGTTTCCTATGATTGGAAAGCCGACCAGGTGGCGCAGCTCGAGCGCAAGGGCAAGGAGCTGATCCTGCCGGTTTCAGAACGAAAGAGGCTCCTTTATTATGACAGTGTCCTGCGGTCCTTTCTGGAGCGGCAACCTGAAAAACACATGTCCCTGGCGGAGGTGCTGCCGTTTGTTTTCTCCCACGCGGCTGAGCAGAGCCGTTCCGGTAAGGAGCCTGTGGCGGAAAACCGGGCCGCGATCTTCACCCTGGCGGTGTATGTGGTCAAGATGGACCTGGACAAGCTCGTGGAGAGGCCCAGGAAGGTGAAGGGCCTGAAGGTGTCGGTCGCCGGGGAGGCGGGAGGCGAGACGGCTGTGGCGGGGGCGCGGAAGACGCGCAAGCATGGTTTTGTCACGCTTCAGTTGCGCGGGCGTCGTGACCTGGCGCAGCACTTTCTGGTCTCCGCGGCCATTACCGCTTCCGCGGGGAGGGGCATGGCCGATTTCCTGGGGTTGTACAAGGAGCTGGGAGACTCCATGGGCGGATCAGGATTCAGTTTTGCCGATATGGCGGCAAACCGCGCCGGCGTGGAGATGTCCAAGCTTGCGGTGGGTTCTCGTGAGAGCGCGCTGGAGGTGCAGGAGCTTCTGGGTGCACGGGTGGTTGAAGACGATTTCATGCCCAGGGTCGATCAGCTGCCCGAAGGGATCATGGAGCTCGAGTTCAGAGACGACTATGGTGATGTGGACAGTGAGGCCTATGCCTTGGTGGAGAAGGAAGTTGAAAGACGGCTCGAGGCGTGCCGCTTGTTCCAATAGGCCGGCTTTGTGTCGGCCTTTCCCGGCCGGGCTTTCGAGGGCAAGGGGGCGGCGGGCCATGAGAGCCGCTCTGGCGCTGCCTGTGGTTTGTCTGGTCTTGTCTTGGGGCGTGGTTCTTGCCGAGGACCAAGGGGCCCGCTCTTTGAGCCCTCCCAAGGGTTTTGGAATCGTGGGTTCGGGGCAAACCGCCTCGTTGTCCGGGCTGCCCCAGGGAGACCGGGGGCTTGCCGCCCGTTACCCGGGAGACCGGGGGATTGAAGGGGATTCGGCGGTGATCTTCGTGGAGGGCTTTGAGAGGGGCCTGGATGAGGGCCGCTGGGATACCATCAAGAACCCGGAGGCCATGTCCCTTTCAGGAGAAAGGCCGGCTGGTGGTGAGGGACGGCACTCACTGCTGGTGACGCATGTCAAGGGAAAGGGCAGCGGAGGGGAGTTCTATCGCAGGCTGCTGCCCGGATATGACAAGGTGTTTGTCCGGTACTATGTGAAATTTGATGAAGCTTGCGCGCCCATGGGGCATTTCGGTGCGTGGGTCGGCGGGTACAACCCGCCCACGGAATGGCCACAGGGCGGGGCAGGGTCGAGGCCCGAGGGGAATAAGCGCTTTACCACTGCGGTCGAGCCCTACGGAAAGCACTGGGGGTGGGACTTTTACACCTACTGGCAGGACATGCATGTGCACGGGGATGGAAAGTACTGGGGCACCCCGTTTCTGGTCAAAGGGAAGCGGCCTCACGTTCCCAGGGGGGAGTGGATCTGCGTGGAGACCATGATGCGGCTGAACGAGCCTGTTCAGGCCTCCAACGGGGAGCAGGCCTTTTGGATCAATGGGAAGCTGTTTGAACGGAACGGGCAGGTCGCCAGTCACTTCGGGCCGGGGTTTCCGAGGGGCGAGTGGACCGGGGGATGGTGGCGGACGGATCATGAGAGTGAGAGCACCTTCTCCGGTTTTCGGTGGAGAAGCACGGAGGCGCTGAAGATCAATTTCCTGTGGATGCAGGTGTACAATCCGCAGACACCGGAAGGGGAGACGACCCGGGTGTGGTTTGATCACATTGTGGTGGCCAAGGAGTACATCGGCCCCATCTCGTGATGGTGGGCCTGGGTGTGGGTTCAGCGGGTGTAATCCCGCTGGTAACGCAGGTCGGGATCCAACTCGATGCACCTTTGGTGGTCTTTGACCGCCTCGGAGGGCCGGCCCAGCACCATGTGGAGATAGCCGCGCCAGTAAAAGGCTTTTGCGTGGTCGGGATTGAGATCCAGGACCTGGTTGAGGTCGGTCAGGGCCTGCTGACGGTGGTGTTGTTGCATGTGGGCCAGAGCGCGGTTGTAATAGGCATTGGCATAGTGGGGGTCGAGGTTGACGGCCTGGTTCAGGTCGTGAAGGGCGTTTGGGGGGTTGCGCTTCTGAAGCCACCCGATGCCTCGCTGGTTGTAGCACCCGGGGCATGACGGGTATCGCCGGACCGCCTCGTTGTAATGGCGCATGGCCTTGTCGTGCTCCTGCCTGCGGGCCCAGGCCTTGCCCACGATGACGTAGTGAAGGGCGGTGAGCTCCCCGGGGTTGAGGCTTCGCATGTAGGCGCCGTTGAGCATGGAGACCTCGGGCACCCGGTGCTTTTGAATGTACTGCTTGTCCGGAACGGTTTTTCCGTAGAGGGTCTCCCAGTTGATGGTCTCTCCGGTGGGGAGCTCATGGCGGACGAAGAGGTGGTTGGGGACCACCACCGCTTTGATCGGCAGGCCCAGGGCCTCCCCAACCGCCACGTAGATGATGGAGGTTTTGCAGTCGTTCTCGCGCAGCACGTGACTGGTAAACCGGGGCTGCTGCTCCTGTAGGATTCGATGGATGGTCTGAAGGGCCTCAACGGCTTCGTGCCTGTTGAGGCCCTTTTTCTTGTGGATTCGAGTGTTGGCCGCTCGAATGACGGCGTCCAGGGCCTTCTGGTCCGCCCTCACATCATGGATCTCCGATTCCAGGGCCAGCCCGTGGTGCACGTTGGTTTGAAACTGGGCGTGGGAGAGCCCCGGCCCCGTGATTTGGAGCAGGGACAGAAGGGTCCAGAGTGCGAGGTTCATTCGCATGGGTCGGTCCGGTCTCATTTCTGTGTGGACAAGCCGTCGATCCTGCAAGATAATGCGTCCTCGTCCCACGAGATCCCATGGCATGGGGACGCGCGGAGGGGGTGAACACGGCCATGTATCGAGTCTTTGTCGCCGAGGAAGACGCTGGATGGCAAAAGGTCATTGCCAAGGCCTTTGACGCCGGGTATGAGCCGGTCCGTTGGCCTGACGGCAAGGATGTCTTCAATGAGCTCAAGTCGGTTCATTACGACCTGATCATTCTGGATTTGGGGATCAAGAAAGAAGCCCCGTTTGATCTGCTCAAGTGGATTCATATGACGTTTCCTCACTGCCCCGTCATCGTGACGAGCGAGGAGGAGAAGGCGGAGCTCGTGGTGAGCGCCATCAAGCAGGGGGCCTATGATTTTCTGGCCAAGCCCTATTCCGGTCCCAAGCTCCGTCACAGGGTGGATCAGGCCCTGGAGGCGTGCTGCCTGCGAAAAGAGATCGATTTCCTTCGTCACAAGCAGGACGTGGTCTATGATTTTGATCGCATCATCGCCTTCAGTCCCAATATGAAGGAGATGCTGGAAGTCCTCAAGAAGTTTTCCAAGACAGACGCCACCATCCTCATGCGGGGTGAGACCGGTTCCGGGAAGAGCTTTCTCGCCGGCACGGTTCACTTCAACAGCCGTCGTCGCAAAAGGCCGTTTGTCACCGTCAACTGCTCCAACATCCCCGAGGCGCTCCTGGAAAGCGAGCTGTTCGGTCATGAGCGGGGCGCGTTTACCGGGGCGGACAAGCTCCGCGTGGGGCGATTCGAGCAGGCCCGGGGGGGGACGCTCTTTCTGGACGAGATCGGTGAGCTGAGCAGTGCGCTTCAGGCCAAGCTGCTGCGGTTTCTGGAGGAAAAGGCCTTTGAGCGGTTGGGCGGAAATCAGACCATTCACGTGGACGTGCGGGTCATGGCCGCCACCAATCGAAACCTGGAGGCCCTGATCGCAGAGGGGACGTTCCGGGAGGACCTGTACTATCGTTTGAACATCCTTTCCGCCCAGCTGCCGCCATTGAGGGAGCGACGGCAGTGCATCGAGCCTTTGGCCTACTGGCTCTTGGAGCAGAAGTGCTGCGCGCTGGGGAGACGCATCACCGGGTTTGCTCCCAACGTGATGAGCTGGATCCGGGGCTATGCCTGGCCGGGGAACATCCGCCAGCTGGCCAACGTGATCGAGCGGGCCGTGATTCTGGAGGAGGGCTCGGTGATCACGGAAAAGAGCTTGAGCATGGTCGAGCCCGTGCATCCGTTGTTCGGGGCTGGGACCGAGGAGCCCGAGCCCTTGGCGCAGCGGGAGAGGGAGCTGATCCTGCATGCGCTGGAAAACAGCCTGTGGGTCCAGAAGACCGCGGCCAAGAGGCTCGGGGTCAGCCCGCGGACACTCAACTACAAGATCAAGAAGTTCGGCATTACCCATCCCAATTGGAGGAAGAACCGGTAGCAGCAGAGCCCCTTGTTGAGTTACAGGAATTGGGCTGGGATTACATTTTTTTGATTCGAGATACTCACCCTCTGGTGTCATTCCCCCTGGTTTCCGTTTTTTCATTCCGTACAAATCATTAAAATTCCAGCTTAAATTGTTCTGCAGGGTACTTTTTGGAAGGTATCCCGCAGGGGCATACGTTTTGCTGGAACCGGAGGAGGATTCGTGGCTCTTTACTGAGAACGATTCCTATTAAATGAAAGGAGCAACCACCCGCCGAGGAACACAGGAACGGGCGCTTTGATAAAAGGCCGGCGGGGGGGAAAGCCTATGATGAAAACCCGGTTGAACAGAGGGTGGGGCCTGGCGCTTTTGGTGATCTGTGTGATCTGGGTCCCGCAGGCGCGTGCGGCGTACTACACCGTGGGTGACACGGACTTTTCCGAACAGATCGGGGACATGCTGGTGAGGGGCTCGGCCGATGCCCCGGGTGATACCGGCACCGGCAGGAACAACGAGGTCCTGGAGCTGAAGTCCAAGGGCAGCTCCTCGGTGATGGCCTCCAATGAGCTTCCAGTGGGTGATCTTTGGCGTTTTCTGGCGGGGATCGACTCAGTGACCACCCTGGCCTTCGGCCTGGACGTGAACGAACCGGGGTCGAGCAATCCTGTCGTGATAGAGTCGTTGACATTTCAGATCCATGATGCTGGGCCGTACACCCTGGGAGACCATCGAGTTCAGGTCAATCCATACCTCGGGCCGGGAAGTGCTACTGCTGAGGCGTATTTTCACATTGATCTCGGGTTTGACTTCCTGTCGGAGTACGGTGCGGACTCCGCGGAGGACTTTTTCGTCCAGGCACGGCTGTCCAGTGTTGCCGGGGGACCCGAGGAATTCTTCTTGAGCTACTCGGCCACGGAGTCGGCCAATGCCGGGGCCCCGGTCCCGGAACCAGGCACCCTTCTCCTGGGGGGCATGGGGCTGCTGGGCTTCTTTGGGTTGAGGCGTTCGGGCAGGAAACGGAACCAGGCCGGCTGACGCCTGCAACCCGACAGAGGAGCTGCGGCCGGGTCATTGCCGGGCGGGACGTACGCGGGGTGCTGCTCTTTCAAGGAGCTGCACCCCGTTTTTTGTCTTCTACTCCTGAAAGGCGGTCACAAAAGACAAGAAGTTTTCACACACCGGGCAGGCGCCGGGAGCCGGGCTTCCAGGCCTCACCCCCAGAGCCGGACACTTTTCTGATGGGTTGCGGGCGCCGGCCTGCCTTGGGAGAGGAGTAGTCGACCGCAGCCCATCTCGTGCATCTCGTTTCTTGAACCTTGAAGGCTTTCCCTGCAGCAGGAGGGAGCCGTGCTCTCGAACAGGCCCGGCTCGGACGGCAGGTCCCTGTCACACGACTGAGGAATCATGGGGGGTTTTCACCCGCGGGGTCGAACAAAGGGCGCCCTGCCGGGTCTCGAGAACCCGAAGAGGACGGCGATTCCCATGCTCAGAAGAACCACGGTGGCCGGCTCTGGGACCGGTGCGGAGGTGGATTCATACAGGGCGTCGTTGGCGCACTTGGGCGTGAAGGCCACGATGAAGTCCTCGTACCCCACGTCGATGCCCTCGATGCCTGTGAAGGCGAAATCGGTGAACGAGACCGTGCCGCTCCACTGGCTCATGTCTCCGCTGACCTGGGCGGATCCGACGGATGCGACCTGGTCGGCGTTTTGAAACCAGACCGGGTGCCAGTCACGAACATCGTATCGGGATGCCCATTCGATCTCCCGTTTGGTCAGCTGGTAGTAGGGATCCCCTGGGGTCGCACCCTGGGCCATGGGGAAGGCGAAGTCGTAGATCAGGCCCTGGTGGGTCACCACATAGTCCCATACGGCATCTCCGCCTCGATCGATGAACAGATCCCCCACCGGGTCCAGGAGATGGCTTCCCCCTCCGGTCCATTCAAAGTGCACCTCCTGAATGAACCCGTTCTCGATGGTTCCATAACCGCCGGTCAGGTTCGGCACGCCGATGACATCCTGGTTGTCGTCTGCGGTGCCGTTTTCCCACGTGGGCCAGTAATGGACGCTGTCCCCAAAGGAAAAGGGCGCCGCGTGCAGAACGGACCCGAGAGCCAGGAATGCAAGGAGGGTCAACACGCCGATGGGCAGGGTTCGATGCATGGGTCGGTCCTCCCTCAGAGGCCTGCTGCAGCTGCCGCCGCAGCGATGGTGTTCGTGGGCACAGGCAATCATCGGTCTTGCGATTTCCAGGGGGCCAATCACAAGAAAAGCAAGGGTTGTGCCAAGCCGTGGGGGAGGGGGCCGGAATGCGAGAACAGAGAATTGTCAGCAAGGTCAGCGTGTTGGATGGAAGGACGTGCGTGGGGGCGGGTCATGACAACCCTTTGCGTTGTAATTGGATTACAATTGAAGGGCGATTTATGTCATTGTGGCTCTGTCGGAGGGGCGGGTGAGGGTCAGGGCTCCCGTACGAGGCGGAACCCGAGACCCACGTAGACATAGCGCGGGTTGAGGCGGTATCGGTTGGCCGAGCGGCAGCTGCGGGCGCTGCTGTTGAAGCTGCCCCCGCGGAACACGCGATAGGCGGCGAGGTCGGGTCCCTTGGGGTTCTGCACCGGGCCCGGGGGGTAGTCGCCGTACCGGTCCCGGCACCACTCCCACACGTTGCCGTGCATGTCGTAGAGGCCCCAGGCATTGGGCTGCTTCTGGGCCACGGGCTGGGTGCGGTCGCCCGAGTTGTAGCAGTACCAGCCCACCTGGGTGAGGTTGGGGTCGCGAGCGCACTTGGACGAGGTCATGGGTCCGTTGCAGTAATCCGTGGTGCTGCCGGCCCGGCAGGCGTACTCCCACTCGGCCTCCGTGGGCAGGCGGTAGCCCCGGTCGTCCACCCGGTTGAGCCATTTCAGGAAGGCCCGGGCGTCCTCCAGGGAGATGCAGGTGACCGGGTCCTGGGGGGTGGGCTCGAAGCCCGGGTTCCGCCAGGAGTAGTCCCCCCGTTTTTTCCACTGGGACTCCTCCCAGATCCAGGCGCCTCCACCGTCCTCGGCCAGGGTCGTGTATCCCGTCTCCTCCACGAAGGCGGTCCACTGGGCCACCGTGACCTCGGTGGCCTGGAGGTAGAAGCCCCGGGTGAGGGTCACCTGGTGCCGGCGTTCGTCCGGCTCGGCCCCGGGCGCGCCGTAGGGGCTCCCCATGAGAAAGGCGCCCGGTGGAACGTAGACAAAGGGCATGCCGAGAAAATTCAGGATCCTTGGCTTGGGCGGGTCCTGGGCCTGCAGGGGGCCTGGGGACAACAGAGAGAGGAGCATCAGACCGAGGAGGACGGCGGTGCTCGGTTTCACGGAGCATGGGCGGGCCATGGCATTCCCCTGTGTGGTGCGGTTCGGCATGCGGCTCACATCTCCTTGGGCTCCAGCCACTCCATCTCGATCATGGCCCAGTCCTCCTGGGAGACGCTTTGGACCCCCTTGTCAAGGATGGAGAGCAGCATGGGGTTGCCCTTGCGGACCGGCAGGCAGAGGGAGCCTTGGTCCACCGGGTCGCCGGCCTTGCGAATGCGGTCCCGGGCGTTGTAGGAGGCGGTGTAGAACCCCACCACCAGGTCGTCGAGGACAATGGCGTCCAGGGTCTTGTGCAGCAGGCCCAGGACCACCTCCCGGTAGGTGGGAAAGGCCTTGGGGGAAAGGCCCGCGTTTTTGGCCAGGGTCTGCCCGCTGTCCCCGGCCACCACGCCGACGCGGAGGCCCTGCAGGGTGTCCCATCCCGTGACCTGCGACAGATCGGGCCTCGTGTAGATGGAGGTGCAGAGCCGGAAGTAGGGGGATGTGAAGGCGTAGCGATCCTTGCGCTCCTCCATGGAGAAGATGCCGGCCAGGGAGTCGAACCGGCCGGAGGTCAGGCCGTCCAGCTGCTCCTGAAACGCGCAGGCCTTGAAGGTCACGTCCACGTCGAGGTTTCGGGCGATGAGCCTCCAGAAGTCGATGGACATGCCCTGGGGGTGGCCGGACTCGTCCAGGTAGCCCACGGGCGGGTAGTCGTTGAACACCCCCACGCGAATGGGCCCGTGCTCCTCGAGCCAGGCCCGTTCCTCGGCGGTCAGGAGGGACTGGGAGGCGCCGGGGGCGCCTGCATAACCGAGGACCACCACGAGGACCGCCGGAAAAAGCCATCGAATGGGATGAATCATGATCTCTCCTTTACAGGAGGTTAAGAGTAGCCGCCGGCCTGGGGCCGGATGCCGGTCTTGCGATGGATCCGCTGAATCACGTCCCGGCGCTCGTCGGAGGACTCGTAGGTGAAGTACACCTCGAACACCCGTCCGGGGTCCGCTGAGATGCGGAGGCGGAGGTCCGGAACCAGGGTGGTCAAGTAGTCCACGAACAGGGCCGCCTCGTGGAAGTTGTCAAAGGTCCGGATCACGCCCTGGGGCATGCGAAGGGGGCCGGAGGAGAGCACGCGGCGGAGGTGCTTGTGGATGTAGGCGGCGTACCAGTGGGCGCCGTTCGGAATGCGGCCCGGACCGATGGCTCCGGGGCCGTAGTTGTAGGCGGCCAGGGCGCGGTAGAGGTTTCCGTTGAAGGATCGAACCAGGCCGGCCAGGTAGCGGGCCCCGGCGTCGATGTTGGTGCAGGGGTCGAACAGGGCCTGTTTTTGCGTGATGCCGAGGGCCTTGGCCGTGCCCGGCCACAGAATTTGCATGACCCCGAGGCAGCTCTTGGAGCTCACCGCCCGGGGGTTGAAGTTGCTCTCCCCGCGCGCCACGGCAAAAAGGAGGGGCAGGGGCAGGTCGTATCGCTTGGAGGCCAGCTCGAAGCAGTCCCGGAACGGCAGATCGCCCCGAAGGCGGGTGCGCTCCATGAGGATTCGGGACTCCCTCCAGACCCGCTCCAGGGCCCCTTGCCCGATGTCGGTGTCCAGGGAGCGGGCCGGTGCCGGCGTTGGTGCCGCCAGCATCAGGGCGATGCATCCCATCAGGGCTGTAAGGAGCGTTCGGGGCATGGGCTCGACCGCCTGTGAGCCTGTTGTGGATGGATTCGTCCCGTCCGGGTGGAGCATGCCCGGACGTTTTCGAAAGGCCCCGTTTCTCGGAGCATTTTACCGGGCAGCTTACTGCAGATCGGGCCGGTTCTCAAGCGCGGAATGGTCAGGCGTCCGATTCCGGGAGCGGTGCGGCGTCGTGTTCCGGGTCGGGCACCAGGGACTCGCCTTCCGCCCGGTAGGCCTTGCCGCAGTAGGCACAGAGGAGGTCGTCGGGCAGGCGTTCCCCGCAGGCGCACACCCACCCGATGCGCCGGGCCGGGTTGCCCACCACCAGGGCGTAGTCGCCGACGTTGCGGGTCACCACGGCCCCGGCCCCCACAAAGGCGTATCGGCCCAGGGTGGTGCCGCAGACGATGGTGGCGTTCGCGCCGATGGTGGCCCCCTGCTTCACCAGGGTCGGCCGGGCCTGGTCCATCTTGCGAATGGCGGCCCGGGGGTTGTAGACATTGGTGAACACCATGCTGGGCCCGCAGAACACGTGGTCCTCCAGGGTCACGCCGGGGTAGACGCTCACGTTGTTCTGGAGCTTGCAGCCGTTGCCGAGGGTGACATCCGGCCCGATCACCACGTTCTGGCCGATGTTGCATTGCTCGCCCACACGGGAGCCCTTGAGGACGTGGGAGAAGTGCCAGATTCGAGTGCCGTTTCCGATGGTGCATCCCGGGTCCACCACCGCGGTCTCGTGGGCGAAGTAGCCCGGGCCTTTCGGTTTCTCGGTGGTGTCCTCGACGAGGCGGATGCGCGCGCCTTCCCGGTCCAGGGAGCGCTGGGCCGCATTGAGCACGCGCAGCACCCGGAGCCCCTCACGGGCGTCGGTGAGCGGGGTCTGGTTCCCGGTGAGGCAGTGCAGGAAGTGCTCGCACTCCAGGCGCAGGGGCTCGTCCGGAGTCAAGGCCGGCCGCTCGGGCTCGGCCTTGGCGGGCACCGGCACGTTGTGCTCCCAGCGGATCTCGTGGGGGTACACCAGGAGCTTGTCCTCCCAGGGGCGGGTGTCGTCGAACACGGCCATCTTCCGGTCGCCGACCACCACCAGCTTCTGCTCCTTGAAGGGGTGGAGCCAGGAGACGAAGACCTGGGCCTGCATGCCCGAGGGAAAGGCCAGGTGGGTGGTGGTCACGTCCGCGATCTTCTTGTGGAGGTACCAGCCGCCCGTGGCCAGGACGCTCTCGGGCGTCTCTCCGGCCAGGGCCAGGATCATGGAGATGTCGTGGGGGGCGAAGGACCAGAGGATGTTCTCCTCCCGCCGAATCTTTCCGAGGTTGAGGCGGTTGGAGTAGATGGTGTTGATGCGGCCCAGGTCCCCGGTGTCGACCAGGCGCTTGAGCACGCCGAACACCGGGTGGTACTGGAGGAGATGCCCCACCATGAGCACCCGGTGGTGCTCCAGGGACAGGGACAGGAGCTCCTCGGCCTCGGACTCCTGCAAGGCCAGGGGCTTTTCCGTGAACACGTGCTTGCCGGCGAGCAGGGCCTCGCGGGTGAGGGTGAAGTGGGTCTCGGCCGGGGTGGCCAGGACCACGGCCGCCACCTCGTCTCGAGCGAGGAGATCGTGGAGGGCCAGGCAGGTGTCCACACCGGGGTACCGCTTTCGAAAGGCGGCCAGCACGGTCTCGTCCCGGTCGCAGATCATGCGAAGGGCGCCGAGCTGGTGGAAGTTCCGGACCAGGTTCTTGCCCCAGTACCCGCTTCCCACCACGGCC
>CAYYVD010000117.1:0-13625 GCA_964475045.1 uncultured Desulfobacterales bacterium | reverse complement strand
TGGATCGCATGGACAAGCCCGTGGTGGCCGCGGTCAACGGCATGGCCCTGGGAGGCGGGCTGGAGCTGGCCATTCGGTGCCAGGGAATCGTGGCCACCCGGAACGCCATGTTCCAGTTCCCCGAGATCACCCTGGGCATCCTGCCCGGCATCGGCGGGTGCATCGTGCCCTACCGGCGCTGGCCCGAGGGAGCGCCCGTGTTCCACGAGATGCTGACCCTCGGAAAGCCCATCTACGCCCAGCAGGCGGCGGACATCGGCATGGTCTCGCGCCTGGCCGAGGACACCGGCGAGCTGATCTCCGCGGCCGTGGACGAGGTGGCGGCCCTCACCGGCAAGGCGGAGCGCATCCCCGACGGACCGGTGGAGATCGGCACGGTGGAGATCCCGGACGAGCCCAGGGCCGGTAAGCTGCCTCTGAGCAAGGAGGCGGTGGGGATCGTCCAGGACAGCGTCGAGAAGGGGGCTCGAGCGGACACCTTCGAGGAGGCCCTGGAGGTCGGGTACCAGGGCTTCGGGCGCATCGCCTGCACGGATGCGGCCAAGGAGGGGATCTCCGCCTTTCTGGAGAAGCGCAAGCCCGACTTCAGCAAGTAGGACCGGACTCGAAAGAGCGGCGGGAGCTCCCGAGGGCGGCGCTTTTGCGCCGCCCTCGTCGTTTCGAGCTCCGGAGCATGCGCTCTTTCCCGCAGCGCGGGCCGTTTCGAGGACAGAGGGGTGTCCTTCCCGCCGAATGTCGTGTATGGTGGGGCACGGCCCTCGAAGGGCGGGGGACATAAGGCATCCAAACCACGCGAGGAGAGAGCGGGATGAAAGACCGACTGGCGGGAAAGCGGATTCTGGCCGTGGACGACGAGCCCGACGTGCTCGACTCCCTGGAGGACATCCTGTCCATGTGCGAGGTGGTGAAGGCCGGAAGCTTCGAGGAGGCCGAGCGTCTCCTTCGGGAGGACTCCTTCGACATCGCCATCCTGGACATCATGGGCGTGGACGGCTACCGGCTGCTGGACAGGGTGCGGGAGACGGATGCCATCCCGGTCATGCTGACCGCCCACGCGCTCAGCCCCCGGGAGGCCATGCGCTCCTTTCAGCAAGGGGCCGCCGGCTACATCCCCAAGGAGGAGATGGCCAACATGGCCCTCTACCTGAACGACGTCCTCGAGGCCAAGGAGCTTCGCCGCCACTTCTGGTTTCGGTGGCTCGACCGGTTCGGGACCTACTACAACGATAAGTTCGGGCCCCGCTGGAAGGAGGACGACAAGGAGTTCTGGAAGGGGCTGGTGGGGCTGGACTGAGTGCGGGGCGAGGGAATGAAACGGTTCACCATGCCGAGCCTGGCGGGCACGGCCGAGGCCGGGGCCGTGACGGCGGTTGCGCTGGGCCGGCGCCCGGCAGACCTGGCCGTGACCAACGCCTCGGTCTTCAATGTTTACACCGGCGAGTGTCTGGAGGGCCTCACCGTGGCCGTCCTCGGGCCGTGGATCGCCTATGTGGGGGATGAGCCCGGGGAGCGGATCGGTCCCGCCACCCGGGTCGTGGACGGCCGGGGCCGGACCCTGATCCCCGGGCTCATCGAAGGGCACACCCACCTGGCGGACATGATCGTCCGCCCGTCCGACTTCATTCGGCACGCCGTTCCCGGCGGCACCACCACGGTGATCACCGAGACCATCGAGCCTTACCCCATCTGTGGCCGCAGGGGGATCGAGGAGGTCCTGGCCGCCCTGGCGAACCAGGCCGTCACCGTGTTCGCCACGGCCCCTCCCCTGGCCTCCAACCTCCGGGCCTGCAACGGCATCGTCCTGGAGGACCTCCGGGCGCTCCTCGACCGGGACGACGTGCTGGGCCTCGGCGAGACCTACTGGTCCTCCTTGCTGCAGGCGCCGGACGTGCTCCTCCCGCGGATTCGTGCAACCCTTCGGGCCGGCGGCAAGGTCGAAGGCCACACGGCCGGGGCCTCGGGGGACAAGCTCATGGCCTGCGCCGCCCTGGGGCTCAGCTCGTGCCACGAGGCCATACGGCCGGAGGAGGCCCTGGAGCGGCTGCGCCTGGGGTTTCACGTCATGATTCGGGAAGGAAGCATTCGACGGGACCTGGAGGCGGTCTCCGGCATCCGTCATGCGGGCGTGGATCTGCGGCGGGTGATCCTGGTCACCGACGGGATCGACCCCGGCGATCTGCTGAAGGGCCGGGGGATGGACACCCTGGTGCAGAAGGCCGTGGACTGCGGGTTCGAGCCCGCCCAGGCGATTCGGATGGCCACCCTCAACCCGGCGGAGTACTTCGGGCTGGACGGCTTGGTGGGGGGCGTGGCCCCGGGCCGGCAGGCCGACCTGGTGCTGATCCCGGAGCTCGGGACGATTCGAGCCGAGCTCGTGGTGGCCAAAGGCCGGGTCGTCGCGGAGAACGGCCGTCTTCTGGAGGAGCCGAGGGAGCACGTGTTCTCCGAGGCGGCTCGAACCAGCATTCGCCTGCCTCGGGAACCCAGGCCCGAGGACTTCGTGATCCGGGCCCCGGAAGGCGCTCGAGAGGTGCCCGTGCGGGTCATCGACCAGGTCACCAACCTGGTGACCCGCGAGCACATCGCTACGGTGAGCGTGACCGGCGGGGAGATCCGGAGCGACGTGGACCGGGACCTCCTGAAGATCGCGGCCCTGGACCGGGCCGTTGCTCCGGGAAAGCGGTTCGTGGGGCTGATCCGCGGGTTGGGCCTCCGCTCCGGGGCCTTCGCCTGCAGCTGCGGGTGGGACGCTCCGGACATGCTGGTGGCGGGTGTGACGGACGCGGACATGGCTCTGGCGGTGCAGCGCATTCGAGCGCTACAAGGCGGGATCGTGGTCACCGATCAGGGCCGCGTCCGGGCCGAGCTGCCCCTGCCGGTCTTCGGGTACGTGAGCGACCGGCCGCTCGCCGAGGCGGCCGGAGGACTGCAGGCCGTGGAGGCGGCGGTGCAAGCCCTGGGCTGCCCCTTCGAGTCGCCCCACACGACCTTGGCCACCCTGTCCGGGCCGGCCATTCCGTTTCTCCGCATCTGCAGCGACGGCCTGGTGGACCTCAAGACCGGCGCCCGCCTGGACCTGTTCCCCCCTCATGAATTTCGGGGACACCATACGAAATAGGGAATTTCGGGGACACCATACGAAATTCATGTTCCCAAGGAATTGCGATCCCCATCACTGATTCAGGAATCCGTTCGGATCGCAGATGAATTTCGTATGGTGTCCCCAAAATGATGGAGGTCCTCATGCTCGTGCGCACCGAGGAACAGGAGATCCTCCTGCAGAGCCTCAAGCGGGTCGTGGAGGAGCAGGTGGCGCCGGCCGCCGCGGAGACCGATCGGACCGGCGCCTTCAACTGGGAGATCGTCTCCCTCTTCTGGGACCTGGGCCTCCTCGAGATCATGCTCCCGCCGGAGTACGGCGGGTGGCCCGTTCGCCCGTCCCACACCCTGTGCCTGTGCATCGAGGAGATCGCCAAGGCGTGCGCCTCCTCGGCCCTGCTGCTGATCATTCAGGCGGTGGGCGGCTACCCGCTGATCTATGCGGGCACCGAGGCCCAGAAGAGAAAGTACGGCCCCATGCTCTCCGAAGGGAGAAAGCTGATCGGCTACCTGGTGACCGAGCCCGGGGCCGGCTCGGACGTGCGGGCGATTCAGTGCCGGGCCGAGCGATCCGGTGACGGGTACGTTCTGAACGGGCGAAAGGTCTTCGCCACCAACGGCGCCGTGGCCGGGCTCTACACGGTGCTGGCCAAGACCGGCGAACGGGAGCTCTCCTTCTTCATCGTGGAGCGGGAGCGGGAGGGCATCTCCATTGGCCGCATCGAGGACAAGTGCGGGTTTCGCGGCAGCAACACGGCCGAGGTCCTCCTGGAGGACGTGGAGGTGCCCGAGGAGAACCTGCTGGGACGGCCCGGCGACGGGTTCAAGATCGCCATGGGGGACTTCGATATGTCCCGGCCGGCCGTGGCCTCCCTGGCCCTGGGACTGGCCGAGGGGGCCCTGGACGCCACCGTGGCCTACGCCCGGGAGCGGCGCACCTTCGGCCGTCCCCTCATCGAGCACCAGGCCATCCAGTTCCTTCTGGCCGATGCCGCCACCCTGATCGAGGCGAGCCGGGGGCTCATGGAGCGGGCCGCCATGGCCTTCGACTCCGGGGAGCGGAGCACCAAGCTCGCCTCCATGGCCAAGAGCTTCTGCAGCGACGCGGCCATGAAGATCACCGAGGACATGGTGCAGGTCCTCGGCGGCTACGGGTACATTCGGGACTTCCCCATCGAGCGGATGTTCCGGGACGCCAAGCTCACCCAAATCTTCGAGGGCGCCAACCAGATTCAGCGCATGATCATCGGCCGGGAGATCAGCCGGCGGTGACCGCCTCCCGGGGCGC
This sequence comes from uncultured Desulfobacterales bacterium, assembly GCA_964475045.1. GTDB lineage: Bacteria > Desulfobacterota > DSM-4660 > Desulfatiglandales > HGW-15 > JAIPEI01. The sequence goes on along the minus strand of CAYYVD010000117.1, from coordinate 9,238 downwards.
GCGCCGAGAAAAGAAAAGGCTTGACAGGCTAGACGCATCGTCTAATCTATGGCCAGAATGTTTATCAAATGACTTTGGCGTCTTATGGGGATCGCGGAGAGACGAGAGCGGGAGCGGCTGGAGCGGCGGGACGCCATTCTGCAGGCCGCGGTCCGGGCGTACATGGAGGCGGGGTACCACGCCACCACCATGGACCGGATCGCCGAGGCGGCGGAGCTGAGCCGGGCCACGCTCTACCTCTACTTCAAGACCAAGGACGAGATCTTCGTGCAGGCCATCGTGCAGCAGTCCGAGCGGTTCGCCGGGCTTCTGGAGGATCTCCACCGCCGGCGCGAGCGCGTCGGGAAACGGCTGCCGGCCGAGCTCTGGGCGTGCTTCAAGACTTTCTACGCCCTGGACCCGGCCCTCATGAACGTGACCCTGTACTTTCACCAGAGCCAGATGCTCAGGAGCCTCGCCGGGCCGCTCCGGCGGGAGCTCGACCGCGCAGGCTCCCGGAACTACCGCTGGCTCCGCCGCCTCGCGCGCTACGGGATCGAGGCCGGTCTCTTGCGCCCGTGCAACGAGCGGACCCTGGCGGAGCTGGTCTGGACCACCTTTCTGGGCATCGTGCATCTGGAGAACAGCAAGATGGCCATGGGCCGAAAGATCCATCTGGAGGAGACATGGGCCCTGGGGCTGAGCGTGCTCGAGCAGGGGCTCGCACCCAGGGGCTGAGGACGACAAGGAGCCGAAGACCATGAAACAGACGATCACGCTTCACGTGAACGGGGACACCCACACCCTGGCCGTGGACCCCTGGAGGACCCTGAACGAGGTGCTTCGGGAGGACCTCGGCCTCACCGGCACCAAGCTGGGCTGCGGCTCCGGGGACTGCGGGGCCTGCACGGTCATGATCGACGGCAGGACCGTGAGCAGCTGCCTGACCCTGGCGGTGGAGGCCGCGGGCCGGCAGGTTCTCACGGTGGAGGGCCTGGCCGAGTTCGGGGAGACCCTGCATCCCATTCAGGCGTCCTTCATCGAGAAGGGGGCCATTCAGTGCGGATTCTGCACCGCGGGCATGGAGATGAGCGCCCTGTTTCTTCTTCAGGGGACCCCGGCGCCCAAGGAGGCCGAGATCCGCCGGGGCCTGTCCGGGAACCTCTGCCGGTGCACAGGGTACAACAAGATCGTGGACGCCATCGCCGAGGCGGCCCGGCGCATGAACGCATAACCCCATGGCAAGGGAGCGAACCATGAGCACAGCAAGATTCGACTACCACGCTCCGGGATCGGTCGAGGAGGCCTCCCGGCTGCTGTTGGAGCTCGGCGAGGGGGCCTTTGTCCTGGCAGGCGGCACGGACCTCCTGGTGAAGTGCCGCCACGGCATGCTCCGGCCCAAGGCGGTGGTGAGCCTGAAGGGCATCGAGCTCCTGAAGGGCATCACGTTTCACCGAAACCGCGGCCTGACCATCGGGGCCGGTGCGCTCCTGGCCGACGTGGAGGCCCATCCGGACATTCGGCGCCGCTACCCGGCCGTGGCCTACGCGGCGAGCGTGACCGCCAACACCCAGATCCGCAACATGGCCACCCTGGCCGGCAACCTGTGCAACGCCGCCCCGTCCGCGGAGAACGCCCCGACCCTCGTGGCCATGAACGCCGAGGTGGTCCTGCACGGACCGCAGGGTGAGCGGCGCCTCGCCCTGGAGGACTTCTTTCGAGGACCCGGGCTGACGGCCCTCGAGCCCGGGGAGATTCTGACCGCCGTTCAGGTGCCGGTTCCGCCGCCCCGGTCCGGGGCCTCGTACCGGCACATCTCGGCCCGGGGCAAGGTGGACATCTCGGCCGTGTGCGTGGGGGCCCGGGTGACCCTGAAGGGGAAGGCGTGCGAGGACGCGCGCATCGTGCTCGGCGCGGTGGCCCCGGTGCCCTTGCGGGCCCGAAAGGCGGAGCGCGTGCTCACGGGGAGCGAGCCCACCGAGGCGCGGATCGAGGAGGCGGCGGAGCGGGCCATGAAGGAGAGCCTGCCCATCTCGGACATGCGGGCGAGCGCCCCATACCGCAAGGCCATGGTCCGGGTGCTGACGAAACGGGCCCTGCAGGAAGCCCTGAAGCAGGCCCGGAAGAAACACGGGTAGAGGAGGAGACGCCCAATGGAATCCATGAAGATGATCGGAGGAAACATTCCGAGGAACGACGGGGTGGCCAAGGCCACCGGGGCCGCCGTGTACGCGGACGACATTCGGCGTCCCGGCATGCTCTACGGCGCGCTGCTCAGGAGCCCTCTGCCCCACGCCCGCATCGCGCACATCGACGTGCGCAAGGCGGCCGCTCTGCCCGGCGTCAAGGCGGTGATCACCGGGGAGGACACCCCGAAGATTCGATACGGCAACTGGCGGCTCTTTCCGGCCACCCAGGACGAGCTTCCCCTGGCCGTGGACAAGGTGCGGTTCGTGGGCGACGAGGTGGCGGCCGTGGCCGCCGTGGACCGGGACACCGCCCGGGAGGCTCTGGAGCGGATCGAGGTGGCGTACGAGGAGCTGCCCGCCTCGTTCGACGTCAAGACGTCCATGAGAAAAGGGGCCCCGGTGCTCCACGAGGAGACCCCGTCGAACGTGAGCGTGGACCGCAAGATTCAGTACGGGGACCTGAAGGCGGGGTTCGTGGCGTCGGACTACATTCGAGAGGACACCTTCGAGGTGCACGCCCAGAGCCACGCCTACCTGGAGCCCTGCTCCTGTACGGCCGAGGCGGACCTGGACGGCCGGGTCACCCTGTGGACCTCCACCCAGACCCCCTACATCGTCCAGTGCCTCCTGGCCTCCACCCTGGGCCTGCGGGAGAACGACGTCCGCGTGATCGTGCCCTACGTGGGGGGCGGGTTCGGGGGCAAGATGGAGCTTCGGCCCTGGGAGTTCTGCTCCGCCTTTCTGGCCCGAAAGCTCGGGCGGCCGGTCCAGTTCACCCTGACCCGGGAGGAAGAGCTCGCCGCGGGCCGGCGGCGCCACCCCATGACCCTCGTCTCCAAGGTGGGGTTCAAGAAGGACGGAACCCTCATGGCCAAGGACCTGAAGATCACCCTGGACGGCGGGGCCTACAACGCCATGGGTCCCACGGCCACCTTCCTGTGCGGGAACTTCGGGGCCATGCTCTACCGCTACCCCCACTACCGGTTCATGGGGCAGCACGTGTACACCAACAAGCCGCCGGCCAGCGCCATGCGGGGGTTCGGCGCGCCCCAGAGCCTGTTCGCCGCGGAGAGCCAGATGAACATGGCCGCCGAGGAGCTGGGGATCGACCCCATCGAGCTCCGCATCAAGAACGCCCAGCGGACCGGGGACACCATTCCGGATGTCGCCACCATCAGCAGCTGCGGGTTCATCGAGTCGCTCGAGGAGGTGGCCCGCATGAGCGGGTGGAAGCGGAAGCGCAAGGGCATGAAGCCCGGCCGCGGCGTGGGCGTGGGCTGCTACAGCTTCATCTCCGGCGGGGTGTTCAACTGGTTCAACACTCAGTACCCGTTCTCCGCGGCCGAGGTACGGGCCTTCGACGACGGCACCGTGCACCTCCTCACCATGGCCACGGACATCGGTCAGGGCTCGAGCACCGCCCTGAAGCAGATCCTGGCCCAGGAGCTGGGCCTGCGCATGGAGGACATCCGCATCACCTCGGCCGACACGGCCATGACCCCCCAGGCGGACCTGGGGACCTGGGGCAGCCGGGTCACCCTCATGAACGGAAACGCCGTGCTGGACGCGGCCCGCAAGATCAAGGAGGCGCTCTTCGGGGCGGTGTCCGCCCGGGGGAACCTCAACGTGATCTACGACTTCGAGTGCAAGGACGGCCGGGTCTTTCCCAAGGGCCGCCCGGACCGGGGCGTGGGCTTCGGCGAGGCCGTGGCCCTGGTGCAGAAGGCCAACCGGGGCGAGCCCCTCGTGGCCCGGGGCTCCTACACCCCGCGGGCCAAGGGCCTGGTCACCCCGGCCTTCAGCTTCGGGGCCCAGGTGGCCGAGGTGGCCGTGGACCCGGAGACCGGCCTGGTCCAGGTGGAGAAGATGTGGACGGCCCACGACTGCGGTACGGTGATCAACCACACGGCCGTGGAGGGTCAGCTCGAGGGGTCCATTCACATGGGCCTGGGCTACGCCCTCACCGAGCAGTTCATCATGGAGGAGGGGAGGACCCTGAACACCACCTTCCTGGACTACAAGATGCCCAATGCCATGGACATGCCGCCGGGCGAGTCGGTGTGCATCGAGACCTACGAGGAGGAGGGCCCCCTGGGCGCCAAGGAGGCCGGGGAGGGGCTGGCGTCGCCCACGGCCCCGGCCATTGCCGACGCCGTGTTCCACGCCACGGGCTACCGGTGCAAGGACCTCCCCATCACCCCGGAGAAGATCCTGAAGGGGGTACGCCGGTAAAAAACCTCGGTTTCCCTGGTGTTGTCCGCTGCTGCAGGCGTCGCCGCGCGGGCCGGGCAGCACGAGCTGGACGGTTTGGTCGCCTTTTCCATTGTGATGTCGACCTGTCGGGGGGGCACGAGCCCATGGAGGCGTGGCCGAGGATTTGAACCTCCTGAGCCGCGATTTGACGTTCGATTTGCACAAGGGCATCCGGCGGGTCTGGGACGGAGGGAGACCCATGCCTGGTCCGATGGGCGGCTTTCGGGTGCGAGGACCTCGGCGGCACCCGAAAGAAACGGGGGTTTTTTACCGGCGTCCCTGGTTCTACTGGTTCTACAGCTCGAAATCGGGGAAATCCTTGCGGATCGGGGGCGCCGGGACGAGGAAGGCGCCGATGGCTTCCAAAAAATTCAGGTAGCGGGAGAGGTCGAACGTGTCCACAGGGACGGACCGGGCCTTTCTCATGGCGCGGATGTCCTCCTGAGAGAGCAGAAGGTCCTGCTCGAGGTCAAGCTCCACGAATCACCCTCTCGATGTCCTCATACCGTTCCAGCAGACCATGACGCTCGAAGTAGGGACGCACCACGCGGGGATCCAGCCCCGAATGCAGGAGCAGGTCCTGGATGTCCGCCGTCTCTTTCAAGGCCCTCGAGGGATCGTTCTTCATGGCGAAGACCTTGAGGGCCACCAGATGCTCCGCACCCGCCACGGGCAGGGTGAGGCTTTTTAGAACCGATCGAGGCTCCGCTTGCTCGAAGATCCGCTTCGCCGTTTCTCCTCGGACATAGACGAAATCGATCCGCCCGAGGCCGGACAGCGGATGAATGTGGTTGGAATAGCCCGTGGATCGGTAGACCGTTTCGAAGCCCAGGGACTCCAGAAACCCGACGATGCGTTCCTGATCTCGGCTGTGGACGATGAGATCGACGTCCTGCGTGGCTCGTACGTACCCGTAGGCCGCCATGGCAAACGCCCCGATGAGGGCGTACTGGATCCGCTCCCGTTCGAAACGCTCGACCACAAGCCTCAGAATGTCCTCGAGCTTCATGATGGGATCCTACCATGGGCCGCCTCGAGTGCACAGGGAAATCCACACGCCGGGCCCTATCGTCCCCATGGCCCGGGACGTGGAAAAACGGGTAAGCGCCTCGAAGAAACTGGGTTTCTTCCCCTCGTCCCGCCTTTCACGGCGGCACCGAAAGAAACGGGGGTTTTTTACCGGCGTCCCCCCTTTGTTGGGGGTTTGACAGGTTGGGTGTGGACGGGTAGCATTTCGGCGGACGGCGTTCGATGGGAGGCGCGGTGGGTCGAAAACGGCAACATCCATCCCCGGAGCAGGGGCTGCACACGGTGCGTGTGCCCGAGTCCATGCGCTCGACCTTCGAGCGGGCCCAGGAGTACGTGGCCCGGTACTTCCAGAACCGCACCCGCGAGCCGGACAAGGGCTTCATCGAGATCTCCGGCGAGCGCTACATCCTGGTCCGGGCGGCCTCCATGTCCCGGGAGTTCTTCGACCTGGTCACCTCCCTCTACCACGACCGGGGCGAGAAGGAGGCCCGCGCCGTCACCCTGGGATTTCTCTTCGACATCGCCCACTCCATCGGCAAGGCGGACGCCCGGCGCTTCTTCTCCCGCATGAAGGTGAGCGACCCCATCGAGAGGCTCTCGGCCGGGCCCGTCCACTTCTCCTACACGGGATGGGCCTTTGTGGAGATCCTGCCCGAGTCCCGCCCCTCGCCCGACGAGGACTACTACCTCATCTACGATCACCCCTTCTCCTTCGAGGCCCACACGTGGCTCGAGGGGGAGAAGCCAGCCGATTTTCCCGTGTGCGCCATGAACGCCGGGTACTCCTCGGGCTGGTGCGAGGAGAGCTTCGGCATTCCCCTGGTGGCGGCCGAGATCGAGTGCCGGGCCAAGGGGGACGACCACTGCCGGTTCATCATGGCCCCGCCCTCGAGGATCAAGGAGCACATCGAGCGCTACGGCCGGCAGGCCGAGACCGGCCCGGCGGACTTCGGGGCGGTGGACATCCCCGAGTTCTTTCAGAGAAAGCGCCTGGAGGACGAGCTCCTCAAGAGCGAGAAGACCGTGCGGGCCCTCCTGAACGCCCCCCAGGACCGGGCCCTGCTCCTGGACACGGAGGGCCGGATCCTGGCCGTGAACGAGCCGGCGGCCAAGGCCTTCGGCCGGGATCCGGACGACCTCATCGGGCAGGACGCCTTCGCGCTCTTCCCGCCGCCCTTGTCCGAGTCCCGCCGGGCCCACCACGAGCAGGCCGTCCGTACCGGGCGCTCCCTCCGCTACGAGGACAACCGGGACGGCCGGTGGATGGACACCACCGTGGATCCGGTCCCGGACGCCCGGGGACGGGTGGCGCGGGTGGCCGTGGTGAGCCGGGACATGACCGAGTACAAGCGCATGCAGGAGGCGCTGCGCAAGGAGAAGGAGTTCAACGCCACCCTGGTGCAGACCTCCCCCGCCTTCTTCGCGGCCATCGCCGCGGACGGCCGGACCCTGCTCATGAACGACGCCATGCTTCGGGCCCTGGGCTACGCCCAGGAGGAGGTGATCGGCCGGAACTACCTGAACACCTTCGTGTCCAGGGAGGACTGGCCGGCGCTTCGGGAGGGCTTCGAGAACCCGGCCCCCTCCGGCGGGCTGCGGCCCATGGAAAGCCGCATGAAGACCAAGGACGGCCGGGAGCGCATGGTGGAGTGGCACGGGCGGCACGTCTTCAAGGAGGACGGGTCCCTCGACTTCTACTTCGCCCTGGGCATCGATGTGACCCAGCGCAAGCAGGCCGAGGACGAGCTCTGGCGGCACCGGGACCATCTCGAGGACGTGGTGCGGGAGCGGACCGAGCGCCTCTCCCTCGCCAACGAGCAGCTGGAGCGGGAGATCGCGGATCGCACCCAGGCCGAGCAGGCCCTGCAGAAGAGCGAGACCATGCTGCGGGCCATCTTCGACCAGACCTTCCAGTTCATCGGGGTGCTGCGCCTGGACGGGCGTGTGATTCGGGTGAACCAGACCGCCATGGACTTCGTGGGCACGAACCACGAGGCGATCGTGGGGCGGCCCTTCTGGAAGACCCCCTGGTGGGACCACTCCAGGGCGGAGCAGGAGCGGCTGCGGCGGGGGATCGAGCGGGCGGCCGGGGGCGAGCTCGTGCGGTACGAGGCCACCAACGCCTCGCAGAACGGCCGGCCCGTGCACGTGGACATCTCCATCAAGCCCGTGCAGGACCGGGAAGGGCGGATCGTGCGGCTTCTCTCCGAGGGGCGGGACATCTCCGAGCTCAAGCTGGCCGTGGAGGACCTGCAGGCCCGGGAGGCGGAGCTCCAGGTCCAGTCCCGAAGCCTGGAGGAGGCGAACATCGCCCTCAAGGTCCTCCTCAAGCAGATGGAGGAGAAGAAGCGGGGCGATCAGGAGAACGTGCTCTCCAACCTCAAGCAGCTGGTCCTGCCCTACATCGAGCGGCTCAAGCGGAGCGGGCTGCGGGGCGAGGAGCGCGCCATCGTGAACACCCTGGAGTCCAACCTCAACAGCATCACCTCCCCCCTGATCCAGCGGCTCTCGGCCCGCTCCCTGGGCCTGACCCCCATGGAGATCCGCATCGCCCACCTGGTCCGGGAGGGCCTGCGGAACAAGGAGATGGCCGAGCTCCTGGGCGTGTCCCTGAACACCGTCTCCAGCCACCGCTACAAGATCCGGTCCAAGCTGGGCCTCAAGAACCAGGGGGCGAATCTGCGCTCCTACCTCATGTCGCTGGAGGAGTGAACCGGGAGTCACGCTGAAGCGTCTCCGGAAGGCGTTGACAGCTGTCACGTGACAGCTTACATTTGATGCATGATCAAATCCTTTGCGGACAAGGAAACCCAACAGCTTTTCGTTCAGGGTCATTCAAAACGCATCCCTCCAGATTTGCTCCGGAGGGCGATTCGCCGATTGGAATCGATTCATTGGTCAACAAGTATAGGCGACTTGAAAGTTCCAAAGAGCAACCGATTTCATGCGCTGAAAGGCGATAGAAGGGGGCAGTACTCCATATCGATCAATGACCAATGGCGCATCTGTTTTTCTTTTGTGAACGGCGATGCATATGAGGTCGAAATCACCGATTATCATTGAGTAGAGGAGGAAGGAATGGCCATACCCAACAACATGAGGAGGGAAATGGCTCCAACGCATCCCGGTGAAGTTTTAAGAGAAGATTTCATGCCTGACTACTCGTTGAACACGGCCGCTCTCGCCGCTGCCTTGAGGGTGTCCCGACAAACCATCAACGAGATCATCAGGGAGAGAAGGGCCGTGACTCCTGTGATGGCATTGCGTCTGTCGCGCTTGTTCGGGAACACGCCCGAGTACTGGTTGAATGCGCAGAATGAGTACGATCTTTGGGTGTCCGAACAACACTTTGAACAGGAGCTGGAACGAATTCATCCCCTCGATGCCGCCTAGCCCGAGCCTATTCGACCCGTCAGGTCGCGAAGGTTGGTGGTTTCTTCCCACCATTTTCTCACCGAATGTACATTCTTGACCCGGCTTTCTTTTCGCCCTACAACGGGGACACAATCCCTTCATCCCGTTGTGTGGTTCACACTGCTTCCAACCACGGGCACGGGTTGTCCGTCCACACGCTGGAATCGATCGAGAGTGCGCAAACCCGGAATCCCATCCTGTCTGCAAACGAAAAAGCTTGTTGACGCACTTTTGAGCATGAGGCCCGGACGTCCCATGAGACAGGCCCGGCGGGCTCTCGGGACCTCGGAAGAGGATTCCGTCAACCAGGAAGGAGCATGCACATGAAGGTACTGGTCAGCGACGCGCTGTCGGAGGTGGGGGTCCGGATCTTC
>CAYYVD010000116.1:0-13653 GCA_964475045.1 uncultured Desulfobacterales bacterium | reverse complement strand
ACCTCAAGGAGGAGGGGAAGAGCATCTTCAAGATGCCCCTCGTGCTCCAGTACAACAAGCGGGACCTCGAGGAGGCCGGGTTGCCCGTCATGCCCATCGAGATGATGGACAAGGACCTGAACAGCAAGCTCAAGGTCCCCTCCTATCCGGGAAGCGCGCTCAAGGGCACGGGGGTCGGTCCCACCCTGAAGCGGTGCATGGAGCTCACGCTGAAGCACCTCAAGAAGGAGCTCGACTGGGCGGAATAGAAGGAAACCCCATGGCCGGCACCCCCGTTCTTCAAGGCAACCTCTCCTTCATCAGCCTCTCCGACCTGTTCCAGCTGCTCGGAGGAAACAGCAGCACGGGCATCCTTCACCTCAGCTGCCCCTATGCACCCTCCTCCGCCCTGGTCTACTTTCGGGACGGCGACCCCATCAACGCCTCCAACGGAAAGGCCCGGGGCGTGGCCGCCCTCAACCCCCTGTTCGGGTGGCAGGAGGGGGTGTTTGCCTTCCACAGGGGGCCTGTCCAGGCCCAGCGGGCCATCAAGAAGAGCCGCATGCAGATCATGCTCGACGCCCTCAGGCTGGTGGACGAAGGAACCATCGAGAAGGTGGGCCCACCGGCCGGAGGGCGGGAGGACGACCAGAGTCGAAAGCCCAAGGGCAAGGGGACCATCCTCTGGAAGTCCATGCCGGTGATCAAAGGGCCCATGGTCGACTACCTGTATGTGGTCGAGGAGGAGGAGTTCACCTCGGGGCACCGGGTGGTCACCGAAGGCCGGCACGGCAACTGGATCTGGATCGTCCTGGAAGGAGAGGTGGAGGTCCTTCGCGACACCCCCAAGGGGCTGATCACCATCGCCCGGCTCGGAACCGGAAGCTTCATCGGCACCTTCATGATCTTCCTGTTCGAAGGGAGCATCCGCAGCGCACACGTCAATGCCCTGGGAAACGTGCGCCTCGGGCTCCTGGACACCCAGCGGCTCTACGGGGAGTTCGCCAAGCTTTCGGCGGACTTCCGAAACCTGCTGCTCAGCCTGTCCCGCCGCCTGATCAAGACCTCGGACCGAATCGTGGACCTCTACTGCGGAACCCGGAAGAGCCCGGCCTCCGTCCAGGGCAAGGATCCTTTCATGAAGATCGGGGATCCCCGGAAGGAGGCCTACCTCATCACCTCCGGAGAGGTCACCCTGGTGACTCAGGCGGGCAAGGCGGGCTTCCCCCTGCTCTCCCTGGAACGGGAGGACGTGTTCGGGAACCTGTCCTTTGCCGGCACGGGTCAGGAGCCCTTTGCCGCATCGGTCTTCGCGTCCAAGGGGCTGGAGGTTGAGAAGCTGGACCCGGCCCGGCTCCAGGAGGACCACGCGCGGCTGTCCACCACCTTCCGGGGTCTCCTGGAGACCCTCTGCACGAGCCTTTCCGTCACCACCCAGGTGGCCTCCCACCTTGCGGGCCGCAAGAAGCCCTGAAGGCAGGCGGACCGCGAAAAAATGCGGGATCGACCCCATTCCCATTCCCCGGCCCATTCGGCTCAATGAGAACATAGCACACTGCGGAAACGGGGGTCATCCACGACAGGATTGCCAAGCCGGTCCACCCGTTGAAAGGAGGCGGGACATGAAGGAGGCCATGCTGTACGAGAGGGAAGACGAGAGCAAGGTGCACTGCTTCCTGTGCAACCACCACTGCCGAATCAAGGACGGCAAGTACGGGTTCTGCGGGGTTCGCCAGAACCTCGAAGGCACCCTCTTCACCCACTCCTACGGGCAGCTCGTCACCGCGAACGCGGACCCGATCGAGAAGAAGCCGCTCTACCACTTCTACCCGGGCACCAAGGCGTTCTCCATCGCCACCATGGGGTGCAACTTCCACTGCGACTTCTGCCAGAACTGGCAGATCTCCCAGACCTCCCACCGGGACGGGACCGCGGGGGGACGGCAGGAGGCCTCCCCCGGGGACATCGTCCGGGCCGCGTTGGATCAGGGCTGCCGGTCCGTGGCCTACACCTACACCGAGCCCACCATCTTCTTCGAGTACGCCTACGACACCGCCCGCCTGGCCCGGGAGCAGGGCCTGGCCAACGTCTTCGTGACCAACGGCTACATGACCGCCGAGGCCTTGAAGACGGCCCGGCCCTACCTGGACGCGTGCAATGTGGACCTCAAGTCTTTTCGGGAGGACTTCTACAAGGAGCGCTGCCGCTCCAAACTCCAGCCGGTCCTGGACTCCATTCGGACCATGCGCGAGCTGGGCATGTGGGTGGAGGTGACCACCCTGGTCATCCCGGGCCAGAACGACGGCGAGGACGAGCTCGCGGACATCGCGGGGTTCATCGCCCGCACCGACCCCGACATTCCCTGGCACATCAGCCGGTTCCACCCCGACTACCAGCTCGACGACGCCTACCCCACCCCGGTGGCCACCCTGGAACGGGCCCGTTCCCTGGGTTTCGAGGCCGGGCTGCGGTACCTCTATGTAGGGAATGTGCCCGACGCCTCGGCCGACACCCTCTGTCCTGCGTGCGGGGAGGCGGTGGTGAAACGCCGGGCCTTTTCCGTGTCCGGAAGCACCCTTCGAGACGGCCGGTGTCCCCAGTGCGGCGCTGTCGTGGCCGGGGTGTTCGCGTAGAACCTCTTCTTCTCCCGCCGACTGCATGAAAACCCTCGAATGGGCCCGAATCTGGGAAATTTCCGGGTCCCATTCCAGGGTTTTCCCGATGGACAGCCGAGTCCCCGCCCGCCATAATGGGGCTGCAACCGTCGAGAAACCCACGAAACGCCCATTTCCGATTTCCCGAAAAGGACAAGGAATCCCCCATGACGACCAACGAGCTCACCACGCGGGTCATTCTCATGGCCGACGACGATCCGGACGACCACTTCCTGGCCCGGGACACCCTGGAGTCCCTCCAGCTTCCAGTGAGCCTTCAGCAGGCCCTCAACGGAGAGGAGCTCCTGGACTACCTGCTTCAGCAGGGTCGGTTTTCGGACCGAAATGCCCCCCGCCCGGACGTGGTCCTCCTGGACCTCAGCATGCCGGGCATGAACGGAAAAGAGGCCCTGTCCCGAATCCGCGCCACCCCGGAGCTCCAGGAGATGCCGGTGGTCATCTTCACCACCTCCAGGGACCTCCAGGACGTGAACGAGTGCTACCGGCTCGGCGCCAACTCCTACGTGACCAAGCCCGCCTCCATGGAGGAGTGGGACCGGGTGATGCAGACCCTGTGCACCTACTGGCTGCAGACCGCCAAGCTGCCTTCCGGGTCCTGCGGGGCCTCCGAGGGCTCCGAGCCGGATTCCTCGGGCGCGAGCTGACCCCGGGGCGGTTCCCTCGCACATCCTTCCAAACGCCCATGACCAGGGTCCCCGGTCCGGTTGGTGAGACCCATCGTAGGTATCGGGAAAGAGTTTCGGGGACACCATAAGCAATTCAAGAACGAATCGCCTTTTCACAAGGGGCTTTCTCGAATTACGTATGGTGTCCCCGAAACTCTGCGAAACCCTCTCGAAGGCCTTCCGCGAAACGCCCGCTCCAGGAACCCTGACCTCCTCCGCCCGCAGAACCGGCATTGGAAGACCCTCCGAGGTCGTTTTGCGATAAAATACCGGATCGACCCCATTCACGATCCCGAAGCGACCCGATAGCTTCGAGGCCAGGAGGTGAGCCCTGTGAACAAGAGCCCGACTGTGGAGCCCATCGATGCGTGGCGCTGGCGGATTCCTCGCAGCGGCGCCATGCGGGTCGAGGGCATCGTCTACGCGGATGCGTCCATGATGCAGGACATTCGGAAGGATCAGAGCCTGCAGCAGGTGGTCAACGTGGCCGCCCTTCCGGGAATCCGCCGCGCCTCCATGGCCATGCCGGACATCCACTGGGGCTACGGCTTTCCCATCGGCGGGGTGGCGGCCTTCGACGTGGAGGAGGGCATCGTCTCCCCCGGCGGCGTGGGGTATGACATCAATTGAGGAGTCCGGCTGCTTCGCTCAGGTCTGAGCGAGCAGGCGGTGCGGGAGCAGGCCCAGGCCCTGGCCGAGGTCCTGTACCGCACCCTTCCCTCGGGTCTGGGCTCCAGCCGCAAGGACTTCGCCCTGGACGCCCGCACCCTTCGCAAGGTCCTGGAGCAGGGCGTGGGCTGGGCCGAGGATCGAGGGTACGCCACGGAGACGGACCGAAGCCACATCGAGGCCGAAGGATGCATTCCCGGAGCGGACCCGTCCACGGTGAGCGAGCGGGCCCTGGAACGGGGCCGGTCTCAGCTCGGCACGGTGGGGTCCGGGAACCACTTCGTGGAGGTGGGCGTGGTCCGGGAGGTCTTCGACCGGCGGGCCGCCGAGGCCATGGGGCTGGAGGAGGGCCGAACCACCGTGCTCATTCACACCGGCTCCCGGGGTCTCGGCCACCAGGTGTGCAGCGACGCCGTCTCGTTGATGCAGAAGGCGTCCCGCAAGCACGGCATCGACCTTCCGGACCGGCAGCTCTGCTGCGCGCCCGTGGCCTCCGAGGAAGGACGAAGGTACCTTGCCGCCATGGCGTGCGCCGCCAACTTCGCCTTTGTGAACCGGCAGATGATCACCCACTGGACGAGAAAGGCCTTCTCGGACGTGTTCGGAGCCTCCGGCTCCGGGCTGGAGCTGGTCTACGACGTGTGCCACAACATCGCCACGCTGGAGACCCACCGGGTGGCCGGCACGGCGACCCGGCTCTGCGTCCATCGCAAGGGCGCCACCCGGGCCTTCCCTCCCGGTCACCGGGAGGTGCCCGAACGCTATCGCAGCATCGGGCAGCCCGTGCTGGTTCCCGGGGACATGGGGCGGTGCTCCTACGTCCTGGTGGGAACCGAGGCCGGGTATGCGGAGACCTTTGGGTCGGCCTGCCACGGGGCCGGACGGGTCATGAGCCGAAAACAGGCCAAGAAGGCGGCCGGAGGACGATCCATCGTCCGGGAGCTCGAGAGCCGGGGCGTCACGGTCAAGGGGGCCAGCCGCGCCACCCTGGCCGAGGAGATGTCCGACGCCTACAAGGACGTCCGCAACGTGGTGCAGGTGCTCCACCAGGCCGGCATCTGCCGCACCGTGGCCAGGCTGGAGCCCATGGTGGTGACCAAGGGATAGCGGGAGCTCGGGAGACGCCCATGGAGCGATTTCGGTACCTCGATCACACGGGCGATGTGGGGGTGGAGGTCTTTGGGGACACCCTGGAGGCCCTCTTCGCCCACGCCGGCGAGGCCTTTACGGACGTGGTCACGGATCCCGGGACCGTGAAGGCCACTGCCGCCGTCGAGCTCGCCGTGGACGCCCCGGACCTGGAGCAGATGCTGGTGGAGTGGCTGACCGAGCTGATCTACCGGTTCGAAGCCCACGGCCGGCTCTTCCGGCGGTACGACATCCGGTTCCCGGACGACCGCCGGTTGCGGGCGACGGCCTGGGGTGAGCCCTACGATCCGGGCCGCCATTCCATTCGGACCACGGTCAAGGGTGCGACCTACCACCAGCTGGAGGTCCGCCGGACCGGCCATGGGTGGCGGGCCCGGGTGATCTTCGACCTTTGACCGAAGAGACCGTTGAAAGCAAAGAGAGAACATGACATGAAACGAGCCAAGGTAATGGACCGGGAAGCCCTGCGCGATCGATCCGAGGTGTTTCGAGATCGATGGGAGGTCGGGGAGGTCCTCGCGGATATGCTGAAGCCGGCCTACGGCGGCCGGAAGGACGTCACTGTGCTGGCCATTCCGGCCGGCGGGGTTCCCGTGGGATTGAAGGTGCGGGAACGGCTCCAAGCCCCGTTCGACCTGATCATCGCCCGCAAGCTGAAGATCCCCGGGAACCCGGAGGCCGGGTTCGGGGCCATGGCCCGCGGCGGAGGCTTGTTCCTGAACGAGCCCCTCATGGAGGAGCTCAGTTTGGACGAAGGGGACGTGGAGGCGGAAACCGAGGCCGTGGAGGTGGAGCTCGAGAAACGGGACCGCCTCTTCCGGGAAGGCCGCACCTTTCCGAACCTGGCCGGGCGAACGGTGATCCTGGTGGACGACGGGCTGGCCTCGGGCTACACCATGCTCTCGTCCGCCCGCATGGTCCGGGACCAAGCAGCCCGAAGCGTCGTGGTGGCCGTTCCCACGGCCCCCCGTCGCACCGTGGAACGCATTCGGGAGGTGGCAGATGAGATCTACTGCCCCAACATCCGCACCGGCATGTTCTTCGCCGTGGCCGACGCCTACGTGCAGTGGTACGACCTTCAGGAGCACGAGGTCATCGACCTCCTGAAGCGTGCCAAACGGACCGGCGCGGAGCAGGAAACGGGAAGCGGTGCCGGCGTCAACCCGGCTTACTGACGATCTGGACCGTGCTCGCCTGGGGTCCCTCCTCGCCGGGTTCCTCCACGAAACGGACTCCGGTCCCCGTCTCCAGCCGATCGAACTCGTCTCCCAGCACGCTGTTCCGGTGGAAGTAGATGTCGCGGCCGTCCAGGTCGCAAATGAACCCGTACCCCTCCTCGGGGAACAGCCGCTGGACCAGACCTCCGACTTCCTGCTCGGGGTGCCGCTTGGTCTCGCCCTGCTGCTTCTCCTTGAGCTTCTTGACCCGGCGCTCCAGGGCGTCGAAGGCCCGGTTGATCACCGTGGGCAGGTCGTCGTGCAGGTGATCCTGCCCGGGCTCGCGGTCCACGGAGAGCTCGTGCCCCGGGGGGATGCGCAGGCTGATGCGGACCCGGAACGGGCTCCCGGAGCTCTGGTGCTCCTGGGGGCCTTCCACGGCCACGCGACAGCTGATGATCTGGTCGTGGAACGTCTCGAGCTTGCGGGCGCGTTCGCGGATCATGTCCTCGATGCGCTCGCTCTTTGGGATGTGTCGAAAGGACAACTCCAGGGGAACTCTCATGTCATCGATCCCTCGTTGACCCGACCCACCTTCCGGCCGCCCGGAAGGCGGGTCGAACAGATGCGCTCATCAAGGTTGGAATTACCCGGCGGTGCTCTTGTACTTGCGGATCATCATGACGCTTGCGGCCGAATGCGTCCATCCGGGCGATCCTGTATTTCAACGGGCAAGGCCCTGGAGCCCGCCATTCGGGCTCAATCCACGCAGGGAATCGAAGCGGCCTCCAGGGCCCCGGCCCAGGGTGCGAGCCCGGCCTCCCGAAGCACCCGCAGGACCGTCTCCAGCTCGGCTCGAAGCCCGGGGTCCAGACTCAGGGGGTGGTCCACGCTTCGCGGGCCGCCTCCCAGGAGCCACTGCCACAGATGTTGATGAACCGCTTCATGGTTCCGTCCCTTTCCGGTCCCGATCGCCGGCGGCGTTCGCTTCCTGCAGCAGGGGTAGCACCAGGCGGAAGGTGCTCCCTTCCCCCGGGGCCGTCTCGGCCCGAATCTCACCGCCGTGGGCCTCGGCATAGCGCCTCACGTTGGCCAGCCCGAGACCCACCCCGCGAATTCTTCGATCCTCGATCCGGACCACCTCCTCCCAGGGACGAAAGATCTGCTCGAGCTTCTTCGGGTCGAACCCCTCGCCCCGGTCGCTCACGGCCAGGACCACGTTCTCTCCCCGTGCCTCCAGGGAGACCGTGACCGTGCTTCCTTCCTCGCTGTGCTTGAGGGCGTTGTGGATGAGCTCGGAGACCGCCCGGTCCATCATTCGGGGGTCGGCCTCCACCACCAAGGCCTCCTCGGGCACCTTCAGGTCCACGGTCTGTCCGTACCGGCGCGCCAGGGCGCGGGCGGTCTCCGTCACCTCGACCACGTGGTCCCTCAGGTCGAACCGTTCCGGGTAGACCTCCTCCCAGACGAAGGTTCCGGCCTTGGCATGCTCCACGATCCAGCCGAGGTCATGCTCCAGCCGCTCGGCGGTGTGCAGAATGACGTCCAATGCCTCTCTCTGGCGCTCGTTCAACGGCCCCAGCTTCTCCTCGCGCAGGCGTTTGGCGTACCCGCCGATGGAGAGCACGGGGGTCTTGAGGTCGTGCACCACCTGGGCCACGTACTCCTCTGTGAAGCACTTGTCCTGTTCGGCCACGGCTCACTCCTCCTGCGGCGGCTCGGGGGGCTTCACCTCGGCCTTGCTCCACAGCCCCAGGTTGCCGATGATCTTTGCCACGAAGCCTCCCCTCACGCCGCCCCGGGCGGCTCCCCGCCCTTTCGAGCCTGGGTCCCATACTCCCGCGCGCGCTCGGCGAGCCCCCGAATGCGATCCTGCACCAAACGGTTCACCGTGTCCTCCGGAAAGGCGCCCTGGGCGTCCGGCTCGCCCGCCGGGGTGCCGGTGAGCAGCGCAATCCCCTGATCCACGTGCGACACGGTGTACACGTGGAAGCGTCCCTCCTGGACGGCCTCCACCACCTCCTTGTGGAGCATGAGGTGCTTTCGGTTGCTCTCCGGGATGATCACGCCCTGGTCGCCCGTGAGCCCCTTGACCTTGCACACCCGAAAGAACCCCTCCACATTCTCGTTCACCCCGCCGATGGCCTGGACCTCGCCGCGCTGGTTCACGGAGCCGGTCACGGCGAGGCCCTGGCGAAGAGGCAGGCCCGCCAGGCTGGATAGGAGGGTGTAGAGCTCGGCCGAGGCCGCACTGTCGCCCTCGATCTCCTCGTAGAGCTGCTCGAAGGCGATGCTCGCCGACATCGCCAGGGGCTCGTCCTCGGCGTACCGGCCGCCCAGGTACCCGGCAAGGATCATGGCCCCCTTGTTGTGGAGCCGGCCGCCGAGCTTGGCCTCCCGGTCGATGTGGATGAGCCCGCCCCCGCCCACGTAGGTCTGGGAGGTGATGCGGGACGGCTTCCCGAAGCTGTAGTCGCCCAGGGAGAGGACGGAGATGCCGTTCACCTGGCCGGTGACGGCGCCCTCGGTGTCGATGAGCAGGGTGCCCTCCTCGATCATCTCCCGGACGCGCTCCTCGATGCGGTTGGCGCGATAGACCTTCTCCTCCAGGGCGGTCTCCACGTGCTCCAGGCGAACCAGGTCCGACCCGGCCTTCCGGGTCCAGTAGTTGGACTGGCGGATGAGGTCCACGATCTCCCCGAACCGGGTCACCAGCTTCCCCTGGTGCTCGGTCAACCGGGCGCCGTGCTCCACCACCCCGGCCACGCCCGTGGGGTCGAAGTGCGTCAGACCCTCCTCGCGGCAGATGGTGCCGATGAACTGCGCGTACTGCCGTGCCGTGTCCTCGCTCCAGTCCATGCGCTGCTCGAAGTCGGCCTTCACCTTGAAGAGCTCCGGAAAGTCCGGGTCCAGGTGATAGAGCAGGTAGTAGAGAAAGGGGTCCCCGATGAGCACCACCTTGATGTCCAGGGGGATGGGCTCCGGGTTCAGGGTCCGGGTGGACAGGATCCCGAAGGCCTCCCCCATGTTCTCGATGGTGACCTCCTCGTTCTTCAGGGCCCGTTTCAGCACCTCCCAGGCCCCGGGCTTGGTCAGGGCGTCGAAGGCGTCCACCAGGAGATAGCCCCCGTTGGCCTGGTGCAGGGAGCCCTGCTTGATCATCTGAAAGGAGGTCACCAGGGTTCCGAAGCGACCCTGGTGCTCGATGCGGCCGATGAGGTTGGGCGCAATGGGGTGCTTCTCGTAGACCATGGGCGCCCCTTCGGTCTTGCCGTTGTCCACCAGCAGGTTGACGCGATACTCCTCGAAGGAGGGCTGCTCCCCGCCGAACAGCTTCATGGCGGCCTGCTGCTGAGGCTCGGCCTGCTCCAACTGCTGGAGCTGCTTGAAGGCCTGGGTGTGCTCCAGGAGGTAGGACCGGGCCTCCTCGAGGAAGTCGACCAGCTGAGAAAACGTCTCGTACTTCTCCTTCAGTTCGTTGATCAGGTGGTCCACGGCAAACCCCACGAACCGTTTGTCCAGCTCCCGGGTCCGCCCCTTCCCCTTCTTCTGCAGCTCCTGGATTTTCCGGTTGACCTTCACCATCTTCTGGCGAAACGCCTGCTGCTTCTCCTCGATCTCCTGGCGCTTGTCCTCGTCCAGCTCCTCCATCTGGTCCGGGGTCATGACGTCGCCGTTGGACGTGGGGAAGGCCCCCAGGCCCTGCGGTGTCTGCAGGAGCTTGAGCCCCTGCTCCCGGGCCTCCTGCTGGATCTCCTCGAAGAGCTCCCGGCCCTTGGACTGGACCTCCTGGTCGATCTTCTCCTTCTCCTGCTGGTACTCCTCCCCCTCGAAGGCCTTGGGCACCTCGGTCCGGAGCTCCTCCACGAGGCGGTCCATGTCCTCCTTGAACTCCCGGCCCTTCCCCGCGGGCAGGCGCACGGCCTTGGGCACGTCGCTGTCCTCGAAGTTGTTCACATACAGCCAGTCGTCGGGTGTGGGCTGCTCCCGGGCCTCCTTTTCCAGGAACTTCATGAGCGTGGTGGTCTTGCCGGTCCCGCTGGGACCGAGGGCGTACATGTGGTACCCGCAGCTTCGAATCTCGATGCCGAAGGAGACCGATCGCAGGGCCCGATCCTGTCCGATGATCTCCTCGAGGGCGTCGAGGTCTCCGGTGCTGTCAAAGGAAAGCGACCGAGGGTCGCACCGTCGTCGCAGATGCTCGGGCTCGAGCTCGTTAGCTTCACGCATCCCCATCCTCCTGAGTCATGATGCCCGCCGGTTCATCGGGACCGGCCCTCCTGCGCCTCCCTGCTCGGTCCGGGTCTCGGCGGTGCCTCCCTGGTCGCATCCGGACGCCGTCACGAGGATCAGGGCGATCAGCCCGCCCAGAAAGCTCCAATGTCGCATGGTCGTGTCCTTTCTTCGTGGATCGAGACCGTGAATCCTCCAGCCCAGTGTACCGCCGCGACCCCTCTTGTACATGGGGCCGGGCCTGTATGCAGTCCGGAAACACACCCCATATAGGCCCCGTTCTCGAGCCGGGTTTTCAGACGCCGCAGGATTCGCTCGGCGAGGGGTGACCGCTCCGTCGTCCACCGAGACGCCCACCTGAACGTCGTCGAGGGTCGCCGAATCGCTCTTGAATCTGTAGCGGTCGCGACCGAAGGGGAGGTCTCGCGAGGGAATCGAATGAAGGGTCTGGACGAGGGTTCCCGATGGATGTCGAATTTCTTCCACATGAAAGCTCCCCGTCGCTTCGAAGAAGCCGGCGAACACCAGGATGAGCACGGGCTCATAGCCCACGGCCTGGAGGAACTCACGGCCGGCGCCGGGCCGGAGGCCTGGGTCTGGACCAGCTCGGCCATGGAGAGGATTTCCGTCTCCAGGAAGAGCACGATCATCCCCCCGAGCATGGTCATCCAGAGGGCCCGAAGGGCGTTTTCGACCGCCTCCGGGGTGCGGTCCGTGGCGATGAGCGCAAAGGAGCAGACCGTGGTGACCTCCCAGAAGAACAGGAACCACCGCAGATCGTTGGAGAACACCAGCCCGTTCATGGCTCCCAGAAACACGGTCAGGAAGACGTAGAACCGCCCTTCCGTCGCCCCGGGGTGCTCCTTCAGGTAGGGGTCCATGTAGGCGGCTGTGTAGAGGAGGATGAGGCCGCCCACGCCGTTTACGATAACGGCCATGAGCAGGCTCAACCCGTCGCCGGCCAGCGCCGGAGGTGCCGTGGCCTCATGGACCAGGAAGAGCTCCATCCAGACCAGCAGCACGAGCTGGGCCGCGGTGAAGAAGAACCCGAGCAGGCTTCTCAACCAATAGGCCAGGACGGCCACCCCGGCGAGCAGAACGAGACCGGCTGCGTGAATCGCCGTGTGAAGGGACGGTCCGGTCTCGATGCCGCCGAACGGCCTGGAGAACCACACGGTAAGCACCAGGGCCAGGAGCCCCAATCCGGTGACCCGGCAGGCCCACCGGCGCAGCGTCCTCGAGGAGACGATGCACACCAGGGCGCCGACCAAGGGCAGCAGCATGGAGCCGATGGCCGGCGCGCTCATCCGCCGATCTCCCGGACCGGACGCCGCCAAACTCGATTGTACGCCCATGTCGGCGCCCCGGCCCGCTCGGCCCCGTACTCGGGAAACCCTTGTGCGTAACGTCCTCCCTGGATGGCCACCTCCGCCACCATGGCGGCGGCCGTTTTGGCGCCCTGTCCTCCCCGTGCGTGCCATCGGATCTGCATGGTGCTGCCCTCCAACCCTCCTCTTCGAAGATGCTTCCTCTTTGATTATCAGCCCGTCGACGTCACGGGAATGGGGGCGAACCTGTATTCGCTTCGAGAAACCGCCGGTGGAATACAGGGTCCACCCCATTGCCGCCTCGCCCCGGGGACGTACACTGGAGCGTTGCAAATGCGGGTCAAGCCTGATGGGAGAGATTTTGATTTCTGCAAGACCCTCGAGGAGGTGCGGGCATGGACGATTGGACGGGTTGGGTCCCGAGACTGCTGGAGTGGGGCGCCGTGCTGGCCCCGGAGGGGCACATGGCGCTCCGGGTGTGCATCGCCTCCGCTCTGGGGGCCATGCTGGGCTATGAGCGCAAGAGCCGGCGCAAGCCGGCGGGCCTGCGCACCAACATGCTCATCGCCGGAGCGTCGGCGCTGCTGATTATCCTGGGCCGGGCCCTGGCCAGGACCATGGCACCGGACCTGGCCGCCGAGTCCCTGGGAGTGGACCCCACACGCATCATCCACGCCATCATCATGGGAATCAGCTTCATCGGCGCCGGCACCATCCTGAAGAGCCCGGGGGACCAGGCGGTCCGCAACCTGACCACGGCCGCTACCCTGCTGTTCTCGGCCGGGGCCGGCATGTGCGTGGCCATAGAGCTCTACCTCCTCGCCCTGTGCGTCACCGCCATCGGCCTGCTGGTCAACTCCCTGTTTCGAAGATCCGAGGTTGCATAGACGGTTCAACGTGTCCGCGATGCCGGTCCTCCAGGAGAATCTGCAGGACGGACCGTACGGCGGCGTAAGCGCGAAACGCCTCCCTGGCCGTGGACCCCGTCACGTGAGGCACCGAGACCCGGTACAGCCGGAGCCAGATGCACAGGACCTCCTGGGCCTCAGCCGGAGAGATGCGATTCAGGTCCAGGTCGAGCAGGGGCTTCTTCAGCGCCGAGGCCAGCTCGGCCGCCCGCCTGCACCGGCCGGTCCTCTCACCGTGGCAGAAGACCACCGTGCCGTGGGAGCCCGGAATGTTTTTCGCATGGCCCGGGGCGGGTGCCCGGAGGCCGTCTCTCGAAGCCGGTACTCGTCCGGGAGCGCACCCGCCTCGGTGGGCCGGCCCCGGGCGATCCAGCCGCCGTGGGCCAGGCCCGCCTCCATGGCCGCGTCCAGGGCCGCCTGCTCCGCCCCGGGTTGACCGCTGCCTCCTGGAGGCATCCTCCTGCGATCGAGGGTGCCGGGACATGGGGTGAAGGCTGTATTTCCGGGCCCGCGGGCATGAAACCGCCGCCCGCTGCGTTGACGGGATCGACCGGTCGTGGGTAACGTGACAGGAGAGATCGATGACATGCACGATGACGAAAGGGACCCAATCATGAGCCGGCCCGAGCTCTCGGACAACGCCCTGGAGGTCCTGGAGTTCAGGTACCTCAAGCGAAACCTGGCCCGGGAAATCGTGGAGACGCCCGAGGAGATGCTCCAGCGGGTGGCCCGGGCCGTGTCCCACGCCGAGCTGCTCCTGGGCGACCGCGCCGAGGCGGACCGCTGGGAGGAAATCTTCCTGGACATGCTCCAGTCCCGCGACTTCCTTCCCAACAGCCCCACCCTCATGAACGCCGGCACCGCCCTGGGCCAGCTGAGCGCCTGCTTCG
>CAYYVD010000115.1:0-13738 GCA_964475045.1 uncultured Desulfobacterales bacterium | reverse complement strand
GAAAATGTCCCCGCCCTTGACGTCCACGTTCCCGCAAATGGCGGCGAGCGCGAAGTGGGCGTGGAGGGCCTCGATGGAGTTGGCCTGGTGCTCGAGCCCCATGCCGTGGTTGGTCACCCCGGGCTTCAGGGTCGCATACCATTCGGCGGCCTGCCGGATCTGGTCCTCGGGGAGCCAGGTGATCTCGGAGACCCGATCCAGGGGGTACCGGGCGGCCCGCTCCCTGAACTCCTCGAACCCGTGACACCACGTCTGAACGAACGCCTGGTCGAAAAGCTCCCGCTCGATGATGTGGTGGATCATGCCCAGGGCCAGTGCCGTATCGGTCCCCGGTCGTATCTGCAGCCAGAGGTCCGCGTGGCGGGCCGAGTCGATGCCCCTCGGGTCGATGACGATGATCTTGGCCCGCTCCTCCTTGCGGGCCTTTTGGGCCGCCTTCCAGAAGACGTCCCAGTATCTCGGCCCTCCACCTCCCCAGAGCAGCACGCATCGGGTGTTGGGCCGGACCACCGGAAAGACCCGCCACCCGAAGAGGACGTTGCTCATCACGCAGAAAGGCCCGTAGCAGATCTGACCCGCCCCGGTATGGTTCGGCGATCCCAGGAGGTTGAAGAAGCGCTGCCGCATCTCGTCGTGGGTCCGGCCCGTGCCGCTGGTGGTGGCGATCGACTCCGGTCCGTGCGCTTCCACGATTCCCCGCATGCGCTCGCCGATCTCGGCAAAGGCTTCCTCCCACGACACCTCCTGCCACCGGTTCTCCCCTCGCGCCCCCACCCGCTTGAGTGGATGGTTCAGCCGGGCGGGGTGATA
The DNA here is from genome assembly GCA_964475045.1 of uncultured Desulfobacterales bacterium. Classification (GTDB taxonomy): domain Bacteria; phylum Desulfobacterota; class DSM-4660; order Desulfatiglandales; family HGW-15; genus JAIPEI01. The sequence goes on along the minus strand of CAYYVD010000115.1, from coordinate 12,928 downwards.
GAAGTACTCGACGACGTGCCGCCGGCGCGGACAGCTCTGGGTGACGGGGTGAGACGACTTCATCCCCGGGAAGTCCATGTCCGGTTCCACGGAAACCAGCCGGTCCCCGTCCACCGTCGCAGCCAGCCGACAGGCATTGTGACACTGCATGCACACGACCTTGCTGATCTTCATTGGAGCGCTCCGAGCGAGGCAGGTCCTCGAATCGAGGGGCCTGTCTTTTGAAAGAAGTGGATCCCCATGCAGAAATCCGAACCCAGAAAGCCGGCCTCGATGTTGCTGCGGGGCCACCGGTCTGAGGCTCCAGCGCAGAAAAGCGGGCCTCCGTCATGGGGACGTATGGAAGAAGCTTAGACCTTCACCGGTGAAGGCACAATCGGGGAAGGGAGGATTTTCCCCGTCGAAAACCCTGATTTTCGAGGAACGAAATCACTCAAAGGGGAAGAACTGAAGGAAGGGGTGCTTCAGGCGTCCAGGGACGTGATCCCCTCTCGAATCGCGTACTTGGTCAACTCGGCCACGCTGTACAGGTTCAGCTTTCCCATGATCTGGCGACGGTGGGTTTCGATGGTCTTCACGCTGACGTGCAGGATCTCCGCAATCGCCCTGGCCGATTTCCCTTCCGCGAGCAGCTGCAGGACCTCCCGTTCGCGCTCGGTCAGGACGTGAAAGACCGAACCCTCGGCATGATGCAACCGGTGAAGGCGGTCTTTCACCACGATGTCCGTCACGCCGGGGCTCAGGTAGGTCTGGCCCATGGCCACGCTCCGGATGGCGCGTGCGAGCTCCTCGAAGGCACAGTCCTTCAACAGGTACCCGGAGGCACCGGCGTCGAGCATGCCGAGGACATAACGCACGTCGGAATGCATGGACAGCGCAATGACCTTGGTTTCCGGATGCTCCTTGTGGACCTGTCTCGTGGCCTCGATCCCGTTCATGTCCGACATGGTCACGTCCATGATCACGACATCGGGATGCAACTTGGCTGTCCACTCCAACGCCTTTCGCCCGTTTTCCGCTTCCCCGACCACCTCCATGTCGGGTTCTTTCTCCACGAGCGTCCGCAACCCGTCCCGTGTGATCTTGTGGTCATCCACCAGAAGAATCTTCATCATGGTCATGTCTTTCACGCTCAAAGGCTCGAAGAGGGGGGCTCTTTCTGGGGGCGGACACCGCAATGCACGTGCCCTTCCCGGGAGCGGACCGGACGTCGACACGCCCTCCGAGGTCGTTGATGCGTTCGCAGATGTTGAACAACCCAAACCCTGCCATGTGCCCGGTGCTCGACTTGATGCGATCCACCTCGAACCCGCGACCGTCGTCCTCCACCGCAATGCGCAGGCGGTCCCCCTCCTCTTCGTAGAGGGACACCGAGGCCTCCTTGGCCCTGGCATGCTTGACGATGTTGATCATGAGCTCCTGCACGACCTTGAACAGGAGCACCCGCACGTCGCCTCCCAAGGGCTCGAGCTTGCCGTCGCATGAAAAGGTGGTCCGGAGGCCGTGCTGCTGTTGCACATGTTCGCTCAACCACTCCACTGCGGCCTCGAAGCCCAGCTCGTACAAGATCGGAGGGCTGATCTCCAGGGTCAACGACCGCGTGTCCTGGATGGTCTGATCGATGAGCGACCGAATCTCCTCGATCTCCTGTTGTACACTCGCGGCATGCACCTTTTCCCCGAGCACTCCGAGCTTGATCTTCGTGATGGCCAGCGATTGTCCGATTCGATCGTGCAGCTCCGCCGCAATGCGCCTTCTCTCCCGCTCCTCCGCCAGGGAAAGCTCCGAGGCCAGGGAACGAAGCTTCCTCTGATAGTCCTTCACCTTCTTTTCGGCCAGTCTTCTGGGCGTGATGTCCGTCATGATGCCGAAGCCGCCCACGTACCTCCCGGCGTCATCAAAGAGAGGCGCCGCGGACAGGATGGTATAGAGGGGCGTTCCGTCCTTCCTCTTCCATGTCAGCTCGTAGGTGCTTCTGAGACCCGACTGCCGCTTTTGCAGCTCTGCTTCCAGAACCGGGAGGCAAGCCTGGTCCACAAAATGACCGATGGGATACCCCAGAAGCTCGTATCTGGAGTATCCGAGCATATCGCAGAACTTGTCGTTGACATAGGTGAACAACGTATTTTGATCTCTGATCGAAAACCCTTCATTCATGGTCTTCAGGATTCTCTGATACCAGTCGTCCACCCCACAGCTCATGTCTGCGAATCGAGCGGCCTCCCTCGAGCACTCCAGTTGTTGGATGTACTGTCTGTAGAATGAAATCTCTTCGATCAGCTCTTGCTTCGATTTGTCCATGGACCTGATTCCTTGACCCTCGTCCCGGGGGGTTCCTTTCGCGTCAGCTCCGGAATGGGACCGATTGTACTCCCCGCACCGACCCGAAGCAAGCGCGTGCCCATCCATACATCACGCTCGGGGGCACTGCTGCGTATCCGATTCAGAGACGAGGTGTTTTTCGCAAGATCAAGGAAACCAAGGGATTCCGAGGAAATGTACGTGTGGCACTTCGCACGAGGACTCCCGAAGGTGGACGCCGAGATTGCGGAAAACAGCCGTTTCCGGATGGAAAAAGCTCAGGGCGACAACCCGGCGGCGGTCGAAGGGCGCGGTTTTTCCTTGCCAGAGCGGAGCGTGGAAGCGACCCTGATCACCGTTCCATCATGCGCTCTTCTTTCAGACACCTCGAACCCGAAGAAGGGGGTCCGGATCGTGCCCGTGGACATTCGTGAGGCCAACGTGGTCGGCCCGCAGGACATCCTGCGGCTCAACTTCGTGCGCACCCGCCCGCCTTACGTGTTCCGGCGATACTTTCGCCAGGGCCTTCGCTCCCACATCTTCGAGGTGCTGCTCCCGGAGGCATGGCGGGCCGAGACCGAGGGTCTGGTTCAGGAAGGGGTGCTGCGGTTCCCTCGAGCCAGGCCGGTCAAGATGTTCCGGGTGTTCCGGACACGGTTTCACACCCGGGAGGAGGGACTTCGGGAGATCCGGCGGGTGAAGCTCGTGGAACGTTACCTGTCTCCGGAGTCCCTGGCGTTCTCCGAGGAGTTTCTGGCGGACGGCCGGGTCGGGCCTGACCGGTTCCTGGTGCTCTGCGGGTTGCAGGAGTATGTGGACGGCGAACCGCTCGACCCCTGGGCCCTGACAGGAGAGGAGGGCTCCGGGAGACCGGACCGGACGGGCCGGTTCGTCGAACGGGTGAAGCGGATGATTCGGGAAACGGGCCACATTCCGGACCTGGCGGGGATGAACAACCTGATCCTCACCCCGGAGGGGCATGTCAAGCTGGTGGACATCAACAACATCTCCCGGGTCTCCTTCAGCCCGGAGATCCCCCTGGACGACAAGCGGTACCCCATCTGCGACAAGTCCGTTCAGGCGCTCGCGCTTCTCGAGCGCAGGCTCACGGGCCGGGGGCCGGACCGGGGCGAGCCCCTCTATGCCCATTTTCTGAATCCGGAACGGGTCCGCAGGGTCCGAATCGTGGAAGAGGACTTCCACAGGGAGTCTCGCCCGTCCAGACGCCTGGACTCCCGCAGGGCCTCCGATCCTGCTCGGTGAGCCGGCACCTCCCGGCACGCGGACCCCCCTGGGGCCCCCGCGCCGGGGAGGCGTGAGCGTCGAACAGGGGCGTTTTCCCTGAGCCCGGGCGGGGGTAGAATCCGATCCACACCTTAGCGGACAGGGAGAGGGAGGTTTGAATCATGCCCGAGCAGCTCCGCCTATTCGGAGAGGAAAACACCACGTACAACACGGCCCTGGAGCACCTGCTGAATCTGCGGTTTGCCGAGGCCGTCGCGGCGTTCACAGACTACTCCCGCTTTTTCCCCTGGGCCACGGGGGTGGACCGGGAGATCGCCATGGCCGAGTTCTGGATGACTCGGACCGGGGCCGGGGCGTGGGACCCGGCCCGGGTCGAAGACCCGGAAAGGGTCTTGCGTCTCTGGCTCGAGTTCGAAGGGGCCTTCGAATACCCGTGGAACCGGGACGGCGTGGAGGCGGGTCTTCAGGCGGCGATCTTTTCCGGGCTGGCGGCAGGACGTGCCGGCCGGGACCGCGACACGGGGCACACGCTTTCGAACGGGACGCCTGTGGGGCTGATCTTTCTGCGTGCGGGACGGTTCGAGGAGGCGGTCTTCCGGCTGCAGGCCCTGGTGCGGGCCGAACCGGAGCACGCCCGGGGGTACGGGTACCTGGGAGACGCCCTCATGGGCCGGTCCGACCGTGAGGGGGCCATGGCCTGCTATCATCGTTCCCTGGCCCTGGACGCGGAGGCGCTCGACCGGGACCATCTCTTCTGTACCGACCTGGCCCGGGAGCTGAGGGAGTTCGAGTCGCGGCAGGGGAAGGAGGGCGGCCGGGATCCGGCCTGGTTCCCGGTCGTGGCCCGGCTCGAGGGCGTTTTCCGCCCCCTCCGCGCGGGCGACCTGGACGAGATGCGGCTCTGGCATGCCCGGTTTCAGAGGCTGCTGCACGGGGGGAGACGGACCGAGGCCTTTGTCCACGGCGTGGTCCTGTCGGACAACGCCTCCCTGGCTGCGTACGTGCCGGGTCTCGACATCGTGGAGGTCCGAAGGGTCATGAGGCGGATCGACGAAGAGCTGTTCCTGCGGCACATGGAGCAGCTTCGGGCGGAGGAGTCGGAGGGGCCGGCTCCGGGCGGACAAACGTCCCGGTTGCGCCAGGCGTGAACCTCCAGGGAGGTGCGCCAGACCGCTTCGCTCTCGTCTCGGGCTCCGCCTGCGTTCCGCGCGGCGGCCGGGAGGTCGAGGGTTCGGCCGCGCAGGGTCTGGCGGTGAGAAACCAGGGCGGGCCGGCGCCCGCAATGAGGACGCCTCCCGCCGATGTCCGCTCTGGAAAGCCCCGGCCCTCGAGCCTACTCGGTGTGTGAAAACGCCTTGCTTCTTGTGACGCCTTTTCAGGAGTCAGTCACTACGGCCGTTACAGCGACGTGTGCCGGCGATTGCGCTCAGTGCGCCAGCGCCTCCCGGCATACGGCCCACACGTGCTCCGGGAGGACCTGCGACAGGCAATCCGGCCGGGGGCACGTCTTCCGGAAGCAGGGCTGGCAGTCCAGGCCGGCGGAGACCACGCGGGAACCGGCCGTGTACGGTCCGGTCCGCTTGGGATCCGTGGGGCCGAACACCACCACCGTCCGGGTCCCTGCGGCTGCGGCCATGTGCATCAGCCCCGAGTCGTTCCCCACATACAGGTCCGATCTTCGCAGCAGCACGGCCACCTCGGGCAGGGTCAGCCGGCCCACGAGATTGAGGCTGTCGTGGGTCATGGAGCCCGCCGCCCGCTCCCCTTGCTCCCGCTCCTCCGGGGCCCCGAGCCAAACGATCCGTGCGCCGTGCTCCTCCACCAGGGAATCGGCCACCGCAGCAAAGCGGCCGGCGGGCCACGTCTTGCTCGGCCACCCGGCCGTCGGACAGACGGCGACCAGCGGGCCTTGGCCGTTCGAGGACCCCAGCAGGCGCTCCACACGGGAGCGCTCCGGCGGCCCGCCGGGCAGCACGAACCGCACCTCCCCGGGCGCCCGGCAGCCCAGCTTTCGGCACATGAGCAGGTATCCGTCCACCGCGTGGATGTCCCTGGGGATTTCGTGCGTCTCGTTGTAGAACAGAACGGAGCCCTCCCGGCCGTTGGCATAGCCGACCCTCCGGCGACTCCCCGTGGCGAAGGTGATCAGGCCGGAGCGCAGCAGGCACTGCAGGTCCAGAACCAGATCGAACTTCCTGGCGCGAAGCGTACGGACCAGTGCGCCGATCCGGCGCAGGCTGAGCCCTTTGCGGTCCACTACGATCAGGTCGTCGATCCAGGGGTTGTCCCGAAGCGCCTCGGCGTTCTGCCGGAAGACGAGCCAGCTGATATGGACCCAGGGATACCGCGCTTTGATCACCGGCAGCACCGAGGTCGCCTGAACCACGTCCCCCAGGGCCGAGGGTTTGACAATCAGGATGCGTTGCATGCTTCCGCCTTTGTTCGGGGCCGGCCGCGATCCCTGAACTCCTCTAAGGGACCCGAACCCGTCCTGAAACTCCACGAAGCGGAGCATAACCCAATCCAAAGGCCTTGACCACCCTTTTGCCCGGTCGTTGACGCCCCTGGCTCCAGCGGCTACAGTGCTCCGCATGCCTTCCCACGAGGAACAGATCGAGCGGGTGCTGGGCGCCGGGGGCCTGCTGGCTCGAAGCCTGAAGGGGTTCGAGTGCAGGGAGTCCCAGCTCGCCATGGCCCGCCTGATCGCTCGAGGCCTTCGGAAGAAACGGCACGTCCTGATCGAGGCCGGCACCGGCACCGGAAAGACCCTCGGCTACCTCACCCCGGTGGTCCTGAGCGGTCGAAAGGCCGTGATCTCCACGGGCACCAAGAACCTCCAGGAGCAGATCGCCTTCAAGGACATTCCGCAGCTGGCCCGGGCCACCCATCTGAACATCGACGCCACCCTCATGAAAGGTCGCGCCAACTACCTCTGCCTCCACCGCTATCACCAGGCTGCAGCGAACCCGGACCTCTTCGGCCGGCGCTCGGAGCTGAGAGAGCGCCTGGAGCGGTGGATCGGGCGGACCGAGTTCGCCGACCGGTCCGAGCTGGACTGGCTGGCGGACCAGGACCCCCTGTGGGACGGCCTCTCCGCCGTCTCCGAGCAGTGCCCGGGATCCAGGTGTGTGCACTACGACGACTGCTTCCTGAACGCCCTTCGACGCAAGGCGGCCGCCTCCCGTCTGGTCATCGTGAACCACCACCTCCTCTTCGCCGACCTCATGGTCAAACGAAGCGGGTTCGGGGAGATCCTGCCCCGCTTCCAGGTGCTGGTCATGGACGAGGCCCACAACGTGGAGGACATCGCCACGACTTACTTCGGTGAGCGCCTGAGCACGAACCAGCTCGTCGATCTGGCGGCCGACGCAGAGAAGGCGGTTCGTGCAGCAGGCGAGGGCCCGGGGTTCGACCGCAAGCAACTCCTGGGTGCCCTCCAGACCGTCCGTGCCGCCTCCGAAACCGTTCGGGGTTTCTTCCGGGAACGGTCCGAGCGCGGCACCCTGGATGAAGGGGCCCGGGAGTTTCTGCAGCAAAAGCCCGCGGCCGACCTGCGCCGCGCCCTCGACCGGGTGCTGGACTGCGGCCTGGACCAGGCCGAGGACCCCCTGCTTCAAGGGTTTGCCGCCCGCGCCGGCCAGCTGGTCCGAGCCCTGGACGTCATCCTGGAATCGAAGGATCCGGACCGGCTGGCCTGGTACGAGCGGCGCAAGACCGGCGTCCAGCTCCACGCCTCCCCGCTGGACGTGTCCGTCCCCCTTCAGGAGCACCTGTACGGAAACCTGGAAACCCTCGTGCTCACCTCGGCCACCCTATCCACCGACGGGGACTTTCACTACGTCCGCTCCCGCCTGGGTCTTGGGGACGACCTCCTGGAAGCCGTGTACGAGAGCCACTTCGATTTCGAGCACCAGACCCTGATGTACGTGCCCACGGACCTGCCGCCTCCCTCGGAGCCGGGCTTTGCGGATCGGGCGGCCGAGAGGATCCAGGAGCTCCTGCGCCTCAGCCGGGGCCGGGCCCTTGTGCTCTTCACCAGCTATCACAACCTGAACCGGGTCCACCAGCGCCTCGCCGACGACTTTCCCTACGCCTTGTTCCGGCAGGGGGACGCCCCGCGATCCGTTCTGCTGAAACGCTTCACCGAGGACGTCCACTCCGTGCTCCTGGCCACCGGGTCGTTCTGGCAGGGCGTGGACGTGCCCGGGGAGACCCTCACCTGCCTCATCGTGGACAAGCTTCCTTTCGACTCCCCCGGCGACCCGCTGGTGGCGGCTCGCATCGAATCCATCCGCAACCGGGGGGAAAACCCCTTCATGAGCTATCAGCTCCCGGGGGCGATCATCACCCTCAAGCAGGGCCTGGGTCGCCTCATTCGAAGCAGCGAGGACCGGGGCGTCCTGGCGGTTCTGGACGCACGGATCGTCAAGGCCCGGTACGGCGGGCACTTCTTTCGAAGCCTACCGGGGATCCCCCTGAGCCACACCCTGGCCGCAGTGGAGGCCTTCCTGGCCGGGAACCACGGGCGCTCGAGCGGGGTTTCCCCTTGACCCCCTGCGCCCTTTTCCCCTATCGTCTTCTTCGAACCCGAAAGAAAGCGAGTGAGCTCCCCATGCCCCCGAAACCCTGGCAAGTCCTGTCCAGCACGTGGGACCGGGCGTACCGCGTGTTCCACCTCCGGACCGACCGGGCCCGGTCCCCACGGACCGGCCAGGCCCACGACTTCTACGTCCTGGAGTCCACCGACTGGGTGAACGTCATCCCGTTGACCCCGGACCGTGAGGTGGTCCTGATCCGCCAGTACCGGCACGGCACCCGGGAGAACACCCTGGAGATCCCCGGAGGTCTGGTGGAGCCCGGCGACACCCCGGAGGCCGCAGCCCGGCGGGAGCTGGCCGAGGAAACCGGATATCAGGAGCGGGAACTGTCCTGTCTCGGGTACGTCCACCCGAACCCCGCCATTCTGAACAACCGCTGCCATACCTTCCTGGCAAGGGACGTGTTCCTGAACGGCGACCAGGACCAGGACGACAAGGAGGACATCGAGGTCCTGCTTCACCCGCTCACCGAGATTCCCCGTCTGATCCGGGACAACCGAATCACCCACGCCCTGGTGCTTGCGGCGTTCTATCGATTCTTCATGGAGGCCGAGGAAAACCCATGACGACCACCCACGGATTCGAACGGATCCGCGTACAGGACATTCCCGAGCTGAACACCCGCGCCGAGCTCTACGAGCACGAACGGACCGGAGCCGAGCTGCTCAGCCTCATCAACGACGACGAGAACAAGGTCTTCGGCGTCACCTTCCGCACCCCGCCTTCGGACTCCACCGGGATCGCCCACATCCTGGAGCACTCGGTCCTCTGCGGCTCCCGGAAGTACGCGGTCAAGGAGCCCTTTGTGGAGCTCCTCAAAGGCTCCCTCAAGACCTTTCTGAATGCCATGACCTACCCGGACAAGACCTGCTACCCGGTGGCCAGCCAGAACCTTCAGGACTTCCACAACCTCATCGACGTGTACCTGGACGCGGTCTTTCACCCCCGCATCACCCGGGCCATCTTTCAACAGGAGGGGTGGCACTTCGACGTGGACCGCCCCGACGCACCCATGGTCTTCAAAGGCGTGGTCTACAACGAGATGAAGGGAGCCTACTCCTCGCCCGACTCCCTCCTGGCGGAGTGCAGCCAGCAGTCGCTGTTTCCGGACACTCCCTACGGTCTCGACTCCGGCGGGCATCCGCGTCACATTCCGGACCTGACTTACGAGCAGTTTCTGGATTTTCACCGGAGGTACTATCATCCGTCCAATGCGCGGCTCTTCTTCTACGGGGACGACGACCCGGAGGCGCGGCTGCGCGTGGCCGACGCGACCCTCAAGGAGTACGACCGCCTCGAGGTGGACTCCTCCGTTCCTCTGCAGCCCCCCTTCTCGAAGCCCCTGTACCGGACGGAGCCCTTCGACCCGGGCGAGGACGAGCAGGCCGCATCCCGGGGAAGGGTCACCGTGAACTGGCTGTTCCCCGGGGAAGCCCATCCCACCGACACCTTGGCCTGTTTTGTCCTCAACTACATCCTGCTCGGCATGCCCGGCTCCCCGCTTCGAAAGGCCCTGATCGACTCCGGCCTGGGGGAGGACCTTGCCGGGGGGGGCCTGGAGAGCGAGCTTCGCCAGATGTACTTCTCCACCGGGCTCAAGGGCGTCCGGACCGAGGACCTCGACCGGGTGGAGCCGCTGGTCCTCGACGCCTTGAAACGCCTGTCCGAGGACGGCATCGATCCCCGCACCGTGGAGGCCGCCATGAACACCCTCGAGTTCGGCCTCCGCGAGAACAACACCGGGCACTTCCCGCGCGGCCTCCTGCTCATGCTCCGGGGCCTGACCACCTGGCTCTACGACCGGGATCCCCTGGCCCTGGTGGCCTTCGAGTCGCCGCTCTCCAAGCTGAAGTCGCGCCTGTCCGCGAACCGGGACCTGTTCACCGGCATGATCGCCCGCTTTTTCCTGGACAACCCCCACCGGACCACCGTGGTGCTGACCCCGGAGCCGGGGCTCTCGGCCAGGCAGGCCGCCGAGGAACAGGAGCGGCTTCGCAAGGCCCGCGAGGCCATGGGCCCGGAGGAGCTGCAGCAGGCCATCGAGGCCACGCGAGCCCTGCGGGAGATGCAGGAGACGCCCGACCCGCCCGAGGCCCTGGCGGCGATCCCCACCCTCCGTCTGGAGGACCTCCCGCGGGAGAACAAGAAGATCCCCCAGGAAACCCTGGAACGACGAGACACCGAGGTGCTGGTCCACGATCTCTTCACCAACGGCATCACCTACCTGGACGCGGGGTTCGATCTCCACGCCCTGCGTCCCGGTCTCCTGCCCTATGTGCGGCTCTTCGGCCGGGCCCTGCTGGAGATGGGGACGGAGGAGGAGGACTATGTCGCGTTGAGCCAGCGGATCAGCCGCAAGACCGGAGGCATCCATCCCGCCTACTTCTTCTCCTCTGCACGCGAAACCCCTCGGGGAGCCGCCTGGATGTTCCTTCGCGCCAAGGCCATGACCTCCAAGGCGGAGGAGCTCGTGGACATCCTTCGGGACGTGCTTCTCGGGCTCCGCCTGGACAACCGGGAGCGGTTCAGGCAGATGGTGCTGGAGGACAAGGCGCGCAAGGAGCAGAGTCTGGTCCCGTCCGGTCATCAGGTGGTGAGCAAGCGGATCTCCGCCCACTTCGGCGAGGCCGAGTGGGCGGCCGAGCAGGTAAGCGGGTTGAACCAGCTCTTTTTCCTTCGAGAGCTCGCATCCAGGGTGGAGGACGACTGGCCGGCCGTCCTGTCCGCCCTGGAAGAGGTGCGTCAGGCCCTGATCACCCGGAACGCCCTCGTCCTGAACGTCACGGTGGACGAGCAGGGCTGGTCTCGCGTGGATCCCCTGGCCGACGGTCTCCTGCAGTCCCTGCCCGAAGGAACGACGTCCCGGTCGAGCTGGAGCCCGGTTCACCCTTCCCGCTTCGAGGGCCTCACCATTCCGGCCCAGGTCAACTACGTGGGCAAGGGCGCGGTCCTGGGCCCGCTCGGCTACACCTTTCACGGGTCTGCCCTGGTGATCACCCGGCACCTGCGGAACGCCTGGCTCTGGGACCGGATCCGGGTCCAGGGCGGGGCATACGGCGCCTTCTGCACCACCGACCGGCAGGCCAACACCCTGGCCTTCCTGTCCTACCGGGACCCGAACCTCCTGGAAACCCTGAGCACCTTCGATGCCTCGAGCCGCTTTCTCCGCTCTGAATCCCTGAGCCCGAACGAGCTCACCAAGGCGGTGGTGGGCACCATCGGGGACATCGATCAGCACCGGCTTCCGGACGCGGCCGGCCACATGGCGCTGCTCCGCCATCTGAGCGGTCAGACCGAGGAGGAGCGGCAGGGGGTGCGGGAGGAGGTCCTGGGGACGACGGAGGCGGACTTCCGGGCGTTCGCCGATGTCCTGGACGGCGTACGAGACACGGGCCTGGTCAAGGTGCTCGGCTCCCGCGAGGCCATCGAGGCGGCCTCGGCCGATCGTCCCGGCTGGCTGGAGATCGTGAACGTCCTGTGAACGGCGGAAAAGGCGGGAACGCTTCGATGCCTTCGGCGACGGGGCCGTTCAGGGCAGCATCAACGCGTCGGTGTAAGACGCGGCGAAGTGCGGCACCGACGTCAGCTCCACGTACCGCACGGAGCGTGCCAGCCGGCGTGCGGTCCTCCGCCATGCCCCGGAAAGCAGCGCCATCCGGGCGCCGATCCCCGCCGCATTCCCCATCTGAACGAAGCGTTCGCCGGGAAGCGGCGGGAACATGCCCACGGCCAGGGCGCTCTCCACGTCCAGGTAGGTCCCGAAGGCGCCCACCACGAGCATGCGATCGACCGCTTCGGCGTCCACCTCGGCCTCGCGAAGCAGCTCCTCCACGCCCGCCCGAATGGCCGCCTTGGCCAGCTGAATCTCGTTGATGTCCTTTCGGGTGATCACGATGTCCCGGGGCGCTCCCCGTTCGCCCCCGGCGACCAGCACAAAGGCCGCATCCTTTCCCTGCCCGCGGACCCGAGGGTGGCCATCGGACGACAGCCCGCCGGTGGGTAGGATCACACCGGCCCGGCGCAGGGCGGCCACGGCGTCCAGCGCGCCCGAGCCGCAGATCCCCACGGGCGGGGCGTCCTCGATGGTCTGGAAGTCGATGTGCACCCCCTCCCCGGTGGGCCCTTCCACGATGCACACCCGCTCCACCGCGCCGGACGCCGCACGCATCCCGTCCTGAATGTGGGCCCCTTCGAAGGCCGGCCCCGACGCGCACGAGCAGCTCCAGATCCGTCCGCCCGAGGCCAGGCTGATCTCCGTGTTCGTGCCGATGTCCATGGCCACGCTGACCCCGTCCGCGTTCTCGATCCCGGTGGCCATGAGCATGGCCACGTGGTCTCCCCCGACGAACCCGGCGATGTTCGGAAGAAACCAGGCCGACGCGCCCGGTGCCAGGGGCCACCCCAGATCGCGCACCTTCACGCGACAGGGGTCGGAAAGGGCCGGCACATAGGGGGCCAGCCCGAGCTGCTCCACAGGAAGGCCCAGGGCCAGGTGGTGCATGCAGGTGTTCCCCGCAATCACCGCCTCCAGGATCTCGGACGCATCCCGCCCGCACCGCTCGCACAGCTCCCGGGTCAGGGCGGCGATCCCGTCCACGACGGAGCGCTGAAGACGTCCGCCTTCGACCGGGCCCTTCATGGCGTGGCTGATCCGGGCCATCACGTCCTCGCCATAGGCGATCTGCGGGTTCATCCGCCCCTCGGCGGCCAGGGTTTCCCCCGACTCCAGGTCCACGAGATAGGCGGCCAGCGCATAGACCGCCCCGATATCGGCGCGATAGAAC
>CAYYVD010000114.1:0-13741 GCA_964475045.1 uncultured Desulfobacterales bacterium | reverse complement strand
AGCGGGGCGACGCTTTTCCGCACCACGGCAAATCCCGCTTTGGAGCCCAGGGCAATCAGCGTTTCCGGGTTGAACGTATAGAGGTGCGCCTTGTGGTAGCGATTTTGGGGATCTTGGCGAATGTCCTCGGCGTTGGGCACCTCGACCACGAGTCTCCCGTCCGGCTTGAGCAGTGTCCGGACGTGCCTCAACTGTTCATACGGATCCATCATGTGCTCGAGGACGTGGTGCAGGGTGATCATGTCATAAACCGCCTGACCCCTGACATCCGATGAGAATCCTGTTGTGATGGGGATCTCAAGAACTTCCCTGGCATATCGGGAATGGTTTTTATCCGGATCGACGCCTTCCGCATCGTATCCGAGCCTCCGCAGGCAATAGACAAACGCCCCGTTACCCGCCCCGATATCCAGCAGACGATCCTCTCTTTGGATCAGGTCCCCAATAAAGCGGTATCTTCTTACCGCCTCCCTGGCAGCCCGGTAGACATGCTTTTTCTTGGGAACGGTGATGCCTTTGTACTCCCTGCGATAGCCCTTCGAATAAAACTCCTTGATGATGTCATCGTCCGGCCGTGGATCACTCCGGATCAACCCGCATTTTTTGCAGATCACTGTTCTGAGGTACGCACCCTTTCGATCTCTCAAAGAGAGCACGTCCAGGGATGCGGAGCCACATAGATTGCAGGGGATGGTGCATGCTTGCCCCCCGACTCGGCCGTTTCCCGGGGCATATGGATTCCACACTTCCCCTGACACTATTTGATGCTGCTTTTTCATGCCTTTATTGATCATGTTTCCAGGTTTTGCAACCATGAATCGCAACCATTCCTCTACCACACCAGTGTGCGCCCATTCGCCCTCGGCCAGGCAGGTCAGATGCCCGCCCGCAGCCGCCCTTCGGCAATCTCTTCCTCGCCATTCATGCAGAAGCCGTATTCACCGGCAGCCGTTCGCTCGAGTGCCGTTCGAATGCGCTGTTCTTCCAATGCGCGCCTGCGTCATGACCGGCTGCTGGATGGCGTCCACGCGGGAGGGACGGCCCGCTCACGACTGGTCCAGCTCCAACCGCAAGCTTCCTTGCGCTTGACGTTTGTCTCATCGGGTTTTTGCATCAAAACGACATCTTTCATTGGAATTTCACAGCCCCATTGGAACTGCCGCGCAATGTAGCGTAGCGTGCTCTCACGAAAAAAGACCACATGGGTCGGGTCTCGTCGGTAATGCCAGGCTGCGAAACGGTCGTCGTCCGTCTGGAAACAGGTCATAAGCGCCAACCATCCACCGGGGAGCAACATTCGGTTCAGCCGAGCAAACTCCTCGGCCGGCCGATGGAAGTGTTCGATGACCTCTGCACAGACAATGAAATCGTAGAAATCTTCAAGCGGTTCGGGGTCGGGGAAGAAAAGCGGGTCAAACAATCGCACGCAGTGTCCCGCCTCGCGCAACATATACGCAAGGGCCGGCCCCGGACCGCATCCATAGTCTAACCCTTTCGCCTGCAGCGGCAACCTTTGAAGTAACGGCTTCGAAAGTTTTGACAAGAATCGACGGTAGCCTTCATCAAGCGGATCATTTCGGTGCAAGCGATATTGGGCATGCTCATCGTGGATTGACAGCCTCTGGCCCGGGTTCAGAAAGGTTGCATGACAAGCGTCGCAGCGCTCGTATTGATCACCATCCACTTGAAGAAAAAAATAGGTCGAGCATGAACCACACACAATGCACCGCTGATTATCGGGGGCATGATTGCAATTCTGTTTTTGATCTGCCTTAATAAATGTCATAATCAGCTCGAGGTGAGCACGGTGACCGTCTGTGAGGCGCTGATCCGAAGTCGGGCGGGCCCATCGAGAAGCGGCGGGGCATGTACGGCGGCAGCTTCGTGACGGAACCCAACCTCACGAAGATCTGCGACCAGGTGATCAACGACTACCACACCGGCGGCATCACTCCTTCCTCTCTCTTCGGTTTTCTGCGGGGTCCGGTTGTACGCCACCACCTCATGGCCGCCTTGAAGTCGCCGCCTCGCCCCGTTCATCCTCATTCGTCCCGGTCCGATCCTTGCGTAACCGCGGGGGAAGCAGCGTCACCTGCCGCAAGCCCTCTTTGAGGGAGATGGCTTCCTCCGGGCAGAAGCGGGCGCAGACCCCGCAGCCGAAGCACGATTGTTCGTCCCGCTCCGCGATCCCCTCGTCGTTCAGCTCGATCGCATCCGTAGGGCAACGCTCCACACAGGTTCCGCAGCCGGTACAGGCCTCCGGATCGATCACGGAAAGATAATAGGTGGCGTTGATCAGAGGAAACGCGCCGTCCCTCCAGAGGTTCAAGGTGTCGCAGCAATCCTTGCAGCAATTGCAGATGCTCGTCTCCGGGCGGGACACGTTGGACCCAGGGTGAAAGGCCTTGTGGACCAGGCCGGCCTCCTCCGCCTCCCTCATGATCCGCCGGGCCTCCTCCTTGGTCACCATGCGGCTGAAGCCCTGGGCCACCGTGTGGCGTGCGGATTTGCCGAAGGTGAAGCAGTTGATCAGCGGGGCATCCGTGGCACAGGGATTTCCGAGCACCTTCTGCCGCTGGCGGCAGAAGCAGTGCCCCACGGCGATGTCCTCGAACTTCTCGATGATCTCGTCCACGGACTGGCTGGGGAGCACGAACTCCTCGGGCACCTCCACGGCCCTGTCCAACGGGATGATCCGGATCGGCTTTCCGTCCTCCGTGACCCGCGACGGCACCGTCCGGTCCACGGGCGGTGCGGACCGGAGCATCGGGACGAGACGGTCATAGCTCTCCTGGACGTGATCCCGGACCTGGTCCAGGAGGGCCTGGAACATCCGAGCCAGCTCCCGTTCCTGTTCATCCCCGGTGAGCTCGCCCATGAACCGGTACTCCATCAAGCCGATGTTCATGAGCGGAAGCAGCCGGTAGACCATGGTGCCGGCCGAGTTCGGCTGATTGAAGAGCAGGCCTTTTCGCGCGAGGCTCGCGGCGACCCGGTCCGCCTTCTTCGGGGGGAGCCCGCTGGCTGCGGACAGCACCTCGAGGGTCTGGGAGGGCTGTTCATGGAATGCCCGAATGAGATCCAGTTCGTCCTCGTCGTCCTCGATCACGTGCCTCAGGATCGACAGGGTCGTGTCGTTCACCGGGAAAGGAAACTGGCCCTGCCTGCACACCACCCCGGCGGCTGAGGTGTACTTTTCCTCCAATGGGTTCCTGGACATGGTGTCTCCGCTCCTTTCGTATCCCCATGCATAGGACGCGTCGCACAACGTTCCACGAGGTTCGCGCGGACCGCCAGGATACCAGCTTTTTGCCCTGTGCGCACCCCCTCCCTTTTCGCTAGGCGCCCGGAGGGGGTCCTGAAGGCATCGACAGGGGAACCCCCTGAAAGACCACCTGGGCCATGACGCCGAACAGGGGGTGGGGCACCAGCCGGGTGGCGACATCCAGGACCGCCGGCCTTCCGGATGCAAAGGCCCGGTCCAGGGCCGGCCGGATCTCTCCGGGGGCCTCCACCCGCTCGCCATGACAGCCGAACCCCTGGGCGATCGCCGCATAGTCGGCGGATGTCAGATCCTGGTCGATGCCGTCGTTGGCCCTTTCCCCGTAGAAGGCCACCTGACCGGCCTTGCACATGCCCCAACCGCCGTCATTGTTGATCACGTGAATCACGGGGAAGTGATGCCGCGCGGCGGTCTCCAGCTCTTGGAGGGTCATGCCGAAGGCCCCGTCCCCGCAGAAGTTCACCACCGAGCGCTCGGGAAAGGCCAGCTTGAAGGCGTTGCAGAACGGTTGCCCGTAGCCCAGATGGCCTCCGCCGGCAAAAAAGAACCGCCGCCGGGGGGCCAGGGCCCGGCAGCTTCGCCAGGCCCAAAAGATGGAGGCCATCGGTACGCTTGCAGGAGGCATCGCCCACGACTTCAACAACATCCTCGGCATCATCGTGGGCAACACCGAGATAACCATGCTGGATCTTCCCGAGTGGAGCGCGGCGCAGGACAGTCTGAAAGAGGTGCGGGACCTGGTCACCCAGATTCTCCTGGAGGGAATCGGCACCACCTTCACCGTCCTCCTGCCCGCGGCCAAGCAAAGCCCCTTCCAGCAACCGGCCGAGGAGGCGCCGCCGATTCCAGGGGGCCACGAACGAATCCTCTTCGTGGACGACGAACCCATGATCCTCAAGCTGGGACGGCGCATGCTCGAACGGCAGGGAGACCAGGTGGAAGGCTGCAAGAACGCCTTGGAGGCCCTGGAGCGCTTCAAGGAGGATCCGGCCCGTTTCGACCTGGTGGTGACGGACATGACCATGCCCGGCATGAGAGGGGACCAGCTGGCCCGGGAGATCCTGTCGATTCGACCCGGCACGCCCGTGATCCTCCGCACGGGCTACAGCAGGCAGATCTCCGAGGAGAGGGCCAAGGCGCTCGGGGTTCACGCCGTTGTGATGAAACCCCTGACCCAGCGCGCGCTGACCCGCACCGTGCGCAGGGTCCTGGACGCGCCCTCGCCGCTGTCTTCCTGATGTGCTTTGCCCCCGGGAGGTTTTTGGATGCTCGACCTCTTTCGATCCAGGGAGATCGTCCTCCTCGTGGCTGCGGCGATGGCGATCGGAGGCATCTGGGGATTTGTCGAAATCGCGGACGAGGTCCTGGAGGGAGAGACCCGCAGCTTCGACGAGCGCGTGATTCGTGCCATGCGCCGGCCCGAGCACCCCTCCATGCTCAGGGGTCCGGAATGGCTGCACGAGATCGGACGGGACGTCACCGCCCTGGGCAGCTACGTGGTGCTGGGGCTGGTGGTCGGCATCATCGCCGCGGCGCTCGTGCTTCGGAGACGGCACAGGACCGCGATGCTGATCGTGACGGCCTCGGCGGGAGGAGGGGTGCTCAACACCGTTCTGAAGCTGCTCTTCGAGCGCGGCCGCCCGGATCTGCCTCCGGTCGTCCACATGACCACCTCCAGCTTTCCCAGCGGTCACGCCATGACATCCACCGTCGTGTACCTGACCCTGGGGACCCTGGTGGCCGGCGAGGTGGAGGGGCGCCGGCTCAAGGCCTACTGCCTGGGCGTGGCCATGCTCATCGCCCTGCTGGTCGGCCTGAGCCGGGTCTACCTGGGGGCCCACTATCTGACGGACGTGTTGGCCGGATGGCTGGCGGGTCTGGCCTGGGCGATGATCTGTTTTCTGGGCTTCCGGTGGCTCGAGAACCGGCGGGGTGCTTCTTGATCCAGACAGTCCCTCTGGATCAGCCTGCATTTCCCTTGACTCTTTCATCAAAGCCAATTATTGTGATCCAATAATTGGCTTTGATGAGGAGGGCCTGTGGCCAACCCATTCACCATGCGCGTCATTCCTCCGGAGTCACCGTTCTGCGATCGCACCGAAGAGCTGCGGGAGCTGAAGCGGCACGCGGAAAATCGAGTCAACGTCGTCCTGTTTTCTCCCCGCCGCTATGGAAAGACGTCTCTGATCAAAAAGGTGCAATCCGAGGTTGAGAAAGACGGCTTTCTCCCGTTTTATGTGGATCTCTTCATGGTGACCGGGATCGATGAGGTGGCCGGCCGCGTGGCCAAGGGCGTGTACTCCGTCTTGCACCAGCGAGACTCCTTGTTAGAAAAAGGGATGCAGCCTCTGAAACGCTTCCAGACGTTTCGCCCCGTGCTCAAGCCCTCACAGGACGGAGGGTTCGCTTTGAACGTGGAACCGGCATCCACCGGTTTGGGAGGGGCTGAGCTTCTGGACAACGTGATGGAAGAGCTGGGAGCCTTTGTGCAAAAGGACCGCGCCAGGGTGCACTTCGTGCTGGACGAGTTCCAGGAGATCACGGAATTGAAGGAGTCCTCCATCGAGGGGATTCTGAGAAAGCACATTCAGCACCACCAGGCGTCCTATGTTTTTGTGGGCAGCCGGCGCAGGGTGCTGCTGGACATCTTCAATCAGAGGAACCGGCCGTTTTACCAGAGCGCCTTGATGATTCCCCTAGCCCCTCTGCCCCATGCGGAGCTGGTGGATTTTTTGATGGAACGCTTCGAAGCGGAGGGCAAACACTGCCCCAGGGAGGCGGCCGAAAGCATCTCGAACCAGACGCACCAATACCCATACTATGCCCAAGCGCTGGCGTACAACGTGTTCGAGCTTTCGGGTGACGCTGTCCGGGTCGAGGATGTGGATGAAGGGTTCGAAACGCTCCTTTCCTCCGAGAGATACGGATACGAGGCCGTTATCCAGGGCTTGACCGGAGCCCAGACCGCCCTCCTCCGCGCTCTGGCCGCATCCCCGAGCGCACACATCCTTTCGAGAGGATTCCTGGCACGGCACAAGCTGAGCCTCGGCGGGGTCCAGTCTGCTCAAAAAAAACTGGCCGAGCTCGACTTGATCGAGCGGCACGAGCAGGTCTGGAGGCTGGTGGATCCCGTTTTTGCCGAGTGGTTGTCCAGGTATTCGTGACGCTGGAATCGCCGGGATTGAACCCGCGACGATTGAATGCACTGGGCGCTGATTCTTCTCGCCGGCGACGCTCGACGTTCTACGGAGACGCTCGGGACACCATACCGGTTTCCGGAACCCCTCCTGGAAGAATGGAGGCCTCGGTCCCGGTGGAGGCCTCCTGCAGGGCGTGGGGGCCCCGTTTCGACAGGGCCGCCACCATCAGCCCCCGCATATCCGGATCGTAGTCCACCACACGGAGAGCCTCGAGCAGTTCGCCTACTCCGTCTCCCACGACCTCAAGAGCCCCGCCGTGGGGATCTACGGGCTGGCCAGACGCCTGCACAAGACATGCGCCGGCGAGCTCGGGGAGCTGGGCAAGACCTACTGCCGCCAGATCCTGAAGACGGCCGAGCACATCTCCGATCTGGTCTCCCAGATCAACGTATACATCTCCGCCAAGACTCGGGAGCTCCAGGTGGAGCGCCTGGCGCTCGAGGAGGTCCTGGAGATGATCCGGGAGGAGTTCTCCAGCCAGCTCAACCTCGGGGAGGTCCGCTGGACCCAGCCCGAGGGCCTTCCGGAGATTCGAGCGGACCGCATCGGCCTGCTGCGGATCCTGCGCAATCTCGTGGAGAACGCACTGAAGTACGGAGGCGAGGGGCTGAGCGAGATTCAGGTGGACTGCGAGGAATCGGACGACCACGTCCACCTCTCGGTGATCAACGACGGCTCGTACATCCCCGAGGAGGACGCCGACCGGATCTTCGGCCAGTTTCAACGCCGCGACGCGGCCCGGGGCGTGGACGGCGTGGGATTGGGGCTGGCCATCGTGAAGCAGATCGCCGAGCAGCACGGCGGCACGGTGTGGGCGGCCTCGGCCGAAGCGCGGTGGACCACCTTTCACGTGCCCTGCCCAAGACCCCTTCGAACACCCCTTCTGAATAACCGCTCCTGCGATTCGGCGCCTTGGTCCCTTCGACGGACGGCCGCGATGCATCTCGTTCCCGTTTTTTCGGGACTTCCGGCACGAAACACGCCATTATCGAGGGTTGTGAAAAAGGGGTCCTGGAGCTTCGAGCACACACCGGTTCACAGTGGTACCCGGCCCAGGACACGGGCCCTGGGCATCCGGGCCTTTGTGCTGAAGCCTCTGACCCAAGCGGAGCCGGCCGGCGCGGTTCGAAGGGTGCTGGATGAAACCGGCCCCGCGGGGACTCGCAGAGACGCTTCCCCCTTTCTCCGAGCCGGCTTGAAGACTGGGAGGAGACTCGGTACACTGAACCGGGCTCTGAACCTCAAAGGCGGGCGGGATGCTCAAGCCGTTCACGCAAGCGCTGGGGCGGGCGCTCCTCGGAGCGTGCCGCGACCTGGCCCCCATCATGGGGCTCATCGCCCTGTTCCAGGGGGCGATCCTGCGCCAGCCCTTTCCGGAGCTGCTCTCGGTGCTGGGCGGGCTGGTGCTGGTGATCGTGGGGCTGGCCCTCTTCGTGGTGGGCCTGGACGTGGGCCTGTTTCCCCTGGGCGAGGTCCTGGCCGAGGAGTTCGCGCAGAAAGGCAGCCTGTTCTGGCTGCTGCTCTTTGCCTTCGCCCTGGGCGCCGGGACCACGGTGGCCGAGCCGGCCCTGATCGCCGTCACCCGGGAGGGGGCCCTGGCCGCGGCCGAGGCCGGGTTGATCGAACCGGCCGCCGACGTGGTCGAGCGATACGCCCTCAGCGTCCGCTTCACCGTGGCCCTGGCCGTGGGCGCGGCCGTGGTGCTCGGGGTGCTCCGCATCCTGCGGGGCTGGTCCCTGCCGGTGCTCATCATCAGCGGCTATGTCCTGGTGATGCTCCTGACCCTGGTGGCGCCCAAGGAGATCGTGGGCCTGGCCTATGACTCGGGCGGCGTGACCACCTCCACAGTCACGGTGCCCCTGGTGGCGGCCCTGGGGGTGGGTCTGGCCCGCACGATCCGGGGCCGGGATCCCCTGACGGACGGCTTCGGGCTCATCGCCCTGGCCTCCCTGACCCCCATGGTGTTCGTGATGCTCTTCGGCTGGATCCACCACTAGCAGCGAGGGAGGATGCATGGAGCTGCTGTTCAACCCCATTCTGCTGCTGCTGGCGACAGCCCGGGACGTGCTCCCGGTGCTGGGTCTCCTGGTCTTCTTTCAGGTGGTGGTGCTCAAACGGCCCCTTCCTCGTCCGGGCCGGATCGTGTTCGGGTTCGTGCTGGTGCTCCTGGGCATGACCTGCTTTCTGGGCGGGCTGGACCTGGCCCTGTTCCCGGTGGGCCGGACCATGGCGCTTCAGCTGGCGGAAAGCGCCGGCCAGGGCGGGTCTTGGACCGCGTACGGGTGGGTGTACCTGTTCGCCTTTCTGGTGGGGTTTTCCACCACCATTGCCGAGCCCTCCCTCATCGCGGTCTCCCAGAAGGCACACGAAGCCTCGCGGAAGGCGGTCTCGCCGTGGGGGCTCCGGGTGGCGGTGGCCCTGGGGGTGGCCGTGGGCATCACCCTCGGTACCTTTCGCATCGTGACCGGGACCCCGCTCGCCCTCTACATCCTGGCAGGCTACGCGGTGGTGGTGGCGCAGACCATGTTCGCCCCCCGCATGATGATCCCGCTGGCCTATGACTCCGGCGGCGTGACCACCTCCACGGTGACCGTTCCGCTGGTGACGGCCCTCGGTCTGGGCCTGGCCTCCAGCGTCCCGGGTCGAAGCCCGGTCATGGACGGCTTCGGGCTCATCGCCTTTGCCAGCCTCTTTCCGATCATCAGCGTGCTGGGCTATGCCCAGCTGGCCCAGTGGATCGCCGGGCGGCGGGGCCGGAAGCCGAGGGAGCGCACGGAACATTCTTGACAAAAAGAAAGAGGAGCACGCCATGGCGCACAAAGCCATCATCGCCACGGTCAAACCGAACCTGACCGACACGGTGGTCCACGCAGCCAAGCAGGTGGGCGCCACCGGGGCGACCATCATCGCCGCGTCGGGCACCGGGGCCAAGGAGGCCAAGAGCTTCTTCGGCCTCAGCCTGGACATTCGAACGGACGTGATCCTGTTCCTGGTGGAGGAGGGCATGGTGGATCCGGTGCTCTCCGCCATTGAGGAGGCGGGACGTTTTCACGAGCCGGGCACGGGCATCGCCTTTGTGCTGCCCGTCGAACGGACGGCGGGCCTCGAGAGCCAGAGCTCTCCGTCCCGGTCATGAGCCGCAAAACCGGTCCACCGCCTCAGGCGTTCCCCGTCGCCCCGGCGGCCGGGGCACCATGCCGCTGGGCCACCTTCTCGAACATGCGCACCAGGCCCCCGATCAGGCCGTAGGCCCCCCCGATGGGGAGGTTGCGGTCCGCGGTGGCGTCGAAAAAGATGTGCAGGCTGCTCTCCATGCCGTCCTCGGGCCTCCAGTAGCAGAAGAGCACCGGAACCTTGGGCAGGGCGTAGAGCACCACGGCGATGTCCGATTCGAACACGGACCCGGCCCGTCTTCCGTTGAACACGTGGAGCATGTCCTCGAAGAGGTCCGTGTAGGTGTCGGCCACCTTTTTGAGCGGCTTTTCGCATCGCTGCTCGAACAGCCCCTGGTAGGCGGCCCCGCCGCGAAGCTCCCGAAAGGGGACCCAGCTGCCGGTCGGGGAGACGCCCTCACCCTCGACCACGTAGGTGAGCAGAGGAATCGCGAGCCACGGATGGGTGTGAATCTCGGAGGAGAGATTTCCCGAGGGGTCCACGTGTACGTCCTTGCCGCAGACCTTGAGGGTCAGCCTGCCGCGGCGGAAGGACCCACCCAGGCGCTCCGCAGCCGCGGCCAGGTCCGTGCCCGGGACGCGCCGCCGCAGCTCTTCCACGGCCGTCCACATCTCCTCGTCCACGGGCTTGCGCCGGGCCGTGGCCCCCTGGTACTGTTCAACCACTTCCGGAGCCAAACGAGAGCATTCGTCCAGGGAGCGTTTGCCCTGGAACACCGCCGCGGCAAAGGCCAGGCACGTGGGCTCCCCGCATTCACGGCAGTTGGACTTGTCGAGGAGCTTCAGGATGTCCACTGGGGAATTCAGACGTTCCATGAGAGGGCCTCCGGGCGTTTGGCATTGCACCCTATTTTAATCACGGATCGCACGGTTGCAACGCTCCGCGCCCGCCTTTGGAGAACCCACCCATGAAAAAGGCCCCCGCCAGCCAGGAGGATTTGATCGGCCTCGCCCTTCGCATGGGCGCCACAAGTGCCGCCCGAATCCCCAGCCGGGACATTTCCGTCTCGGACGACCTCGCCCGGCTCTGCCTGGAGCCCCGCTGCCCGAGCTACGGTCTCTCCGCGAGCTGCCCTCCCCACGTGTCCGGCCCGGACGGTTTCCGAAAGCTCCTCGAGGGGTTCGAGCACGCCGTGGTGTTCAAGATCGAGGTCCCCTCCGAGATCCTTCTCTCGAGCGGGCGCAACGAGATCTTTCGCCTGCTTCACGACATCGCGGCCGGGATCGAGTCCGCGGCCCGGGAACAGGGGCACCGCCGGGCTCGAGGCTTTGCCGGCGGATCCTGCAGGAGGCTCTTCTGCGCGGAGGAGCGGGAATGCCGGGTGGTGGGCGAGGGCGGCACGTGCCGCCACCCGGACCGGGCGCGCCCCTCCATGTCCGGCTTCGGCATCGACGTGGCCCGTCTCATGGCCGCGGCCGGGTGGCCCATGAACCGGGTGGAGGCGAAGGGCGGCCCGGCCCTGGGAACGGTCTCGGGGCTGGTGCTGGTCCGGTAGTCACGGCCGGTCTTCCCTGTAGAGCGAGACCGCTTTCAGGTAACCGGCCTCCTGTTTGTCGAAACCGCGGCAGGTGGCAAGCTCCAGGGAAAACCCATCGGCCCGTTGGTCGGTATGACCTGGGACCTGCTACTTGCTGCTTGGAACCGTCCCTTTCAAGCACTCGAGCTCGCGAACCCCAGGCGACCAGGGGAGACCGGACACCCCGTCACTCCTCCTGCACCGGGAGGTACACGTGGAAGGTGCTGCCTTGATCCGGGACGCTCTCCACGCGGATCTGGCCGTTGTGGGCCTCGAGGATGCTCTTGACGATGGGAAGCCCCAGACCGGTGCCCGTGATGAACATGGTCTTCTCGTTCTTGACGCGGTAGAAGCGGTTGAAGATCTTCTCGAGGTCCTCGGGAGCGATCCCGATGCCCGTGTCCTGAACGCTGATGCGCAGGTAGTGCCCCTCCACCCGGGCCGATACCGTGACCCGGCCTCCCTGGGGCGTGTAGTGGATGGCATTGGTGATGAGGTTGGAGAGCACCTCCTCCATGTTGGGCCGGTTGGCCACCACGGGCGGCAGCTTCGGGAGCGGCGACAGCTCCAGACCGATGTCCTTTTCCCGGGCCTTGGCCTCGTGAAAGGCCGCCTGATCGGCCAGGAGCTCGGCCATGTCCACGGCCTCCTTCTCCTGGGTGATGAGCCCGGACTCGATCTTGGCCAGATCCAGAAGCTCGGTGGAGAGGTCCGTGAGCGCGGTAATGCGCTGCGAGGCCCGGGCCAGGATCTCCTTCTGCTTGTCCGTCACCTCTCCGGCCAGGCCGTCCTGGAGCACCTTGAGCTGGGCCAGGACCGAGTTCATGGGGCTTCGAATCTCGTGGGCCACCATGGACACGAAGTCGGACTTGATGCGGTCCATCTTCTTGAGAGCCGTGATGTCGTGGAGGAGCGTGAGGGCACCCAGGTTCCGGCCGAGCCGGTCCCGGAAGGGCACGCAGCGCACGCCCAGGATGATCTCCTGGTCGTCTCCCTGCGCCTCGAAGTTCAGCTCGTCGGTCAGCTCCACGAAGCGGTCCTCGGGCATGGCCAGGGCCTGGTCGATCATCTCCATGACCCGGTCGTCCCCCACGCAGGAGGACGCAGGCCGGCCGATCACCGGCTCTCCGTGGTAGCGCATCATCTTGAGGAAGGCCGGGTTGGCCAGGGCCACCCGCTTGCGGACGTCCGTGGCCATGACCCCGCTGTCGAGCTGATTGACGAGGACCCGGATCCGCGACTTCTCGTGGGCGATGTCCTGAAGGGTCCTCGTGTACTCGATGGCCTTGTAGACCATGAGCCGAAGCTGGTCCGGGGCAAAGGGCTTGGGGATGAAGTCGAACGCTCCCTTTTTCATGGACTCGATGGAGTGCTCGATGGTCGCGTACCCGGAGATCACGATGATCACGGTATCCGGATGGAGGCTCTTGACGTGTGCCAGCACGTCGAACCCCGAGAGCCCGGGCATCATCAGGTCCAGCAGAATGATATCGTAGTGATCCTCCTCGATCATGTGGATGCCGCGCTTGCCGTCCTCGGCCCGGGCCACCTCGAAGCCTTCCTCGGTGAGGACCTTGTGACAGCCGTCCCGAATGCGCTTCTCGTCGTCGATCACCAGGATTCGGGGGTTGAATGGAAGCGATGTGGTTTCTTCTTTCACGGGTTGCATTCCTCGTTGGATGGCGCTGTTTCCGTATGACCGAAGAGCGGGTGAGGCTCTTCGGGGTCTCAGGGTTCCGAGTCCCCGTTCTCGGGGACGTACAGGGGAAGCTCGATCAGGAAGGTCGTGCCCTCCGCTCCGGTCTCCTTGACGGAGATCTCCCCGCCGTTCTCCTTCACAATGCCGTAGGCCGTGCTCAGGCCGAGGCCCGTGCCCTTGCCCATGCCCTTGGTGGTGAAAAAGGGATCGAAGACCTTGGTGCGGTTCTCCTCGGAGATGCCGCTTCCGGTGTCCGAGATCTCGATGAACACCTTTCGCTCGGGCTTGTTCCGGTAGGTGCGGAGCGTCAGGGTCCCTCTTCGTTCCATGGCGTCGATGGCGTTGATCACCACGTTGATGATCACCTGGCTGAGCTGGTTGCGGTCGGCGTGGATCAGCATCATCTCGCCGGAGAGCTCCTTGTGCACGTCCATGTTGATGAAGAGCTTCTGGTCCCGAATGAGCCCCAACCCCTGCTCCACCAGGGCGTTGACCTGAAAGACCTCCCGTTCGGGGGCGGCCTGACGGCTGTAGGCCAGCAGGTCCTTGATGATGTTCTTGCACCGGTTGGCGTCCTCGAGCACGTACTCCAGGTCCTCGCGGTAGGCCTCCCGGTGGTCCGCATCCCGGTCGATGCGCTCGAGCACCATGTTGAGGTAGAGCAGGATGCCCGTCAGGGGGTTGTTGAGCTCGTGGGCCACGCCGGCGGCGAGCTGACCCAGGGAGGCCATCTTCTCCGAGTGCGCCAGGCTGTCCTGGGCCTCCTTGAGCTTGCGCTCCACGGCGAGCCGCTCCCTGAGGTCGTTGTAGATGCCCATGGTGGCGACCTCTTCCCCGCCCTCGTAGATGATGGCGGCGGTCATCTCCAC
>CAYYVD010000113.1:0-13798 GCA_964475045.1 uncultured Desulfobacterales bacterium | reverse complement strand
CCGCCTGGAGGGTCGGGGAGAACTCCGGGCTGATGGGCAGGAACCCCATCTCCTGGACGCCCCGCACCACGTTGTCGAACATGTCGCGCCAGGGACCGAGCTGCTCCGCCGGGTATCCGCTGGCCTTGATCTTGCCGTTGGACTTCTCCTCCAGCAATTTCAGGAACATCTCATGGGCCTGGTTCGCCACGGAATCCGGAGCGCTGGGGTGCCCGGATTTCCACGTCTTGGCCGGGGCCGCCCCCGGAAAGACAGCCAAGGCCAGCAAAAACGAAACCGCCGCAAGCGCCACAACACCCTTTCCTCTCTTCATGTTCTCCCTCCTCGTCTTGAAATGGTTGACGGTTCATCCCTTCCCTCTCCCCCAACCCCGACCCGCCGTCCCGCCGTTGGGAGGGGGCGGGTGAGGGAACCACGGATGTGAAAACGGACCATCAGGCGATCTTCTGATCAAGGTGCTTTTTCATGAAGGACCACCCGTGCCCGACGTGCTTGCGGGCCTTTTCCGAGGCCTGGGCCTCATCGCCCTGCTCGATGGCCTGAACCAAGTCGACCATATCCTGATAATTCAATCTGGAGACCTTCCGGTCCTTGGGAAGATACGTCTCGTAGTACCGGAGGATGTTCTCGTGAATGGACATGAGGATGAACTCGTGGATCGGGTTCCGGGCGACGACGGCGACGGCCATGTGCATTCTGCGATCCACGTCCAGGAAGGCCTTCCAGTCGAACCGCTTTTCGGACAAAAGGGCCGCCCCCTCTTCCAGAAGCCCCCTCAACATCGCGATATCCGTTTCGGTCGCCTCGGCGGCGGCCCGGGAGGCCACCGCCCCTTCCAGGTCCCACCGAAAGGTCGTGAGATCGGGCAGGGAGGCCTTGCCCGAGCGGATGAGCATGGCCAGGCTTTCCGCCATCTGCTCCGTGTTCAGATCCCGGACGACCGCCCCGCCCTTCATGCCGGTCCTGATCTCGATCAGGCCCTTGTTCTCGAGCACCCGGAACGCCTCGCGAAGGGTCCGGCGGCTGATATCGAACTCCTTGATCAGGTTGCGCTCGGCCGGCAACCGTTCCCCGGGCTTGATTTGCCCGGAAAGAATGGCCTCCTGGATCTGCTTCGCCACGACCTGATAGGCCCGGATCGGTTTTGCTTTTTCGAACATGGCCCCCCCGCTTTGGTCCTCTATAAAATGGAGGAACCATTTTGTCAAGCAAATCATATGATCCATTTGGACAGGCCATGATGTTGCAGACATGGGAGCACCAAACTCATTCGCTCGTCATGCCCTCCAGTTGGGCCGCCCCTTCGTCTCCCAGGATCTTGTCGATGTCGATCGGGATCTTGACGCCGCCCTCCAGCTTGGCCATCGCCTGAATGTGCCGGGTTCGTTCGCCCGCGCTGAGATCCGGGGGGCTTCCACCTCCTCCCCTTTCACGCTCAAGACCGCGGCACAGCAGGCTTCTGGTTACCGACCCAGAGGCGGGCTATCGAGAGGAGAGCAAAGAGAAGAGCGGAAAAGTGAGGGATCAAGGGTTCAGAAAGGCCATGCGAACCCGAGAGGAGGAGTGCGTGGCGCGATCCCTGAAAAGATGGACTACTTTTGCGGGGAGGAGAGCTCGTCTTGAAGAAGGGTCGCCATGGACACGTTACTGCTCCACTTCAGGAATGGACATCTTGGATATCGACGGCGATCCCTGGCTCCTCCATTTCACATTCCCTGAGCAGCTCGCGAACAAAACCTGCAACATCGGCCTGCAACTCGTCACTGGGAGCCATATAGAGGAATTGCGCCACCCTGCGCGGTCCGACTCCATCGGGGTCGGAGAAGTCACGGCGCAGTATCTGGAGCGCCTTTCGTGTTTCCCGGTCGTGCTGGATAGGTTTGAGGTGCGTGAGAACATCAACCACCCCGGAACCATGGTTGCGTATCACGTAATAGAGGTCGTACGCATCTTTGTTCTCACCTCTCGAGCCAAAAGCCAATGCCTTGAGTACCAGGAAGGCGCCGGGACCGCACACCCATATATCACGGCGTGCCTTTTCACCCATGATGGTGCTCCCCACCAAGGGAACTCTCTGCCTGTCTTGGAAGGCCAGGTGAAGCCCCGGTGTGATCACCGCGGCAAAATCTTTCTCGATGTGCCGGATCTTTCCCCCTTCGTCCTCATGGCGGCTTGGCGGGATAACGAAATCCACGGTCGCCGCGAAGCGGTCCCACCGTGCGATCTTCCAGCGTTGAGAAGTCGGGTTTCCAACTTCATTCGTGTCGGGTTCAAACCCTGCCCGGCGAAGCCTTGCGGTGAGCTCCTCGTACCGCGCGGCATCGAGGAGTGCCAGGGAAAGGCCGAGATCGAGATCCATGGTCCCGACATGCATCTCTTCTCCTCTCGGCACTGAGCCCTCGGGAATCAGGAGTGAAGGCACGAGTCCACCGACCACCACGAGTTCGTCGAGGAGGTCCCCGATTTTTGTCGCAACGTAAAGACACGTCTGGCGCACATGCTCTGCCATCTCCTTTCGGTATTCGGCAGCGTATAAAGGTTTGTCAGGCATTGCGCCTCCATTTCAGATTGCTTTGACGTAGTGCCGCTGCCGCTTCCGACGACCTCTCCGGATGATTCTTGAGATCCAGATAAACCTGCAGGGGGTGTGCGCAACGAATTCCCTCCCGTACCTCCGAGCCGTGGAACACCCCTTCGTCATTGGGCACGACCAGCCAGACATTCGCTCCTTTCTCGTCTTCACGAAAACCGAGTTGATTCCGCAACTCGTCCCTCGGCGGGTGGGGGATATAGAAGGTGGCCAACCGAAAATGGGCAAAACGTGTGTAAAGCCAGGCACCACAGAGACCGGTTGCGGCATACCTCGGTTCCTGTTGATCGAGTGCGCCGGCTGTCTTGTGCAGGAGCTCCTCCCCTGAGCGGGCAGCCACGTGCCCTCTGATGATACGATGCCTCGTAAAATCATAGGCCTCGTGCCAG
The DNA here is from genome assembly GCA_964475045.1 of uncultured Desulfobacterales bacterium. Lineage (GTDB taxonomy): Bacteria > Desulfobacterota > DSM-4660 > Desulfatiglandales > HGW-15 > JAIPEI01. Next base: position 10,819 of record CAYYVD010000113.1, on the reverse strand, counting down.
GCATCGAGCAGCTGCTCCGGGTCCTTGGGTTTCAGCAGGCCGTTCTCGTCCCTCACAATCATCCCGGTCTCTTCGAGCCTGCGGACGATCCGACTCGTGTAGCCCTCGTCGAGGTCGGCAGCCTGGGACAATCCCCTCTGATTCAATGCGCGATCGGGTTGAATCAAGAGTTGACGGACGATCCTCGAGCTTTTGGAAGCGAAGAGATTGGGAGGCCTGCCGGGACGCTTGAACCTGTTCGGCTTGCCCTCGACACGGATGAGCAGACCGGGGGCTTTGATGTGCGCATTCCCGGAAAGGTCGAGCCAGGAGATCCCCCTTTCCTCGCAAAGCCGGCGACCGGTTTCACCCATGAACGGGACCACCAGGAGAGAAATCCCCTCTTTTCCTCTGGATCTGTTTTTCTCGTCATTGAACCTCATCAGAGCGAGGACAAGGGGCGCCCGTGCGCTCGAACTCGAGACGTTGACAAGGAAGGTGTGCCCCTCGGCTTTCATGATGAACCCGGTCCCAGGGTCTTTTTCGACCCGCTGGACGGAGACGTGGCTCTCCGGTATTTCGAGCAGCTTTGCAAGCAAAGCCGGAGCCTCATCAGATGCTTGTTTTTCAAACCGACTCACCATGCTTGACTAAATAGGCTAACTTGACGAATTTGTCAAGCCCCTTGGTTGAATCAAGTGAAGGACGGGCGGATCCTTTTTGGGGACGGAAGTTGAACCTCAGAGAAAAGGCCCTGACGAGCACAGCGGCTGTGCCGTTCAGTGCAAGCGCCGGGAAAAGAACGTCGGGGTTAAGCCGGTTCCCGAACTCTATGGCGTGATGAAGACCAAGGATACGAATGAAGCATCACGGTCACCTGTGGAGAATTCACCCGGAAGGCCGGGTCCTTGGACCGGGGAAAGCCCTTACAGCTGATCGAAGAGAGAGACAGCGCAAGCTGATTCAGGGGGCTCAGCGTGCAGGGAAGAAGAAGCGATCGGCTGCGTTCAGGGACCGGCACCCCGCGGTCTTTTGGAGAGGAACGGAAAGCTTGTCGGCGATGTGATGTATGCCTGAGCAGGTATCACAGCAACATTCTCGAGGGTTCTGGCTATGAACTGTTCTTCCGGGCATGTTTCCATTCGAACGATAGAAATCGAGGCCCCATCGGGGATTTTGCTTGATTTTTGTTGCCTTTGCGAGTACCTTGTTGCTCGTTCTGCATCATTCGCGCCAGCAAAACAGGCATTAGACCGTCTCGGAGGACGCTATGCCCGTAGCGACTTGAGCCCCCGTTTCTCAGAGGAGAAATGGGGGCTTTTCATTCGAGCTAGAGAAGGAAAGGGTTTGGCGGTCTTCAGGCTATCGGGTTTTCCCTGAGTTACTCCCCAACGGTATGGGCTTCCGCTCACAAGGGTCAGTCATTTATTGCAGGTTTGTACTTTAATGTTTTGTTAAATCAAAATAGTATTCATTCAATTTCCAAAAATCAGAAAATATTGAAATCCATTGGGCCAGACAGGAGAGATTTTTATAATAATATAGAAAAGTGTATACTTTTTACTCCTTCTTACCCTCAAGATTATTGTCCGAGAAATCAAAAACTTTATAATCGTCTAATAGAAATTCTAAAAAATAGATGTCCTAGGTTTGGAATCAACCGCAATGGTTGTGTTATACATTATCAAAAATATAGGATAAGAGATAAGCATTTTGATCCTGAGCTTTTCATGGCCTTCTGGCATTTTCGTTTTCAGTTGTTAAAATATTATATGGATTTGTATAAATCGAATATGAAAAAATAAAATAATGGACCATAACTCTCTGTGGCAAAACAATAGTCTTATACCCATGATCTAAGATGGAATTTTTGGGGAGCTATGCTCGGTGGGCATTATATTTATGCTCGAGCAGACAATACCCAGGAAATTCAAGTTCACCGAATACCTGTCAAGGTCTCGGGCCTAGTTTTTTCAAGGCCTTGAAATCCCTGGTCAATGGAAGGGAAAGGACCTCGAGGAAGAGAGCCTTTCCGAGAACAGAAAAATGGGCAGAAGTCAAGGTGGAATAACGACAGGAACACATAGGAGAAAGGGTCTGGTATGGATTTGATTGAAGCTGTGCAAAACAGGAGGAGTATTCGCGCGTTCTTACCTGACCCGGTTCCCAGGGCGCTCGTAACCAAGGTGGTGGACCTGGCCCGGTGGGCGCCATCGTGGGGCAATACCCAACCTTGGGAGGTCGTGGTTGCAGACGGTGAAAAGGCCGTGCAGTTGGCGGATGCATTTGAAGCGGAAGCAAGAAAGGGAGAGGGACCCAGACCTGACATCGCCATGCCGGGGGAGTTCCCGTCCCCGTACAAGGAGCGGTATTTCGGATTGGGAAAGTCGCTGTTTACAGCCATGGGTATCGAGCGGGGGGACAAAGACGCCCGTTTCCGGCACTATATCAACATGTATCACTTTTTCGGAGCTCCGGCTTGTGTCTATTTCATCATTGGCGGGGCACTTAATGAGCCTTACTCGTGCCTGGATATCGGCTCCATAGGCACCACAATGTGCTACGCAGCCCATCAAGAGGGGCTCGGGACCATATACCTGGCGCATGCCGCCCACTTTCCGGATATCATCAAGAAGACCCTGGACATCCCTGCTGAAAAGAAAGTGGTTGTCGGAATCGCCATCGGGTATCCACATCCGGCTGCGCCGGGGAGTCTGTTCCGGAGCGAACGTGAATCCGTTGAAAGCGTTCTTCGTTTTGCTTAGGGCATTGCCTTGTGGGAGGTGCCCGGTCTTGTCGGCAAGGTGGCATGAAGATGATGGAGGCCCATCCCAACAGAACCAGATAGATCAGATGGGACCTGCGGGTCATATCGAAGACAACGCCTGACAGCACCGCGCCGAGGACCCCGCCCGCGGCTCCGGTGAAGGCCACGCTGGAGCCCATGGGCCGGCATGAACCTGGCTTGCCTCGACTTCTCCCACGAAGATTACTCCGGCCACAGCGAAATGATCCGGAATCAGCGGGAGGCGGTGCGGTCCGCAGGCAAGCAGGTGGCGATCATGGCTGACTTGTTCGGACCCCAAGTCCGCATCGGCGAACTGGTTCAGGGCCCATCGAGTTGAAGAAGGGTCACGAAATCACCCTGACAAGAAGATCACCCTCGAGGCCTTCCAGCGCGGCCTCACGGTCCCCAACATCGCCGCCGAGCGAAATCTCGCCAACGCCACCATCGAGGGCCACTTGGCCCACCTGGAGCACCTCCAGGAGGCCTGACCCCTTCTCATCCCTTGACAAAATAAGCGAATCAACGCACAGCATAAAAAGCTAAAATGCGAAGCGAAGGAAAAGCGGATTTGCGCAACGTACATCCCGAACGGAAGACCGAGAGCCATGGCCAGCCCACACGTGAAAATGGCTGAGTCCCTCGAGGTCCTGCGAGCACTGCAGGCGCGCGGTGTCATCGCCGTGCGTTCAGCGGATCTCACCCGAACCCGTCGTGAACGTCTCGTCAAAAGCGGCTTCCTGCAACGGGTCATGAAGGGATGGTACATTCCTGTCCGTCCAGACGAACCCATGGGGGGGCGCTCCGGATGGTACGCCTCGTTCTGGGGCTTTTGTGCAGCTTACCTGAATGAGCGGTTTGGCACGGATTGGAGCCTCTCTCCGGAGCAGTCCCTGCGGCTGCACGTTGGGAACAGGACGATTCCACGCCAGCTGCTTGTGCGATCACCCAAGGCACGCAACAAGATCACAACGCTTCCGTACAACACGTCGTTACTCGATGTTCGCGCGGCCCTTCCGAAGGACGGAAAGATCGTAGAGAAAGCAGGGCTGCATCTGTTTTCCGTTCCGGCCGGCCTGGTCAGCTGCGGTTCCGGGTTCTTCCTGCACAGCCCAACGGACGCCCATGCCGTCCTGGCCATGGTGCGCGATGCATCCGATGTGCTCGAGCTGCTGCTCGAAGGGGGGCACACCCAGGTTGCCGGCCGTCTTGCAGGAGCGTTCAGGCGAATCGGGCATGACCGCATTGCGGACGATATTGTCAAAACGATGAAAGCCGCAGACTACCGTGTACGTGAAAACGATCCATTCGAAAACACCATCAAACTGATCTTGCCGGCGCACGAACCGTCGCCGCATGTGAACCGCATTCGCCTGATGTGGCAGCAGATGCACAAAACCATCCTCAAATCATTTCCGCCCGGCCCCGGGCGACCTTCCGACGTCGCCGCCTACCTCGAGGCCGTGGATGACATGTACGTGACGGATGCGTATCACTCGTTGTCTATGGAAGGCTATCGGGTGAGCCCTGAGCTGATCGAACGGGTACGCAGCGGAGAGTGGGACCCGGATGTAAACGGGGATGACCGCGAGCACCGCAATGCATTGGCGGCACGCGGCTATTGGCAGGCGCATCAGGTGGTCCGAAAAAGCGTACGAAAGGTGCTGGAAGGTGAAAACCCCGGAGCTGTCTGCCATGACGATCACGGTGACTGGTACCGTGAAATGTTGGAACCCAGCGTAAGAGCCGGCCTTTTGCGGACAGCGGACCTCGCCGGCTACCGGAACGAGCAGGTGTTCATCCGCCGCTCCATGCATGTTCCACCACGTCATGAAGCCGTGCGAGACGGCATGCCGGCGTTCTTCGATCTGCTGCGAGAAGAGCCGGAGCCATCGGTGCGTGTTGTTTTGGGGCACTTCGTGTTCGTGTATGTCCACCCCTACATGGACGGTAATGGTCGTATCGGAAGATTTTTCATGAACGTGATGCTCGCTGCGGGCGGATACCCCTGGACCGTGATTCCGGTGGATCGGCGAGACGACTACATGGATGCGCTGGAAAGGGGGAGTGTGGATCAGGATATCGAGCCGTTTGCCATGTTTCTTGCGCGCCTCCTCAGCTCCTCATGATCGGTGACCTCTACCCGTTCTCCATCCCCCGGCTCTCCGCCGGGCGCCTCGCGAACGCCACCGTCGAGGGCCGCCTGGCCCACCTGGAGCACCTGCAGCAGTCCTGACCCCCCGACGCCCCTCCTCAACACGAGATCGTCCCCGCCCCGGGGGCTTTGACCCAGCCCCATTCGAGCCCTATCGTACATGGAAGGGAGTGCCGCACGAAGCCCGGCACACGGAATGTGCGCTGACCCACCCGATCCCAAGGAGAACACCCATGAGAACCCTGATCACCCTGCTCTCGTTTCTCCTGCTCACCGGGACCGCTCTGGCCGAGCCCACGGAGATCGTGGTCCACGTCCTCAGCAAGGGCAGCAAGTTCATCGGCACCAGCATGGGGGGCGCGCTGGTGACCCTGGAGGACGCCGTGACCGGCGAGCTGCTGGCCCACGGCTACACCGAGGGCGGGACCGGCGACACCCGGCTGATCATGGAGGAGAAGCACACCACCCACACGCCCGTCTCCACCGAGGACGCAGCGCAGCTCAAGGCCGTGCTCGACCTCGAACGACCCGTGCTCCTGCGCGTCACCGCCCAGGGCCCCATGACCGATGCCGACGGAAACATGAGCTACATCCACCCCCTCTGGTCGGACCCCCGAGCGAGTCCGGCTCGCAATTGGCGAACGCACTTGGTCAGATGTAGGGATTCGTGGAGCAATCCCAATACAAGAGGCTCGTCGTCGAAAATTGAAGGGTCACGCTGCTTGGGTTCGGCATGTTTTCAAAAATCCGACGTAAAGCCTGCACAGGCCGAAATCCCAAAACCGGTGAAACAATAAAGATTAAGGCATCGAATGCTGTCAAATTCAAAGCAGGAAAAAGCTGAAAGACGCAATTTAGGAGTTTGTAGAAAACGGTATCTTCTGAAAGGCAGCTAGGATTTTCTGGTATCTTTGCTTGATTCTGACCGGCCTGTGTCGTAAAAGGCATTCACGCATTGCTTGAACTCGCCGAAAAGAAATATAAGGCGGGCAACGGCAGAATGGATATCTCAACCGATTTCTCGCAGCCGAGTGGTTGTGATACTTCGACTGGAGTCAATAAAAACAGCATTACAGTTGAAATCTAAGGAGTCTCAAATATATCCTATCACAGCAACTACACGCTTATTCAAGATGAGTGCTCACGGCCAATAGCTGTTACAACTGGCAACTTACGTGGATATTAAAGCAACAAGCACGAAGTCTTTTCCTTAAAGGGAGGGGATCAGATCTTCTGTAGGCAAGCCTTCCTTAACGCATTCTCGGCAAAGGATAAAAAGATCTTTTTTGCCGGTTCCAGATCCTTTGAAGCGGATATCTCCTTCATCACGGTTTCGTCTTCAAAGATCGTTTCTTTTACAAAGCGCGTTTCACTATCAGCGACCTGCCAAACATCATAGGACCGGCAGCCTTTCGATTCCCATAGGGGCTTTATTTCTTCGCGGGTTACCTTCAGGTATTCTTCCTGCTTTTCAATCGGTACATCAAACTCATATATCACTTTTACCATCTTACTTTACCTCCATCTATGTGATGTTCCAGATAGATCTTTTCCTCAACTCTTAACCCTCAAATCAATCCCCTTCGCTAAATCAGCCTGTTTCCAATCAAACTTCTCAAGCGGCAAAGGGATACGGGTGTTCGCTATTAGCCAGCGAAAGCCCCCCGACCATATCTTTGTTTCGCCTGACCAGGCTTCCATCACCGGATTATTCAAAGTACGTTCGACCTGGATCGCAGGCCATGGGAAGAGTTTCGAAAAAAGGCGTTTATTGATATCAAAAGGTACAATTTTTTGAGGGACCACATAGCGAATGGGCGGGTTTACGAAAATCCGTGTGCCCTGCCCCTCTCTCCTGCCATGGGGCTCCAGTTTTTTTAGTATACTGCGGGCAGCCAGCCTCCCTTCAAGGGCGCAGAGGTCGTGCATATCCGCACCCCGCAAGAGATTACCGGCTGCAAAGATGTTGGGCACTGAGGTCATGAGATCCGTATCCACCACGGGACCGAGTGTGGCCTGATCCTGTTCGATTTGGGTATTCTCGATCAGCATGGAGTCGGGCCTGAATCTACCGGTGAGTACGACGGTATCGCATCCAATCCTCCACGGCTCTTTCTCTTTCCCGCTAATAAGATTGACGGCCTCCACTCGGTTGGCTCCCTGAATGCACAGAATTGAGGTTTCTCTGTAAATTGGAAAATCAAGAATTCGACTCATTGCTCTCGCCAGGTGAAAACAGGTCTGGAGTTGGGCATCCTTTTCCACCAACCCGACAATGGCGGTACCAGACCGCTTGAGTGTTAGCACACTGGAAAGGGCCACATGCTCACTCCCCACAATCAGGGCCCTGCGACCCGGTTTCAGTTGTCTCTGGTTGACCAGTTGTTGAAGCTGTCCAGTCGTAAACACACCGGCAGGCCGAGCACCGGGGATCTGTCTCGCGGAGCGCGTACCTTCGAAACAACCCATGGCTAAGATAAGGAATCCGCACTGATACGCCTTCAAGCCGGAGGAAGACAGGACCTGTATTGAATGGGGTGTTCCGGAATCACCGGGAGAGATCTCAAGGACCCTGGCCCCGGTATAGATCTCAACGCCTGCCTTACGAATCAAGCGGGCCAGTTTCCGGGCATAGGCAGGACCCGTTTGAAGGTGCCCTCGATCTCTCATCCCGAAGAAAAAATGGCAGGTACGCGGGATGCCTCCCAGATCCGGTTCACCTTCGAAAAGTCCGATCTTCAGGCCCGGGAATTTGGAAAGCTCAAGGCAGGCCGATATTCCGGCAGGCCCTCCTCCGATAACGGCCACATCTACATATTCAGAGCGCTTCATTCTATTGGAATTCATTATTGTCGGGTATCAGAATATTTGATCCCGGTCCCTTCTTTGTTATGCTTTCCAGAGGATGGTTCAACTCCCTGGCCAAAATTTCTGTCACTTTCACACCACAAAAATTCCCCTGGCACCTTCCCATTCCTGCCCTTGTGCGGAACTTGACACCATCCAGAGTTGTGGCACCCCGCTTGATGGCGTCGCAGATCTCTCCTTCGGTCACCTTTTCACAACGACAAACGATCCGGCCGTAACGCCGATCTTTTTCCGCAAGTGCTTTGACCTGACCTAATGAAGCGTTACGGACACAGAGACCCTTTCTTCTGCGGGGATTGAAATCGGACTTCTTTCTGAGGGACGTCCCGGAATTCCTCAATGTCTCGGCCACCCGTCTTCCAATAACAGGTGAACAGGTGATCGCCGGAGCAGGCAGGGCAACGTTGATAAATTTTTCGTTCTTTCCGGAAGCCTCGATGATGAAGTCATTTCTATTTACTCTTGCTCCTATACCAGAGTAAGAGCCGATAATGAATCTCTCATATTCCACACCCGGCAATAGAGACCTTGCGCTGGCGATAATACGTTCGAAAGTGTCTTTATGAACGTTACGGTCATCAATCCCATATGCCGGTACGGGGATAGAGGTGTATAGCAAAATATTTCCACCATAAGTGGGCATCACCAGTTTAATACTGGTATATTTTTTCAAATCTGGAAAGCCGGTTATGATATGGCTGACCATACGGCCCAATGAATTGTCCAGAATCAGGCAGGTGCTTTTCGTAACATAGGAGATCTCAAAATCGTCGTACCCTAACATTTGAGCGACCTTTTGTGCATATAGACCTGAGGCATTCACGACATAGGATGCCTGAATCTCACCCTGATCGGTATCCACAATGAACTGTCCGTTTTCAGTGACGATCCCAACGACCTCTGTGTTCAGCATCATCCGGACACCGTTCTCCCGTGCATTTTCAAAGAGGGCATGAACAACGTCGAAAGGATTAAAGAGACCGGCAGTCGGCATGTGAAGGGCTGCAATTGCCTTAGGGTTTACATGAGGCTCCAGGCGCCTTGCATCATCACCGCTGATAATTGCAAGATCCGGGACGTTGATATATTCGCCCTGTTTTTTTAATATATTCAGGAAATTTATCTCATCGTTGTTAAATGCCAGAACCAGTTCTCCGGTTCTCCTGAACTCAACGTCGAGGTCTTTAACGAACTGATTCATAACTCCATTGGCCTCGGCAATCATTTCCTGAGCTAATGTGCCGGGTGTCCATCTGGCACCGGGATGGCACATGGCATAGCTCGCCTTGCTTTGTCCCCAGCCCACGTCGGCCTCTTTTTCAACGAGAACCACATCCAGGTGGTATTTCGACAGCTCTCGGGCGATGGAGGCACCTGTCACGCCCCCCCCAATAATCAAAATATCCGTTTTAATCAGCATAATAAAATCTGACCATTCATTCACAATCTAGGTAAAATAACAGCAAAAACGCTAATATGCTCTCAACTTCTACGATTTCAATCTTTGAGTCAAGACGTTTTTCGGCCTTATTTCAAGATCTCTGCGGTAAAGAGGATCATAAAAATGCCCTCCCATTACGCTTGAGCTTCAGCGACAATCCAGCCTGAGGCAGATTGGTCGGATTGCCTTGACCCTCAGGGCTACTCCCGCTATATTCCTCTTTACGAAAATCAAAGTTTTAGTCCCCTCACCCAATAATGAGAGAAGGCAACATGATTGAAAAGGGAGAAAAATACATTGACCTGGTTTTCATCAGGCACGGTAACACGGATGACGCAGACTCCGAGCTTCTTGAAAGTGGTGATGCGCCCTTATCAGATGAGGGTCGTGGTCAAGCATCATATGTCGGGAAAACACTTTTGGCAGGCATGGCATTCGACTTAGTGGTACGTGGTGCACTGACTCGTATGAGAGAGACCATGCAATACATCAGAAATCATATTACATTTAAAAGATGGATTTGTGACACCCGGATCGATCCCAGGGACAATTTAAGAGAGGGATTTCTTTATCCCAAGGGATCCAATACCAGTATGATTCACGAATATTTACCGATAACCATTGCCTTCCTACAAAACCTGGCCAGCCGCTTTCCCAACGGCGGCAGAGTGCTTGCAATCGGCAGTTCAGCCTATGTTATGCCCATGAGGGCCATGGCTGCCGGGATAGTGCCGCTCAGCGAGGAGCATTATCGAGAGGCACTAACGCCATTCGGTGCTGAACCAGGCACAGTTTCCTGTTTTAGATTGTGGCTGGATTCCGGCAAACTCCAATCTATGACCCTCGAAGAAATAAGAACATGAGGGCAGGAGAATCAGGTTCCTTCTAACGGAGTTGTGCAATAACACGTATCTCCACCCGGGCGCCCGGCATGAATAATTCGTTGATACCGATGGCCGTCCATGCCAGCCAAGGCTCACTTGACACTTGGTCCAGCGCTTTCATGAAGGCCTTCATATTCTTCCCCACATGATAGGACGTTGCTTTTTGAGGAGCAAAGTAGACGAAAACGTGATGGTGTGTCAATGAGAAAGTGACAACAACATATTGTGGGCAAGGAAACGTCCCATAACGAAAGCGTGCCTGGCAGGTTGAGATGGAAGGCCGGCTAACCGTTTGCGGGAGTGAGGGAGGGCATCGGAGGCCTTTTTGGACGCGCGAACCCCTGCCAGGGAAAGAGGCATCTCCCGGCTATGCACACCAGTCGAGGGGGAACCCCGGGTCCTGGTTGAGGTCGTCTTCCCGTGTTGTCATGGACCTGGGACAGGCTGGTATCCAAGGCAATGTCCGGGGGCGGTGGAGGGGGTGGAGCCCTTGGCGTCCGTTTCCAGAGCCCCAGATGGTGTAGGATCTTCCGGATCACCTCCTGCTCCTCGATAAAGGCCGGAATGCGCATGGCCCCGTTGCACTTGGGGCAGTTCAAGGGATCCACCTCGTAGACCTTCTGAATCATTCAGCCCACTCCTTCCTTGAAGGAGTATCTCACCATCTGCTCGCCCTTGTTGGGGACGTGGGAGCACATGGCCGCGAG
>CAYYVD010000112.1:3788-13806 GCA_964475045.1 uncultured Desulfobacterales bacterium | reverse complement strand
CAAGCGCCTGCTCTTCACCTGCTGCATTCAGGCCTACGATCCCCGATGCATGGTCATTCCCATCAACGTGGCGAGGCTGTTCCATGAGGGAGGTCTGGAGTTCGGCATCCTGGGGCCCGAGGAGTCGTGCTGCGGTAACGAGATTCGAAGGATGGGCGAGGAGGGGCTCTTCGAGGATCTCCAGGAGGAAAACGCGGGCACCTTTCAGAAGCACGGCGTACAGGAGATCATCGCCCTGTCCCCCCACTGCATGAACGTCCTGAAGAACGAGTACGGCGACCTCGGCATCCCCGTGCGGCACTACACCGAGGTGCTGGCGGAGATGGTGGAGAAGGGAGATCTCGAGTTCAAGACCCCGTACAACAAGAAGGTGATTTACCACGATCCGTGCTTTCTCGGAAAGCAGAACAAGGTGTACGACGCACCGAGGTCCCTTCTCGAGTCCGTGGAGGGGGTGGAGCTCGCCGAGTTCTCCTATGCCCGGGAGAACTCCCTCTGCTGCGAGGGCGGCGGAGGGAGGATGTTCTTCGAGGCCGAGATCACCTATCCCCGAAACAGCGAGCAACGCGTCCAGGAGGCCGTGGACCGGGGCGCGGAGGTGCTCACCACGAGCTGCCCGTTCTGCGTCATGACCCTGGAGGACCCGGCCACGGAGAAGGACCTCCCGGTCCGGGAGCTCTCCGAGATCCTGGTGGAGGCGCTGTAAGGCGGTTGGAGGTGGCAAGTGGCAAGGGACAGGTTACAAGGGAGAGGGAACCGGCTGCCGGTTACCGGTTGACACGGGCAACCCTCTTTTCCCCTTTGCCTGAAACTTGCGGCCTGCGACCTGTGACCTGAAACCTGCTGCCTTCAAACGCTCAGATCCCCCCACTCGTACTGCAGCAGTCCCGTGACGGTGATGGCCGCGGTCTCGGCCCGAAGCACCCGCCTTCCCAGGGAGACCGGCTGGAACCCCGCACGCGAAGCCCTCTCGACCTCCTCGGCATGAAACCCGCCCTCCGGGCCGACCACGGCCACGGCCACGGCCGGCGCGGGGCGGTCCCGCAGAAAGCCCTTCAGGTCGCAGGCCTCCTCCGACTCCCAGAGCAGGACCCTGGCCGCAGGACGGCCGCTCCATTCGAGCACGAGCTCCCGCAACGAAACCGGGGCGTCCACCCGCGCCGGCGTCGGCCGGTCCGCCTGCTTGGCGGCGCTCTTGGCGATCTCCTTCCAGTGGCGCAGGCGGCTCGAGAGCCGTCGGCCCTCCAGCTGAACCGTGGATCGCTGCGACACCATGGGTTGTATTCGGGCCGCGCCCAGCTCCGAGGCCTTTTGAATCAAAAGGTCCATGGGCCGGGACTTGAGGAGGGCGGGACACACCGTGATCTCCAGGGGGGACGGCTCCGGGGCAGGCAGACTCCGCTCCAGGAGCAGCCAGGCCTCGTCCTTCCCCACCGACTGGATCACCGCCTGCCAGCGGGCTCCGGTCTCGTCCATGAGCACCACCCGGTCTCCCCGGCCCATGCGGAGCACGCGGGTCATGTGCCGGGCCTCGGGACCGCTCACCCGGACCGAGCCTTCCTCCGGGCCAATGTGTTCCACCATGAACCGCCGCATCGGGATGTCCTTTCTTCAGACGCACAGGGGGGAGTTTCGGGACCGAGTTTCGGGGACCGCGAGTTTCGGGCGGGTCTGTCCGCCAGGACGCAGGACCATTCCTCCGCCCTCATCTCCCGGACCAAGCGGAACCCGCTGCGGGCCAGGTCGGGCGTCACTCGGGGGACCTGGGTCCGGAGCAACCCGGAGAGGACCAGGGTGCCGCCGGCGGCCACCACCCTCGAGAACCCCGGGATGAGCCCCTGGATCGTCTTCAGCTCCAGGTTGGCCGTGACCACGAAGAACGTCCTCTCCCACCCCTGGAGCGGGGTCCCTGAGAGCCGGACGGCCCGGGTGAGGCCGTTGAGCTCCAGGTTCCACGCAGCCCAGCGCAGGGCCTCCTCATCCACGTCCACGGCCTCCACCGGCGCCGCCCCCAGCAGCGCCCCGTACATGGCCAGGATGCCGCTTCCGGTCCCCACGTCCAGAAGGCTCCAGCCCCCGTCCGGCGAGAGGTCCTCCAGGGCCTGCAGGCACATGCGGGTGGTGGGGTGATTTCCCGTGCCGAAGGCAGGACCGGGGTCCATGCGAAGCAGCCGGCCCCTCAGATCCCGAGGCGGGCTCTCCCAGGCCGGCAGCACCAGCAGGCCGGGGGTGACCTGCTCCGGCCGGAAATGCTTCCGCCAGGCCGTACCCCAGTCCTGATCCTGAATGCGGCTCAACCGGTACGAGGGTTTCCCCCGGTGGGGAAAGCCGGCGGCCAGGGCGGACAGAAAGGACTCGATGCGGGAGCGGAGCGGGTCGACGGCCGTCCCTCCCGGGACGTATGCCTTGAGCGCCTTTCCGGACGCATCGAACAGCACGCCTTCGCACCCCAGTCCCTCCACCAGGAAGTCGCTCACCGTTTCATGGGTGTCGGGGTCCGAGCGGACGACGATCTCGATCCAGTCCGGGGGATGATGGGAGGGGGGTGTCATGGGTCGGTGGGACGGGGCCTTCGAAGCACGAGGACGAAAGGCCGCCCCCCCGAAATAACGGGGGGGCGGCGGACGATCAGGCGGGTTTTCGGAAGACATAGTTGAGCTGGCCGTTGGGCAGCTCGTTGGCCACGGTTTCCATCTCCATGCCCACCTCGATGTCCTCCTTCGACAGGTTGTCCGCAATGCGGCCGAACACCTTGTAGTCTCCGTAATCCAGCAGTGCAATGGCGTAAGGCAAATCCTCTCCGAAGCCCTGGGGGGCGTACTCGAGCTTGCTGTAACTCACCAGCTTGCCCTTGCCGCTCACCTCGAACCACTCCATGTTGCTGGTCAGACACCGGTAGCAGTCCGCCCGGGGCGGGAAGAACATCATACCGCAATCCTTGCACCGAGTCCCCGTGACCTTGCCCTCCTGGAGGTGGTCGATGAAGTCGTTCACCTTGGTGGTGGCGGTGAAGGGGACCGTTCCGAACTTGCTGAAACGAGCGTCGATCTCTTTTTTCTTGCCCATGGGTTACCTCCCGAGGATGGTCACGTTTCCGTACAGGCCCACACCGCCGATGTTGTGCACCAGGCCGATCTCCGGATCCTTGACCTGCATCTCGCCGGCCTCTTCGCGAAGTTGGAGCACGATGGTGCGGATCTGGGAGCCGCCGGTGGCGCCGATGGGGTGTCCCTTGCTGAGGAGCCCGCCGTCCACATTGACCGGGATGCTACCCTCTTTGTAGGTCTCCTTGCCGCGGATCAGGTCCCTGCCCTCGCCCGGCTTGGCAAAGCCCAGGTTCTCGTACGCCATCATCTCCGCAATGGTGAAGCAGTCGTGCACCTCGGCCACGTCGATGTCCTTGGGACCCACCCCGGCCATCTCGTAGGCCTGACGTCCGGCCTCGATGCCCACGTTCAAGCCGTTGAACAGGTCCCTTCCGGCCAGGTTCACGGCCGCCGAGGCGGCGCCGGTCCCGAGGATCCAGATCGGCTTGTCGCTCAGTGCCTTGGCCTTCTCCTCGTTGGCCACGATGATGCAGGAGCTCCCATCCGCATTGGCGCAGCAGTCGCCCACGCGCAGGGGGCTTGCCACCGGCCCGGACATGGGGCTCTCCGGATCGGAGAACATCTCCATGGTGACGGGCTTGCGGTAGACGGCCTTGTCGTTGATCTGGCCATAGGTGGACGACTTCACCCGAATCAGCGACAGATCCTCGGGAGTGGTCCCGTAGGTGGCCATGTGGTTTCGGGCGTACATGGCGTAGTAGGCGGGCATCATGGTCCCGAACGGGCTCTCCCATTGAATGTCCGCGCCCCGGCCCATCCGCTCCTGGCTCTCGGCCGAGCTGATCTCGCTCATCTTTTGGAACCCGATCACGGCCACCGAGTCGTGGAGACCGGACTCGATCAGGCTGTAGGCGAGCTTCAGCCCGGTGCTGCTCGACGAGCACAAGGTCTCCACGTAGAAGGTGGGCTGGGGTGTGAGTCCCAAATACTCGGCGAACACGCCGGCCGGGGATCGTTGTTTGTCATACTCGGGGGCCGAGCAGATCACAGACGCCCCGATGTCCTTGGTGGTGGCTCCTGCGTCGCGCATGGCATCCCGGAACCCCTCGAAGGCCAGCTCCCGAATGGAGCCGGGATAGCCGCGGACGAAGGCGCTTTGCCCTACCCCGATGATTCCTACTTTTCCCATCACATCCTCCCCGCTCTACGGTGCGGCTCGAGGTCTTGCGGCCGCCCCTCCGGCATGGACTGCCGTTTCCGGTTACATCCGTCTCCCTCGAACGAGGGCCTTCGCGTCCGACCCGCTTTGTGGACGCAGGGCGCTCGGTTCGGTGAGGTCCGTGGATCAAGGCGTTACTATAGGGAAAGCGTTCGGAAGGGTCAAGGCAAAAGGCCTCGGGCTTCAAGAAGGCAAAGGGTCCGCCCCATCCTCCTCTTCGCCCCCCAGGGCGTCTTTCACGGCCAGGGCGACATGGTCGCACGCCCTTCGAGCGTCCTCCGGAGTGGGGCCTTCCACCATGACGCGGCAGAGCTTCTGGGTACCCGAGTAGCGGACCAGGACGCGGCCGCGCTCCCCGAGCCCGGCCTCCGCCTCCCGAACGGCCGCGCTCACCTCGGGGACCTCGGTCAGGTCGGGCTTGCGGGTCACGGGCACGTTGACGAGCTCCTGGGGAAAGACGTCCATGACCCCGGCCAGCTTCGAGAGGGCGACCCCCTGCCCGGCCATGCAGGCCAGGAGCT
This sequence comes from uncultured Desulfobacterales bacterium, assembly GCA_964475045.1. Lineage (GTDB taxonomy): Bacteria > Desulfobacterota > DSM-4660 > Desulfatiglandales > HGW-15 > JAIPEI01. Next base: position 9,019 of record CAYYVD010000112.1, on the reverse strand, counting down.
GGATCCCGCTCAGAACGCCGTCGCCCGTGGTGTGGTGCTCCAGAAAGATCATGTGCCCCGAGTCCTCACCCCCGAGAACGGCCCCCAGGCGCTGCATGTCCTGCAGCACGAACCGGTCCCCCACCCTGGAGGCGTGATGGCGGATACCCAGGCCGCGGCAGGCCTCGACGAGCCCCAGATTGCTCATGACGGTGGTCACCAGCAGTCCCCCGGACAACCGCCCCTTGGCGTGAAGGTCGCGGGCCAGGATCATGAGCACCTGGTCTCCGGTGAGACGCGCGCCCATCTCGTCCACCGCGATGAGACGATCCGAGTCCCCGTCAAAGGCCAGGCCCGCGTGCGCACCGGTCTCACGCACCCGCGCCTCCAGGTCCGCCGTGTCCTCCGACCCGCATGCGGCGTTGATGTTGGTCCCGTCGGGCCGGTCGTGGATTACCTCCACCTCCGCCCCGAGCCCTCGAAAGACGGCCGGGGCCGTTGCGGATGCCGCGCCGTTGGCCGTGTCCAGCACGACGCGCAGTCCCCGGAGGTTCGCCCCGGCCGGCAGGGTCTCCCGGAGAAACGCCGTGTAGTCCCTGGATCCGTCCTCCAGAAGGGAGATCCGGCCGAGGTCTTCGGGTCGCACCGCCTCGCCCGGGTCGGGGTCCTGGAGCATCGCAGCCTCCAGGGCCGCCTCCTCCTCGTCGGAAAGCTTGGTCCCTTCGGCGGAGAACACCTTGAAGCCGTTGTCCTGGAAGGGGTTGTGGGACGCGGAGATCATGACCCCGGCACGGGCCCCCGCCCGCCGGGTGAGAAAGGCGACCCCGGGCGTGGGCAGCACCCCGGCCCTCAGCACGTCCCCCCCTGCCGAGGCCGCTCCCGCGGCCACGGCGCTCTCCAGCAGGTCCCCGGAGATCCGCGTGTCCTTGCCGAGGACCAGGCGGAACCGGGTCCCCGGCCGGCCCAGGACCCGAACCAGGGACCGGCCCAGGGCATACCCGGTGGGTCCGTCCATGGGCGGCCGGTTGGCCTCCCCTCGAATGCCGTCGGTTCCGAACAGTCGTCCCATGTCGTTTCCCGCACCCGTCAGGCCGGCGGTCTCCTGAAGATCCTGAGCGCCGGCACCAGAGCCGACGCGCGCTCGCAGAGGTCGTCCACGATGCCCTGAAGCCAGCGGGTCCCCGCCTCGGCCTCCTGCGGGGACAAGCCCTGAACCGCCTCCAGGTACCGGGAACCGGCGCCCTGCAGGGGACCCAGGAGCCGATCGCGGTCCCGCTCCCCGACGGAGGCCGCCTCTGCCTCGAAGAGTCCGGCCATCTCGTCGAATCGTTCCAGGAGCTCCCGCTTGCCCATCGCGACCCGGCCCGCCTCGCGGCCCCCTTCCGCCATGGCCTCCTTCATGCTCCGCGTCATGGCGCGAAGCCGCTTGATCCGTTCGACCTTGGCCTCCACGAGCCGCTTCCTCGCTCCGGCATAGACAAGGTCGCCGAGCTCCAGGCGGCTGAAAAAGGGGCCGCGCACGTGCTCGTACCACTGCTCCAGCGCGGACAGGTGAGCCAGGTAGCGAAGGTTCTTCTCCACGACCTTTCCGGCCCCGGCATAGACCCGGGGCACGAAGTCGAGCATCCCCCCTTTGGGCGGGGCGCCGACTACGAGCTTGTTCGGCGCCTCCACGTCGCGTCGAAGGATGGTCCCCGCCGCAATCACGCTCCCGTAGGCCACCCGCAGTGGGCCGACCATGCCTCCCTGCCCTCCCAGAAAGATCGGCCGCTGGGCGAGCATCACGCCTCGGGGTACGTCCCCGATGAGAGACGGGGTGACCTTTTCCCCGTCCGGGGTGAAGTTGAAGTGGATGTAGGCGCTTCCCACCTCGCTGTGGTTCATCCGGCTCGTACCTCCGGCCATGAGGCAGTCACAGAAGTTGATGAGGCTCCCCAGGGTGACGAAAGGAAACAGGATGGTCTGCTTGAGCCCCACGCAGTGGGCCCCGCTCGCCTGCTCCTCCAGAAGGCACCCCTCCCGGACGTGGGCGCCGAGCCCCATGGAGGCGCCTGCGAGAAAGGTGGCCCCCCGGGCGTAGCCGCCCTGGAGCTCCGCGCCCTCGCCGAGCTGGCAGTTCTCCACGGTCGCCGGACCTTCCGCTCCGAGCCTCACCCCGGGCCCGATGGCGGTCTCGGCTCCGAAAATGCGACAACCTGCTTCGATGCGCACGCCGTCCCCGGAGATTCGATCCGGGTCCACCTCGTGGCCCACGTCGATGGACATCGGATTGGGGATCTCCACCCCCTTGTTCATGAGGTGAATCACCTTGTCACGGCATCGAGGGCTCAAATCCATGGACGATCCTTTCCAGCGGGGTCCTGCCGTCTGTATAGATAGCGGCAGACGGATTTGTCAAGGTGCGCGAGCTCGTCGCGTCCTGCCCCGGGTTAGAACAAACCCGAGGCCACCACCAGAATCACACAGGGAGTGTCGCCTGTGGCCGTGAGCTGGTGGGACGAGCCGGTGGGGATCCAGGTCGCGTCCCCCGGCCCCACCTCCCGCTCCTCTCCATTCACACCCATGACCCCCGTTCCGCTCAGCACGAAGTAGATCTCCTCCATGGGGTCCACATGGGGCTCGATCCGCTTGCCGGGCTCCAGGGTGGCCATGGCGAGGAATCCCAGCTCCCTCAGGGTGCGCTGGTCCAGAATCATGCGGGCCACGGCGCCGCCGTGGGCCTGATACGTGGTCTCGAGCACCTCGGAATCGTTCGGGTTCCTTACGATCATTCTCATCCTCCGTGTTCCCGCTTTGTTTTTTTGCGGTGTTTGAGTTATCGTGTTCGTCGAGCGACTCGAAGCCGTCGATCTCGAAGGTCCGTTCCCGAGTGGAGTCGACGGGCAAAGCAGACAACCGGGAGGCCGTCATGGGACCGATCCCCTTGTTCGATCCGACCCGGGCCGGCCGCCCCATGCGGGTGGCGGCCTTCATGTCCGGTTCCGGCACCAACGTCGTCAAGCTCCTCGAGCGGGAGAGCGACCTTCGAACCGAGGAGGGGAAATCCCCCTTCGAGGTGGTCTTCATCTTCTCCGACCGCTCGGACGGGGCCTCGAGGGGGGAAAGCATCGCCCTGGAGCACGGCCTGCCCTATGCCAGCTATGACATTCGGGCCTTTCACCGCCTTCGGGGGCTCCGTCGCAGCGCCACCACCCCCGAGGGGCTCGAGGCCCGCAGGCGGTTCGACCGCGTTCCCTCGATCCTGACCCAGGCCTTTGATATCGACGTCGTGGCCCTGGGCGGCTACATGAGTTACACCACGCTCCAGGGGTGCGTCAACGTCCACCCTGCAGACCTCTCCATCCGGCACCCAGACGGAACCCGCAAGTACGTGGGTGATCACGCGGTGCTCGACGCCATCGCAGCCGGGGAGTCCGAGCTCCGCGCCTCCACCTTGTGGACGGACCAGGGCGTGGACACGGGTCCTCTGCTCGTCGTCTCCGACCCGGTCCCCGTGGAGCTCCCCGATGATCTCGAGCCGCTCGAGGCCGACCCCGAGCGCCTCCTACGGGTGGCGGACGCACACCAGGAGCGCCTCAAAGAGACCGGCGACTGGAAGGTCTTTCCGCTCACCGTGGAGATGATCGCCCGGGGGCGGTTCGCCCTGGATGAGGAGGGCCGCGTCTACGTGGACGGAGTCCCCGCAACCGACGGTTACCGCCTCTCCTGATACAGGGGCTTCCGACACCGGGAAGGAGCGCCGCATGCCGGCAGAACCCACGTGGAAAGACAAGATCACCAACCATGACAAGGTCCTGTCCAGGATCCGGCCGGGCATGAGCATCTTTCTGGGCACCGGGGTGGCGGAGCCGAGAACCCTGATCCAGGCCCTGACCGCCTCCGAGGCGTCCAACCTCCGCGACCTGGAGCTCATTCAGCTCGTGAGCCTGGGGGAGACCATCTCCGTCGCCTCCCGGTACACGGAGAAGTTCCGCCTGAAGACCTTCTTCTCCGGCTGGATCGCCAGCGAGGCCGTCCGGGAAGGCCGCGTGGACCTCATCCCCTGCCCGTTCTCCCGGGTCCCCCTGCTCATGGACTCGGGCACCATCCACATCGACGTGGCGTTCGTCCAGATCACGCCCTTCGACGACTCCGGGTATGCGAGCCTGGGACCGGCCGTGGACGTGGCCCGGCAGGCCATGAACCAGGCCTCCCTGGTGGTGGGGGAGGTCAATCCCACCACCCCGCGGACCATGGGGGACACCTTTGTCCACGAGAACGAGTTCCATCTCCTGGTGGAGAGCTCCGAGCCTCCCATCACCTTTCCCCGGTGGACTGTGGACGAGGCGCACGACAAGATCGGGCGGTACGCGGCCTCCCTCATCCAGGACGGGAGCTGCATCGCCTTTTCCGTGGGACCCATCTTCGACGCTCTGGCCCGGCACCTGTCCCGAAAGCGGAACCTGGGCATCCACTCGCCCTTCTTCACCGACCCTCTCATGGAGCTCGTCCGAAGCGGCGCCGTCACCAACCGGATGAAGCGCAACTTCAAGGGGAAGTCCCTGGCATCTTACGCGCTCGGCACCACGGAGCTCATGTCCTGGCTGGACGGAAACCCCCTCGTGGAGTTCCAGGGCATCGACGTGGTCGCCGACCCTTTGCGCATGGGAAGAAACGACCGATTCATGGTGGTGCTCCCCGCCCGAAAGATCGACCTCACCGGGGGGGTGGCCCTCCCCCACGGCAAGGGCAACGTGGGAACCGGGCCCGGCGAGGCCCAGGAGCTCTTCAAAGGGGCGGCCCTGTCCCCGGGGGGGCGCACCCTGCTCGGGCTTCCCAGCCGGAATGCACGGGGGGAGTCCAGCATCGTTCTTTCGGTAACCGACTACCCCAACCAGTTCTCGGCCCGGGAGTCCCTGGACATCGTGGTCACCGAGTACGGCATCGCATCGCTGACCGGGCGGACCGTCCGCGAGCGGGCCCTGGCCCTGATCGACATCGCCCACCCCGATGATCGGGCCGAGCTGGTGCGCCGGGCCAAGGAGGAGCACATCCTCTTCGCGGATCAGGTGTACCACGCGGAGCTGAGCCGCCACTACCCCGAGGAGCTCACCTGCACGGAGACCTTCAAGGACGGCCTGGAGGTCCGCTTCCGGCCCATCCGGCCCTCGGACGTGGACGAGATGCGCCGGCTCTTCTACCGGTTCTCGGACGAGTCCGTCTACTACCGCTACTTTTCCCCGGTGAAAACCATGCCCCACAAGAAGATGCAG
>CAYYVD010000112.1:0-3778 GCA_964475045.1 uncultured Desulfobacterales bacterium | reverse complement strand
GGAGTACGTCAACGTGGACTACCGGAACACCATGTCCATGGTGGGCCTCGTGGGGGAGCCGGGGGAGGGGCGCATCGTGGCGGAAGGACGGTACGTGCTCCCCGGGGACACCCCGTACGCCGACATCGCCTTTGTGGTGGACGAAGCGTACAAGGGGAAGGGCATCGCCACCTTCCTCTTTCTCTCGCTCATCAAGATCGCCCGGGAACGGGGGATTCCGGGGTTCACCGCCGACGTGCTGGCCTCCAACAAGTCCATGCTCAAGGTCCTGGAGAAATCCCCGTACCCCGTCAAGGCGGTCATGGACTCCGGTGTGTACGAGTTCACGATTCCCTTCGAGCCCAAGGAGCCTGCCGGGCCGCCCGCATGAGAAGCCGGCGGCTTTTCCTGAAACCCGAACCCAATGATTGGATCTAATATGGTGCGTCACCGGGCAACCACGGATGAGGAGCACGACCTCATCGAGCGATTCAAGCAGGGATCTCCCGGGGCCATGGAGGAGATCGTCAACCGCTACGAGGACGGTCTGTACAATTTCGGGCTGCGCATGTGCGGTCAGCGCGAAGACGCCGAGGACATCATTCAGGACACCCTGCTCAGCGCCTTTCGCTATTTGAAGGACTTTCGAGAGGAGACCCGCCTCAAGAACTGGCTCTACAAAATCGCTGCGAATGCCTGCTTTCGAAAGCGCAGAAAGAAGAAGTGTGAACCCGATTACGAGCTCAGCCTGGAAAACCTGGTGCCCGGCGAGGGTGCGGCGGGACGGTTCGACATCCCGGACTGGAGCGAGGATCCGTCGAAAAACCTGCTTCGAAGCGAGCTCAAGGGCGTGATCGAGGACGCGGTGCACGCCCTTCCCCCCATGTACCGCATGGTGTTCAACCTGCGGGACATGGAGGGGTTCAGCACGGAGGAAACCGCCGAGATCATGGACATCACGCCCCAGGCGGTCAAGACGAGGCTCCACCGGGCCCGCCTCTTCTTGAGAGAACACATCTCGGAACGTTATCGAAAGGACGTCCCCCATGCATGAAGCCTGCAGGAAGTACGCCGAGCACATCTCGGAGTTCCTGGACGGTGAGCTGGACCAGGCCACCAGCGAGGAAATCCGCGCCCACCTGGAGTGCTGTCCCGAGTGCCGGGCGTGCGTGGAGTCCCTGAAAAAGACCCTGGAGGTGATGAGGCGATGCCCGCGCGAGTCGGTCCCGAACGACGTCAAGCGCCGTCTGCGAGAGGCCTTGCGCGACTGCATGGCCCGGGAGAGCCCTCCGCGCTCCTGACCACCCGCTCCTTCCCCTGCCGAGACTGCTGAAACCTTTCCCGCGCATACGACTCTTGTTGGATATGTCCAACCTGAAGCGGAGAAGATCATGCCTTCAGACATCACACGAAGACGCTTTCTCAAGACGGGTCTGGCCGCGGCCGGGGCCCTCACCGCGTCGCGACTTCCCCTTCCGCAGGCCGTGAAGGGGGCCTCGAGCAAGGAGCTGGCCACCCTGATCGACATTCGCAAGTGCATCGGTTGCGGTGCCTGTGTGGAGGCCTGCAACTGGACCAACGAGCACAAGTTTCCGGAACCCGAGAAGCCTTTTCCCAAAATGATCCCGTCCCGGGTCAAGGTGTCCGACTGGAGCGACCGCCGGTACGTCATGGATCGTTTGACGCCCTACAACTGGCTCTTCATTCAGGAGGCCAGGGTCACCGTGGACGGGGAGGAGAGGACCCTCACCATTCCCAGGCGTTGCATGCACTGCCAGAACCCCCCGTGCGCCGACCTGTGTCCCTGGGGGGCCGCCCGGAAGCTGGAGAACGGCATCACCCGCATCCACCCGGACATCTGCCTGGGAGGGAGCAAGTGCAAGAAGGTGTGCCCCTGGCACATCCCCCAGCGTCAGACCGGGACCGGCCTTTACCTCGACCTGCTTCCCCGCTTCGCCGGCAACGGGGTCATGTTCAAGTGCGACCGGTGCTACGATCGGGTGGCCGAGGGTGAGCTTCCGGCCTGCATCGAGTTCTGCCCCGAGCAGGTTCAGAAGATCGGCCCCCGGGACGCCATCGTGCGGGAGGCCCACGAGATCGCCCGGGAGATCGGGGGGACCATCTACGGAGAGCACGAGAACGGCGGCACCAACACCCTCTATGTCTCCCCGGTCCCCTTCGAGGAGCTCAACCGGGCGATCGAGAAGGGGCCGGGCCGGCCTCACCTCCGGCCCGTGGAGGACGCCATGGCCCACGCGGACAACCTGGCCAAGGCCATGGTGATCGCGCCGGTGGCCGGGATCGCCGCGGCCGCCGCCCGATTCCTCAAGGCGTCCGGCCGGAGCTCGGGCAAGCAAGGAAAGGAGAATCGGTCATGAACGCCGAAGAAGCGGTGCTTCCAAGAAGGTGGATCCGTTGGTCCTTCGGGCTCCTGTTCGCCGGCATGGCCTTCACCGGCTTCGGTCAGATGCCCATCTTCAAACGCTACTACATCGCGGACATTCCGGGGATGGGCTGGACCGCCGACTTCTTCCTGACCCACACCCTGCACTACCTGGGGGCGATCCTCCTGCTGGCGCTGTTCGGGTACCTGGCCACCCAGTACGTCCTCTCCATTCGCCGGCGGTACCGACTCACCGCGGCCGGGTGGACACGGATCCTGCTCCTGGCGGGCATCGTGGCCACCGGTGTGGTCCGGGTGCTCAAGAACCTGCCCGACGTGACCTTTTCCCCGGCCGTCACCATGTTCGTGGACATCGCCCACCTCGGCCTGATGATGCTCTATCTGCTCGCCGCGCTGGCATTCGCCCTCGCGAAGGGACGCTGGGTGCGTGAGCGCCCGTCGACCGGCAGGTGATCGAGAGGAGGACCCGGTCCTTGAACTGCAGATACCATCCGGAACGCGAAGCGCGCGTCGTCTGTCAGAAGATGCTTCTCGGCTACTGCGACGAGTGCCTGGACAACGGGGTCGAGTGCGCCGACCCGAGCAACTACTGCAAGTTTCGCCCGCAGTGTGTCATTCACGAGCTGTCCAAGGAACGCCGCAGGAACGATGTGTCGAACGGAGCTCAGGTGGGTGGGGCCGCCGGTTGATTCAGGAGTCCACGCCCTCGCCTGCGCAGGCGATGTAGATCCCTCCGTCCCACGCTCGGTCCCTCGGGTCACCGCCCCCGGAACACCGGTTTGCGTTTCTCCAGGAAGGCATGGGCCGCCTCCAGGTGGTCCTCGGTCTCGCTCAGGAGGGCCAGCTGGCTCGAGATGGCGTCCAGATGGGCGCGAAGGGACTCGGTGAGCCCCTGGTACACCGCACGCTTGGTCATGCGCACCGCCAGGGGAGGCTTGGAGGCGATCCTCGCGGCCAGCGCAAAGGTCTCCTCCAGCAGGCGATCGTGGGGTGCCACCCGGTTCACGATGCCCAGTGCCAGGGCCTGCTCCGCGGTCAGGACGTCTCCGGTGAGCATGAGCTCCAGGGCCCGGGCGGTTCCCACCAGGCGCGGAAGAAAGTACGCCCCTCCGTCTCCCGGCACCAGTCCCACGTTGATGTAGGATTCGGCCAGGCGGGCCCGGTCGGAGCACACCCGCAGGTCGCACATGAGGGCCATGTCCATTCCGGCGCCCATGGCGGCGCCGTTGACCGCCGCAATGACAGGCTTGTCCAGGTCCTCCAGGGTGAGCGCGATCCGGTGGACGCCTTCCCACACGAACCGCTTCATGTCCCATGAGCGCAGCCGGCCCTCGGCCATCTCCCGAATGTCGCCGCCCGAGCAGAAGGTGTCTCCCTTGCCCGTGACCACCACGA
>CAYYVD010000111.1:0-13948 GCA_964475045.1 uncultured Desulfobacterales bacterium | reverse complement strand
GCCGTGGTACCCGCCAAATAGTTCAAAATATTCCAAGGTCTTGGAGTAGTCCGGGTTAGATGTGGATTCGAGCCACTTTCAAGGCTTGTAGGGTAAGCCTTGAGTCGGGCAGTTGTCGAGTATTCTGTTGGTAGCCTTGTTTAGCTTAATGAACAAGCGTATCGAATATAGCCGCTATCTTTCGGGTCGGTTATCCTGGCTCAAAACTTTTCCGCAGAACGAGAGTGTGCCCATTTCGCACGTAATAGCCAAAGTTGATGGAGTCGTAAAAAGCCCTAAGCCTTGAGATCTGCCCTCGGAATATCAATAAGATATAGCGCTTCAAGCGGCGGGTGAGCGGGTTTTTGCGAATCCGTCAATGATATGATAAAATCCTCAACCCAGATACCTGCTATTCCTGCAAGGCATTTCACTAAATACCACATTATGATAACGTTATGTTTTCAAGAGCTTTTCATAGTCGGATTTCTTTAAAGTGCATTCAAGCAGGGCATCAAATTGTTGAATGCTAAGCATTAATTGAATTGCCATTGATTTATATGTCTTTCGTGAGGTTTCTTTTCTTCCTTTAGGAATCGTAATTCGTGCTGCCTTTTTACCATCTAATATAAACCAACCGTTGCATTCTTTTCTATCTCTAAAATGGATTTCCAATTTTTTCTCACAGCATTTCTTAATTTCAAGTGAATTGAAAGCGCTGTTTTTCATAATTATCTAATTTGAAATTGAGTTCTGAAGATATTCTTTTATTTTTAACCAATAATCAGTATATTCATCGTCTTCCATTAAATCATCATATAGTGATTCAACTTCATGCTTGAGAGATTGAACTGCATCCATCGGATCAAGTCCATGTCCATATAAAGGGATTTCAATGGTTCTCGCGATAAACCCATCTTCATCTTGTTCTATTATGGCTTCTATAGGGCGAATTACTTGTTTGTTTGGCAAAATATTAAGCCTAATAATGCCAATTTTATTAACATATTGGGTTTGAGACTTATTGAGGGCATGAGTTATATTAGATGTTATTTCTTCAAATTTATTTAGAAGGTCGGATTGGGATGTAACGCCCGTTGAGTCAGTAGGCTTCCTGGATTCTTCGTAGTCTAAAGGACGCCTTCTTTCTCTTTCCTTAGTCAAATCTACAAGTCGATTGTCCATATTATCTGCCCTCGAATTTCGTCTGAATTCCTAGTTGATTGAGCAAAAATATATCGTAGTCCATGATTACCCTAGAAATTCTGTCAATATCTAGATCTTGAGGTCTAAAATTATAGTCCTTTGCTACAAAAATACCATTATCAAAATAGAGGGATTTTACCACAGTTATGTTTATTTCAAGTTCTTCCTCTTCAACTGCAAGGGTATAAAAAACGCCTCGGCTGGCTATCAAACTCTCAAATTTGTCAGGTATTTTGGGGTTAAGTGAAATAAAAAACGGCTCTGGGTCATCGTCGGCGGCGAAATGTTGAGATACATTTATTCGGAGCATTTGAAGTGGTATTTCTTCAACCATTTTATATGCTTTGCCAAATAGATCAGTTGCTTCCTCGATATTGGATACATCCCATAATGTTACTGATGTTTCTTCAAGGCCGAAGGATAACGAAAAGAGAGAAGGGCCATACCCTTTTGTTATTTTAATGAATTGAGATGACGGCTTATTGTCAACATTTAACTGAATATGATCTATAGATATACCAAAAACATTTTGAATATACTTTATAAGTGCTATTCGATGATCATCTTTGACCATACTGACCATCGATTCTTTATAAATCGCCCTCATTATTATATCTGTCTTTGGCGGGTTTGATATAAACATTATTAATGTCTCCTATAATCAATTGGTTCTCTTATCATTCAATATTACAGCGTAACTCGGAGATTAATCGATGAGATAGGATAAAAATAGTGCTAAACCACATAAAACTTCATAAGAAATTCCATTGAAATTGGGTACTTTAGGGTTCGCTTCCTTTTGAACTGCAAATGATTTTCAGGAGGCATTACCTCAGCAAATCTTAGGATACCTCTTATTTGCTCAGAGGACAAGGGCGATCCGAAAGTCTTCTAGACTTTAACCCGCATTCTGATATGTTTAGAGTGTCTAAAATTCAGTAGGCGGAGGGCACCCGAAAGTGCCATTTCTATTCGTACATCTCGTAAAATCGCGCGGGAGAAGCCGGTGGCCGCGAGGCGCCGGGGGGCTCTTACTGGCCCTTAGACCTTCTCCCTCGCCTTTTTATGGCAGGTGCACCATGGACGCATTTCGTTTGGAGAGCCTAGAGGCAACCGTTTCTGCGCAGGGCGCGAATCTTCGGCTGGAGCCCCCGGGAGAGAGATCGGCCCTGTTCTATACCCTGGAGAGCGCGCCTCAGGCGAAGCTTCTGAGTTCAGAGGAATTCGAGATCTTGCAAGAGCCCGGTGAGCATTGGAGGAAGCGTTTTGCCCTTTCTTCTCATCGCGGGTCGAATGGTAACACATCCGTCGCAAAAAGCACGAAAAAAATGTGAACGAGCCGTTCGAGAAGAAAAGGGTGTACGCCGATGGGTGAGGTGATAAGGATTTGCTTTTTTGAGAGCAGAGTTTAGATGAAACGGTTTTGGGTGTCAAAGAAAACCTGACCGCAGGATCTTGTGGTCGAAACGGGGTGCTTCAATATGGGGAAGTCAATTCAGGGATGGGTTGGATCATCCTGTCCCGATTCTTTCAAAATTCCAGAGACGTTCCATTGGCTTCCCGCTGCGGTTCCGGCCGGTACATGATTGATATGGAATACCTGCGATTCCAGACCTCTCCGGATGTGCATGATACGATAAGCTGTACGTACCAAAACGGGGCATTTCTGAGGCTTTCGTTTCGGGTTTGTAGTCCACAGCCTATACATTATCTATGCACTATCGCGTACCCAGGCACGTGATTTCAACCACTTACAAATCGCCGGCCTTCAAAACCTGTAGGCACACGACTTTGATGTTTTAGATTGACAGGGAAAGAAATACACGCTATGCATGTAAGCACTTATGTATCTCCGAACCACCAGCAGAAAGAACCGGGACGGTACCGTGGTTGAGTACTATCAGCTCGCCCACAACGTCCGGGACCCGGTCACCCGCAAGCCTGTCGCCCACGTGATCCACAAGTTCGGGCGGGCCGATCAGCTGGATCGAGACGAGCTTGTCCGGCTGTGCCGGTCCATCGCCCGGGTCTGCAACGTCGAGGTCATTGATCGGCTCGATGCGAACGAGCCTTTTGGCGTGGCCGGCGGCTTTCCCGAGTCCTTCGTGCAGCGCTACACCTACCCCTACGGTCCGACCTTGGCCATTGAGGTTCTCTGGGAGCAACTCGGCATCGGGGACTGCCTCCGGGGCCTCTGCAAGCGCCTCAACTACCGGGTGCCTTACGAGCGGGCCATCTTCACCATGGTGGCCAACCGGCTCTGCCAGCCCGAGAGCAAGCTCGGGGTGTGGGACCGGTGGCTGCCCACCGCCTACCTCCCCTCCTGCTGGGACCTCAAGCTCGCCCAGATGTACGAGGCCCTGGATCTGCTCTTCGAGCATAGCGAGGAGGTCGAGAAGGAGGTCTTCTTCCAGACCGCAAATCTCTTCAACCTCAAGGTGGACCTCATCTTCTACGACACCACCACGGCCTCCTTCTCCGTGGACCGGGAGGACGAAGACGAGGTGGGGATCCGTAAGTTCGGCCACGCCAAGGAGGGGTTCTGGGCCACCCAAGTGGTGGTGGCCCTGGCGGTCACCCCGGAAGGTTTCCCGGTGAAGAGCTGGGTCCTGCCGGGCAACACCGCCGATGTGAGCACGGTGGAGAGGGTGCGGGCTGATCTCAGGGGCTGGCAGCTGGGCCGGGCGATCTTCGTGGCCGACGCCGGCATGAACTCGCGCGACAACCGCGAGGAGCTGGCCCGGGCCTGCGGGAAGTACCTGCTGGCCACCCGCATGGCCTCCATCAACGAGATCAAGCACGAGGTCCTGGGCAAGCGCGGCCGCTACAGGGTGATCCGGGACAACCTCCACGCCAAGGAGGTGGTGATCGGGGACGGGGAGCGGAGGAAGCGCTACATCCTCTGCTACAACCCCAAGGAGGCCGAGCGGCAGAGGAAGCACCGGGAGGAGACGGTGCGGCTCCTCGAGGAGGAGCTCGGCCGCCATCCCAGACCGGATGCCACTGCCCAGTGGGCCATCGATCTGCTCGCCAGCCTCCGCTTCAAGCGCTACCTCCGGGTGACCAAGAGCCACAAGATCCGGATCGACCGCGGGGCGATCCGCGAGGCCGCCAAGTACGACGGCAAGTGGGTCCTGGAGACCAACGACGATACCCTGAGCCTCGAGGATGCCGCTGAGGGCTACAAGGGTCTCATGGTGATCGAGCGCTGCTTCCGATCCCTGAAGCGGACCCAGATCAAGGTGTCCCCTCTCTACCACTGGCTCCCTCGACGTATCGAAGCGCATGTGAAAGTCTGCGTCTTGGCGCTGCTCATCGAACGGGTGGCGGAGCACCGTTGCGGAAAGCCCTGGAGCCGGATCAAGGGGGCCCTCGACGAGCTACAAATTTCGAATTTTTCCATGAATGCCTACCAGCTCTACCGCCGGAACGAGATCACGGCCAGGGCTCGCAGCACACTGAAATCCTTAGGCATCGAGCCACCGCCTCTGCTCGATCGGCTCGAATCGGACTCCGAAACCAGCCAAAATCTGTAGACACACGCCTGTTTTTGGAAATGCCGCTAACGGGTTGATATGGCTTACCTTCCCCCGATTCGTGAAACTACAGACCCGAAACCCAAGTGAGGGTCCTGACCGGACGTCGGTTGGACTTCAATCATTTAGGGTTGAAAATCAGAGCCCATCGCCAGGAAAAACCAATAAAAGCAAATATTTAATGGGAGCCCTCAACTCCTCCCTCCCTCCCCAGACTGAATTTGAATCCCGTTTTCAGCCAGGTAGCATTCCCCGGGCCTTCAGATCGGCAGCGATATCGCTCAATTTCAGTCTTTCAAGCGTTTCGGGAGTCGGCCGGCCGGTTGTTTTATCCCAGCCCCGAAGTCCGTAGTATGTATCGACCAGACGGGCGAATTTTTTTTCGCAAATGACAATGCCGCGGGTCGCGTCGGGACGTTTGAACCAAGGGGTGATCTCGCCCTCTTCCGTGGCCCTGTCCCGGCCATAGTTGCGCACGAGCAGGGCCCGCTGCATGTTCTTGTTCCGTTCGCCCATCATGTCCAGTCCCTTTTCGTCCATCTCGATACCGGTCACAGCCGAAAAAAGCCGACTCTCCGCGTCAGATTGAGTCGGGATGGGAAACGACCAGTCGCAAAGGGTCAGGCTGGATTTGAGTTCGGAGCGATTTTCGTTCCAGATGGCGATTTCAGCGCCCTTGGTTCCCTCGTAAGGGTTCTGGTTGAATTCCGCCATCCATTCGTCTCTGGCCATGATATGGGTGTCGTCGAGCGGGTCGCGGGTGGCCGTCATCCAGACCAGTGCTTCCAGCAGCCAATGGGGAAATTCCCGCACCGAGTGGATGCCCCGGCCGCTCCAGTGCCCGGCATAACCCCAGGCTTCCTGAAGGCTGATGGGGGTCGGCATCTTGCGATTGCCGCGATAGATGGTCTCCCCGTACTGCCTGGTGCCCAGCTCGGAGATGGTCCGGGACATACCCTCTGCCAAGAGATCGCCGATGCCCTGGCGATACGTGATGGCCTTGACCAGCGTCATCCACCATTCCGGCTTGTCCGGCGTGACGGGCTTGATGATGTCGAAACGCTTGTCGGTCAGCACCCCTTCATGATGGCCCATGACCAGCCAGGGGACCATGCCGGCCAAAAGCTCCCACTCGTTCAGCCCGTACTGGTTGATCATCTCCGTGGCCTCGAATCCGCCTTCGAATCCCTGATGCCATAACGGCCAGTTGTAGCCCATGGGGTGCTGCCAGCCGGTGGTGTAGGGACCGATGCAGCCCCATCGGCCGGCATGCAGGCCTGGCCGGGTCTTCCGGGGAACGCTCCGGAATTCGAACCAGCAGGCCCGGTCGCAGGCATGGGTACATGAGGTGGTGTTGCGCGGGTAGGGGACATGGTTCACGATTTCCTTGTCGTACATCCACTTGTCCCCGCGCTCAACCGGGCTTTTCCTGGGTGATGGCGCCAGTTCGTGACGGATTTGGAGCAACGCATCGGGATGGGCCACCCGCACCGAGCCCGTTCCCCGGACACAGACGGCCTTCAGGTTTTTGGATCCTGCAACGCCGCCATATCCGCCCTGACCCGCAGCATTTTCAGTGTCAGTGAGGAGGATGGCAATTCGGGACCGATGTTCCCCGGCCGGCCCGATGACCAATGCTCTGACATTCTGGCCGTGGATCTCCTTGAGCCGCTGCTGGGTGTCGTAGCAGCCAAGCCCCCACAATTGCCGTGCGTCACGGATTTCCACCTGATGGTCCTCAATCCACAAATACACGGGTCTTTCGGCCTTTCCGGTGATCACCATCGCGTCGTAACCCGCGTACTTGAGTTCGGCCCCGAACCAGCCGCCCACCCCCGAATGCGCGCACATGGAGGGAAGGCTCTGGGCCGCGATACCGCCGATCTCGGTCCGCCCAGAGGTCGGGGCCGGGGTGCCGGTCAAAGGCCCCACGGAAATGAGGAGCGCGTTTTCAGGATCGAACGGACCGGCCTTTTCAGGAATGAACTCCCAGGCCAGCCGGTGATTCAGCCCCTTGCCGCCGATGAACCGTTTCACCAGATGCGTGTCATCCATACGTTCGATTTTCCCCGCAAACAGGTCCACTTTCAATAGCATGCCGGTCCAGCCATAGGGTTTGGTCATGTTCACGTCTCCTTTGTCAACGCCAGGGCCTGATGCGGGCAAAACGCCACGCACGCCGGACCTTCGGGCCGTTTGGCGCAGAGATCGCATTTGAAGGCGATATTCCGGTCTGGATCAAAGGTGATCCGTGACGGTGAGAACACACAGGCCTCCATGCATTCAAGGCATCCCATGCATTTGGCGGGATCGATGGCCCGGGCCCCGGTTCGGTCGTCGATGAAGATGGCCCCTCCGCCCTTCGCGTGGCAGGCGTAAAAACATTCGGGCGCGTCGCATTGCTGACAGGTGATGGAATCGTAGAGGCATTCAAACGGTTTCCGGTTGAGCCATATTCCCGCAAAAGAGAGCCCGATATACTGGCCGTGGACGGCCGCGCACACAAGGCTGCACATGCCGCAGCCTGCGCATGCCGATTCATCCATTAAAACGCGGGCCACATGCCCCATGGCCGGTTTCGGCAACGCATTTAAAGGAACCAGCGTTTCAGGGAGGTCTTTTGCGATTTTGGCGAGGCATTCCATGACGCCCGGCGCGAAGGTGAGTCCACCGGCGGTCAAAAACGCGGCATACCGGATAAACTGCCGCCGGGTAAACGGAGTTTCGCCTGTCGCATCATCGGATGGCGGGGGGGCGGCTGCCGATCTCGGGATATCGTGTTCGTTCATTCCATTTGTCCTTTTTCCGGGTTTCGCGTCATTCGCTTTTTGCTGAATGCCGGAATGCGTAAAAATCCTGCATCATGGCGATCAGATTTCTGCCGATGACGGCATAATTCTCATCGGGCAGGTTGGCCAGAGAGACGCGGACCGTCCAGTCCGGCCCAGCAAAGCCCACGCCGGGCAAAAGGACCGTCTGATAAACCCGGGCCAGATGCATGAGCAGGTCGAAGGGCGTGAAGGTGTCCGTGAGATACGCGGCAAACTCCGGGCCGTGCAGCCGGGCCCCCAGGTCCCGCAGGTTGATCATGGTGTAATAGGCGGTCTGGGTCGGTCCTTCAGGCGGAGGCGCGCCTAACGCCCCGTACAGCAGCGACAGACGATTTTGAAGCAACGCCTGGACACCTTTCTTGTAGATCTTTTGAGTGTCCAAGAGTTCGTACAGGGAAAAAAGCGTCATGATGGCCTGTTGCGGGGTGGACAGACCGCCGGTGTGGGCCAGGGCCACGTCCCGGCTGTCGATGAGCAGACGGTCGATAAAGGGAACGGCGTCCACGTCCGTGGTCACAGTGACGTAGCGCTGGCGCAGAAGTTCCTTTTTTTCTGCCGGCAGTTTCCGGATCATTTTGTCGAAAATGCTATCCCCCTGGATGAAAATTACGCCCAGCCGCCACCCGGTCACCCCCACATATTTGGAAAAGGAGAACACGCCGATACAGTTTTCCGGAACCGCCTGGATCACGTCGTGAAATTCATCCACAAACGGGCTGTAAACCGTGTCCGTGAGTACAATGAGGTCCGGGCGGGCGGTCCGGATCACCGCGGCGATTTTGTCCACGCTTTCCCGGCTCATGCTCACCGCCCCCGGATTCATGGGATTGACCATGAACAAGGCCTTGACTTCCGGATCCTTGAGCTTGTCGAGTTCCGTGTCGGGAACCTGCCAGCCGGTTGCCTCGGACGCGGAGACGTAGATGGGTTGAAGCTGAAAGTCGTTAAGAACCGGGATTTCAATGTAGGGAGAAAAAATTGGTGTAATCAGGGCGATCTTGTCCCCGGGGGTGACCAGAAAATTTTCCTTCAGGGTTTTAAAGGTGTAGTTCATGGCTGCGGTGGCGCCTTCGGTGGCAAACAGGTCGAAGCGGCTGGTCGGGATTTTCCCGCGGGGAAAGTGCAGCTCCTTGAGGTAGCTCTCAACCACCTTTTCCGGGACCGTCAGCATCCGGGAGGGCACGGGATAATAATCGCCCAGAATGGCGTCGGCCATGCCCGCCACAAAATTATCCGGTGCGATGCCCAGTTGCGTGTGGGAATAGTCCAGACAACGGCCCAGAAACGCGGCGCTTTCCCCATCGGTTTGGGCTTTCAGAAATGCCTGAAACGCTGTGGCCATATTCCTGGCCTGACGATTGGGAAACGCCAGATCCGTCGCGTTTTGGGCCATGCGGGACTGCTCCAGGGCGAAACGGTGCAACATGCTGAAGGCCAGCCGCACCCGGGTATTGATGAAGTTGGGATTGCCCCGTCCGGCATTGTATACGGGTTTGCCCGCTGCCCGGGCCGCTTCGCCCAGATCGTTCTTGAACTCAAATGGACTGATCAGTGCGTATTCCTGACGTTCCTTTTCGGTCAACGGCCGGACTGGTGCGGCCAGACACGTCCCGATCCAGAGCAGGACAAAAGAAAAAACCAATCCGATTTTCAACCGGCGTGTAAAGGGTTTCTGCATGATGTTTCTCTCCTCATCGATGAGTTGAAATAAGCGGTAACGAAAAACAAAAAATGGTTTTCAATGCGGGGATGCGAACTTGATGATCGCTTTTTTCCTGAAATGCTTGCGCCCCGGCCTACCCCATCCCCTGTCTTTGTGGCATGGATATAGTAATCCAATATCAAAGCAAACTGAGTCAGAGCTGTGCAACATCCCTCGCGTTCATCTCTGCGCCGTGGCCTGCTCAAAAATTATCCGTACTTTCTCGGAGTATTGCATGTCCTTCTCCCCCACAAACGTGGGGATGGAGCCGTCCACGCCGCTGAAATCGCCACGCATGCTTTTCGCCAAGGCGTTATCGCTGTTCGACAGCTCTTCGAACCGCCGTCCGGCGTACTTCAGCCCGCGTGCTAGCGATCCGGCTGGAATGTATTCCCGAAGAGGACGGCCCATGGCTGTGACAACTCGCTTTATGGGGTCACCCATACCGTAAAGCATCTGGATTTGGGCAACGTCGTTGGGAAGGCCATAAGCCTCCGTCAGCGCAAAGGCGTGAGCCTGTGAGCGAATGTTGTGAGTGGCAAAAGCGGGCAGCACGAAGTCCAGGTTGAGAAGCATGTAGGAGCTCAACGCCTCGAAGTTGGCGTCGGTGGACGGCTTGTTGTCCCAGACGGGGCTAGGGGAGCCCTGCTCCGCGGCGACCGTGCGCTCGCGGTCCAGGTATGCGCCCTTGACCAGCCGGATCGGCACCCGCAATCCCAGGGGGCGGGCCCATTCGACCAGTGTCAGCACGTCAGACGCCGAATCGCGCAAATATGCCTGGATGACCACGCCCAGGCGGAGGTCGCCATTGACGCCAACGACGATGGAAGGGTATTCTTCGACGATTTTGCGGAACAGACGCAGGGTCATATCCTTGTAACAGTATTCCTCCATGTCGATTCGCAGGAAAACTGTCCTGTCCGGCGCATCCGCCCCCAATTTGAGCAGGTCGGTGATTGCCGTTACTATTTCCTGCTGCTTTGCCCTGGCTGACGCGTTGTTGTCAAGGGCGGCGTCCAGGTTGTGCACGAGCGCGGAAAGCTTGAGCGAAAGGTAGAGCTCATCGCCTTCGTCGGATTCGAGGAAGGCCCGGATCAGGGTGGCGTAGTAGTTTTGGTAGGCGTACGCGTCTTCAGTGGAAAGGGAGGCATCACCGACGTTGTCCAGGGACGAGGTGAAGCCCTGTCTCTGCAATTCGGCCATACGTTTGAATATCTTGCCGACTTCCTGGGTCTGTTCTTCAGGGGTACCGCCCGTTTCCAGCGGGAAGAGAAACGGTTCGCTCATCCACTCCACAAACGGCATGATGAAGGAAAGCCACCAGGGAACCGTGGCGTTGTCCCCCAGAAACGTCAGGAAATTCTGAGTGATCGGTGCGACGGGGGGCCACATGGCCATGTTGATGAACTGCATGCGTATGGAGTTAGAAAGAGGCTCGGGGTTTTCGGTCAACTCTCTTTGCAGCTTGACTTGCATCTCGTCGAGGATGCGCCTGGTTTCTGCTTCCGCTTGGTCAAAAGCACTGCCAGCCTTAGCATTGGCAAAATGCACCGTTTGCATACCGAGCGGTAGGGATGTTCCAGGAAAGGCCAGGCTCCCCCAGCACAATTCCGCCGCTAGCCCGCACATCCCCATGGATGCCACTTTCATAAACTGGCGTCGGGTTGTCTGCTCCATTGTTTCGTCTCCCCCCTGGAGTAATCGTTCTTGTTGTGTTCTTTTCAGAGTTGCCGTGGGTGATGCCCAAGGCAACTTTTAATTCTTTCCCAGGCCGTTAGCTTGATGCTCTCCACATCTTGATATGTGGTATTTTTCGGATCAAGCTTTGGCAAAATGGTCATTGTGATCGTTCCGGTAGGGTTGAAAAGCCATTTTCCTTTGGGCACAGCACATGCGGTCCCATCAATGGCAATCGGCAGGATTGGCACCTGCTTTTTGACGGCCAGTTTGAAGGCCCCGTTTCGAAAAATGTTCATCTCCCCTGTCCTGCTGCGTGTGCCTTCAGGGAAAAAAATCACCGAAACTCCGCTGTCAAGCCAGCCTTCGGCTTGTCTAAGTGCTTGCTTGATACTGGAGAAGTTTTCTCTTTTGAGCCTGACATGCCGTGCCAGAGTCATACACCAGCCCAGAATCGGAAACCTAAAAAGGGAATTTTTGGCAATCCACTTGAATTGCATTCTGGTCTGAAAAAGAAGGGCAATGTCCGCCATGGACTGATGATTGGCGACAATAACATAGGTTTGAGCATGCTCGATATTTTCAATTCCGCGAACTCTGACCCGCCAGTACGGGTTCAAAAGAATAACTGCATCCGACCACCAGAAGCATAAAAGATGTTGAATTTTGCGATTTTTATCAAAAGAAAAAACAAGTCCGGTCACTGCCAGCATGACGAGATACAGCAGGACAGTTAACCAGAATGTGGAAAACCAGATGGCAATGGAGATTACAAACCGTTTTAACTGGAAAGGGCATGAAAAAGATTGGGACACTTTTAACCCTAAATAATATTTAGGTAATCCCATAAACCGAGAAGATATGCCAAGTCTCCAATAAAAAAATGGGAAAGGCCAACCCCCGCCAAATTTCTTTCCTTGGTGAACAAGTATCCCCAATACAGACTGCAGACAAATGAGGCAAAAGCCACGCCCACCGAGAGTTGGATATGCACCAGTCCGAACAGGGCAGAGGTCGTGACAATGGCCCAAAGTGACGCGGAAGCCCCTTCCAGCACTGATTCGATGGCTGTCTGGATAGTGCCTCTAGCTAAAAATTCCTGAAAAAATGACACAGGTAGATATACGATAAACAACAGGTCGAAGTTTTCCGTGATGATCAACTCATTATTCAGGCCGTCTATGCCCAGAAGCATCAACAGGCCCTTAAGTGCAAGCATTGAGGAACAAATGGCAATAGTCCCTGGAAGCATGTATCGGATGGAACGGAGCGCACCGTTTAATGTCACCCCTAAACCGGAAAATGAAAACGCCCCCTTTTTTATTATGAAAATTGTCACTGCCAGAAAAATAGCCTCCACGATTCTTGCAGAATCCTTTACATACCAACCCATTTTATCGAACAAAAAAACCAAAAAAACATACAGGCTGATTGCAAGAAAAAGACATATAAAAATCATGGAAAAGAGCCTGTTCTTATTCTTTGCCATGAGGAGTGCGTCGTTTTTGGCCTTCAATTCAGTGATGCTCTGCTCAAGGGCAAATTCCCGAGCTTCCAGCTTGATGGACATAAGGCCCAGGGACTCTAGAAACCTGGCTTCCTCATCAGTGGATCCTAGCTTGTCCGCCATAAGGTCTAAATCACGCCCTTTGGAAAACTCCCCTCTTGTTATGGCTGACACCAAATCTTCAATACGTTTCAAGAAACTGCTGTTCATAATATCCTCGAAAAGCCGCGCCTATGCTCGTCAGTCTATGACCTCGAATTTACTGCATCCGCACTGATCGATAAGCTCCCTTGAGGAAGGGAACCTGCCGCAATTGAAAAATCTCCAAAACAGGCTGCCGTAGCATGGGCACATGTTGGTTGTTTTGTCTAGAAAACAACACGTCACCACGAATGTGCAGCAGCGATTGCAATTTCCACAAGAATCAACAGGATAAGTCCAGCCTTTTGCAATGCGGAACTTTTCTGAGGTCGGGCTGAGCATGGCCTTGGAAGTTAAGGGAAGTATATCCCTAGCTAGTTCCCTATGCCTGGTTACTATCGAAAAAACATAAAATACAGAAAAAAAATAATATCTATGATAGTAATGCAGATATTTCCAGAACCGCCAGTCATTGAAAAAAAAATACGAGGCGTATGGGGCGATTATATATAAAAAAGTTCCGAATGTGATCAGGTTTACAAAAAAAATACCGTAGGACATGATCCGGAATGCACTTCGGCCCACAGCAGCGGTCATGGTCGTAAAGCCGGATAAGCTCAACTTGCCGCCAAAGGGCAGGGAGCAAGTTATCATCTTCCTAAACTGGGAGTCTCTTTTTATAGGTGCTAATGCCATAACGTGATAGGAAGTTGCTTTTTGAGGAGCATAGTAGCTGAAAACGCCATTGTGTGTCAATAAGAAAGTGGCAACAACATATTGTGGCTAGGAAAACGCCCTATAACAAAAGTGTGGCCGGAAGGCCAAGAAGGAATGCCGGCTATCCGTTTGCAGGTGAGATGGAGGGCATCGGGAGGCCGTTTTGGGCGCACGAACCCCCTGCCAGGGAGAGAGGCACCTCCCGTGCTATGCAGACCAGTCGATGGGCAACCCCGGGTCCTGGTTGAGGTCGTCTTCCCAGGGAGGGAGCTGGGACAGGCTGGAATCCAGGGTAACGTCCGGGGGCGGCGAAGGGGGTGGAGCCCTTGGCGTCCGTTTCCACAGCCCCAGATGGCTGAGGATCTTCCGGATCCCCTCCTGATCCTCGATGAAGGCCAGAATACGCATGGCCCCGTTGCACTTGGGGCAGCGCAAGGGATCCACCTCGTAGATTTTCTGAATCATTCGGGCCCACTCCTTCCTTGAAGGAGTGGATGAGGCCTCATCAGGATGAAGGACTGTGGGCAGTGCGTCGTCTTCTTCCTTGGCTTTTCTCTTTCCTCTGCACACGTTGCTGTAGTAGCCGTAGTATCTCACCATCTGCTCGCCCTTGTTGGGGACGTGGGAGCACATGGCCGCGAGCCATTCCAGG
>CAYYVD010000110.1:0-13981 GCA_964475045.1 uncultured Desulfobacterales bacterium | reverse complement strand
ACCGCAAGGGCGAGCTGCACCCGGTCTCCCACAGCCCCTTCCCCTGGAGCTGAGCTTCAGGTCGAGGCGCAGAGAGGCGGAAGAACCGCTCATCCCGGAAAAAGAGGAACATGGAACTGACGATCCTTGGATCGGGTGGATGCACGGTGATTCCCAAGCCCTGCTGCGACTGCCGGGTCTGCGAGGAGGCCCGACGCAAGGGGGTGCCGTATGCACGATCGGGTCCGTCGGCCTTCGTGCACGACATCCATCTGCTGATCGACACCCCGGCCGAGATCGCCCGGCAGCTGAACCGCGAAGGGATCCCCTGCGTGGAGCACCTCCTCTTCACGCACCTGGACCCGGACCACGTGGAGGGATTCCGCGTGGTGGAGCAGATCGCGCTCGACTTCAGAACCTGGCGGGCCTACCCGGACAAACGCATTCGGCTGCTGCTCCCTCGTGCACTCGAGACGAGGATCCGGGGGATCCGTTCCGCGTACGGTCCGCTCATCGACTTCTACGTGGAGCAGGGATTCGTCGAGCCCGTCCTGTTCGAGGAGTCCATCGAGATTCGAGGCGTGGAGGTTCACGCCATCCCCGTGGACCGGGGGGACCAGGTTGCGTTTGTCACAGTGCTGGACGACGGCGAAGACAAGATGGTCTACGCCCCCTGCGACATCAAGCCCTTTCCCGAGGAGCGAGAGGAGGTCCGGCACCCGGATCTGCTCGTCATTCAGCCGGGCATCATGGAGGGGGGCCTGAAGCACGATTTCACGTATTCGAGGGACCACATCAGCCGGACCACTCTGTATACATTCGACGAGACCCTGGCCCTGGCCAGCAGAATCCACGCCGGCCGTGTGGTCTTCACCCACCTGGAGGAGTACTGGAACCGCGGTCACGAAGCGTATCGCGCCTTGGAGCCGTCGTTGAGCCATGCGCAGTTCGCCCACGACGGCATGCGCATCCGGGTATGAGGCGGGGCGCCTGTCCCGTCTCCCACCGGGTACGGGGGGCCTGCACCTCCTGAAAGGAGAAAATCACCATGGAATCGACAGAAGCCTTGAACCCACCGAACGAAGGAGACGGCCTCCCCCTGGAGCAGTCCGACCTGATCCGGCGCATCCACGAGGATGCCTTGCGCGTGCTCGAGGAGGTCGGTGTACGGTGCGCGTCCCCAGAGGTACGGCGCATCTTCGAGGACACCGGCCTGGCGGCCTACGACGAGAGTCGCGGGCACCTCCATGTCCTGACGCCCCTCGTGGAGCAGGCCCTCGCCACGACCCCCAAGCGGGGGGACTACTGGATCCCGGAGAACTCCTTCGGCGTGGGGGGAACCTCCCCCTTTGTGTACGACGAGCCGACCGGTGATCTCATCGAGCCCACCATCGACCACCTCGTCCGCATCGCCGAGATCGTGAACCAGGCGGACGGCGTCAACTTCATGGCCCGCGGGGTCCTGCTGAAGAAGCAGGAGGTCCGGGTCATGGATACCATCGTGGAGTACTGCGACAAGCCGGTGTACGTGGCCGCGGTCACCGAGGAGGGCATTGCACGCGCCAAGGAGATCCACGAGTCCCGGGGCGGTCTCACCATTCAGTTCTCCATTCTGAACAGCCCCCTCTCGCTCATCGAAAGCATGGTGGAGCCTTTTCTGGCGTGCATTCGCGCCGGTCTTCCCATCTACGTCTCCACCATGCCCATGGCCGGCCTGAGCGCCCCCTACTCCATGTCCGGGCTGCTGACCCTCACCCACGCCGAAGCCCTGTTCGGCATCACCCTGACCCAGCTCGTGCGCCCGGGGCTCACCACGGTCCACGCCGGCCTTCCGTCCATTGCCAACATCCAGAAGAACTATGCCGTGGACCTCGGCCTGGTGTCTCACAACGCCGCCAATCTGCTCATGGACAAGGTCGGGAAGATGCTCGACATTCCCTGCATTCAGACCGCCTGCACCACCAGCCAGGAGCATCCCAACCAGAAGGCCGAAGAGGAGGCCGTCGCCGGGTTCGCCATGATGAAGAAGCACGGGTTCCATCAGATGCGCCACGCCTTCGGGTTTCTCAAGGAGCTCGTGTCCTTTTCCATCGCCAAGCTGGAGCGCAACATCGAGATCATGCGCGAGACCGGCCCCGACCAGGCCCCGGACTACGACTTCCTCGTGTACGACCCCGAGGGCCTGGAGGTCATCATTCGAAACGGCAGCCAGGCCAACTACATGCGGGACGATCACACCCTGAAGAACACCGGCAAGGCCTTTCTGTACTAAACGCCCACGACCAGGGCGCCGCTTCTGGTCATCCCCGGGGATGAAAAGATGAGACAGCCTTGTCGTTGGCTCCGGTGACCGGGGATTCCTTCCGCTTCCCCGCTTCCGGCCTCGGCAACCAGCAGACCTTCGGGGTTTTTTCGGTAAGGCGGTGGCTCAAGCCAGCAACCCGGCAGGGAAACGGCCGGCTCCGGGGGCCGGGGCCTTCCCCCGCCGCCGCAGCTTGACATCTCGACCCCCATCCTGCAGATTGTTGCCCCAAGGGCTCGGTCCGGTTCCATGCCACCGGGCCGGATCCCACCCTCAGAGGAAAGGGGCCGGTCGTGTGCGGAATCGTTGGATACTTCGGAGACGCCGGGAACAACCTGACGCGGGTGCTGACCGCCATGTCGGCCATCACCTACCGGGCTCCCGACAGCACGGGCATCGGTTTCTTCGGCGACGACACCGAGTCGATCCGGTCCCGAAAATCCCTGGGATCGGTGGCTCCGCTGGTGGACGTCCTGGTCGAGCAACCCGTTTACTCGAACGGACCCTCATGGCTCTACAGCCTGCTCAAAGGGGACGATGAGTCCGGGCGGGACGCCCAGCGGCGGATCCTTCGATTCGAGGGGCTTCCCCTGGACGTGCTGGACGAGCTGGACCGGGGCCAGACGACCTACAGCTCCTTCGAAGACCTCGTTGCAGAGGACGAACCGTTGCAGCTTGCACCCGGCCGGCCCGGCCGTCCGGAGCCGTTGACCCGGGTTGCGATTCGATCCCGAAAACAGTTTCAGCGCACCATTCAAGAGCTCACCTGCACCTACGACCTGTCCCCCGTGGTCGTTCGCAGCCTGATCCGGCGGACCCTGGCCGAAGCCCTTCGCCGGGACCTGGAAAACGGTTCCTTGACCGCCCAGCCCGTAGAAATCCTCAACGCGTTCGATCGGCTCTTCGACACCGCGTCCCGGGAGGAACGCTCCCCCCGGCCCCAGCGTATGTACAGCGCCGAGCAACCGGATGCGCCGTATGCCGAGCGCTATCTCTGGCAATACCTGGTAAACACCCCCATCGAGGTCCCAGCGGACTTCGACCGGGATGGCGTGCGATGCCTCTTCCGGCTTCTGGATGCGGCCCTCTTGAGCCGCATGCCCTCCGCACCGGAGCTGCTGGACGCCGTTCAGGACACCTTCGAACGGCTCTGGCCCGAAGCGAAACGCCTTCGAGAAAAAGGCGGGTGGAGGACCCTGTATTGGGCGGAGAAGGGCGTGAATGTGTTCGGGCGGGCGGCGTCCGCGGTGCTTGCCCATCTCCGACGTCACGAAATGGCCTTGCTCACCCCGCCGCCCGAGAGTGCAGAGCACGCCCCGCAGCCCATGGTGGAGGATCGAACCGACCCGCAGACCCTGCGCGCCCTCGCCTCCCCCGTGCTCAGCCAGGGCCGATGGGCCCTTCAGTCGCCCGTGACCATCAAGAACGCCCACCCCTTCTTCGACCACCTGAAGCAGCGCGTCATCGTGCTGAACGGGCAGTTCAGCGGGGATCTGGAGGAAAACCTGAGGCGCTTCCTGGAGAGCGTCGCCGGCTACGACTTTCGAAGCCGGAACTCCTCCGAGTACTTCGCCCTCCTGTGGGGGTACTACTTCGACGTGTTCCGGGGAGAGCAGGGCCGATACGAGGCCGTGCGCGCTCAGATCGATCGACGCCTGGAGGCCTTCGGTATCGGCAGCCGATCCATCGATTACGAGATCTACCAGAGGTTGCGCGGCAAGTCCACAGCGGAGCTGGACGCCGTGGCCTTTGTGGAAGCCGCCCGGTGCATTGCCCGGGACGGCGGTCAGATCGCCGTCTCCGGCATGGGCCTGTTCAGCCCCCGCACCCTTTACGTGGCAAGCCACAACCGCCCGGTGTTCATCGTTCACCGGGACGGCACACAGGACTACATGGTGGTCTCCGATGTCAATGCGGCCATGGGCCTGTTTCCGCAGGAGGTCATTCACGAGAAGGCCTTGGAGCTCTATCGCATTCGCAAGGAGCACCAAAGGGAGATCGGCGATCTCCGGGCACGGAAGGCCCCGAGGGACCAGATTCTGGGAGTCAAGAAACGTCATGAGCAGGAGGAGGAGCGCGTGCTCGAAACCTTCTCCGTCAAGGTGTACCCCTTGGAAGGCGAAGAGGCCTTCGCCCGCATCCAGACCAGCCCCACACCATCCGGGCTGGCCCGGGTGGTGACCATCACGGACTTCGACGGGAGGCCGTTGCCCTCGGTGGAGCCCTTTCAGACCCGACTCAACCCGCTTCAGACCGGTAAGGACATCCACCGCTCCTTCTACGAGACCCATCTGCTCGAAACGCCGGAACGCTTCGAGCACACCCTCCAGTTCCACGTGTCCGAGGACGAGGACACGCCTCGTTTCGAGCTCAGGGAAAGCCTGCTGAGACGGCGGTTCGGACGTCACCTGACCTCCCTGGGGAGAATCGTACTCATGGGTATGGGAAGCGCCCACCACGCCGGCATCATGACCAGACGCACCCTGCAGCTCGCCCTGCCGGGAATCGACGTCGTTTCCCTGCGGCCTGCCGAGGTGGAGGACCTGCGGAGGGACATCATCCCGGAAAAGGACCTGGTGGTCTTGCTGAGCTGGTCGGGAACCACGGCGGACATGGTTCGAACGGCCGCCGAGCTCACCGCCATGAAGGCGGCCTGTATCGGCGTCACCGAGAAGGCGTTCTCCGATGTGGGGCTGATCACGGCGCGCAGCGTCGGCGTCATCCCCGTGCTGAGCGGCGAGGAGGTCACGGTGCCGGGGCTGAAATCCATCCTGTGCATGATGTTCAGCGTCTCCCTGTTCGCGGTCTGGCTCTCGTCCAGGGCCAGACCGGGCACGGACACGGACCGGCTCATGACGGGCCTGCAGGAGCTCCCCGACACCCTCTCCGACGTCCTGCAGGACGAGGCGGTCGCATCCTTCTGCCGGGACCTGGCCTCGAGAAGCGCCCACAGCCGGTGCGCCATGGTGATCGACGCCCTCTACTCCACCGGGTCGGGACGGGAAGCCGCCTTCAAGCTCGAGGAGACGAGCTGGAACGCCATCGGCCGTTCCCTGGACTACCGGGAAGCCGCAGAGGGGCTTCCTGTTCACGATCCCGGCCGGGATCTGGTCCTGTTGAACGCAACCCATCAGGGGCGCATATCCGAGGCCCTGGACATCATGAAAATGCTCGAGGGCCTCGGGATTCCCTTCACCGCGGTGGGCTTCGCGGGGAGGCATCAGGCGGAGATGGAGCAGGCCGCACGAGGCGCCTTCATCGCCCTCCCCAAGGTGGAGGACGAGCTTCAGCCCTTCGTGGACCTGGCCTTCTACTATCGGTTCGCCTACCACTACGGACTGGCCCACGGAAGAACCTCCGAGGACTTTCCGCGCAATCGGGCCAAGTCCGTAACGGCGGGGCGCTCTTCGGTGCGGACCGGCTCGACACCCGCGGCGGAGATCCTGGAAATGCAGACGGCCGGCACCGGTCCGGCCATGTGCCGGGCGGACCTCACGCCCCTTTCGAAGGAGAGCACCTGGGAGCGGACAGCCGCCAAGACCCTGGAGCGGTCTTACTACGCCGCCATGCGAAGCCTGGCCGCCGCCGTGCTCGAGGAAGACGCGCCGGAAGGCATGCTCCGTGTATCCCGCTCCCGGCCCTTCAGGCTGGCCAAGACCCTCTTCGAGCAGGTGCCCGACGAGGGGGAGATGATCCTGGTCCCCATGGACCGGGCCGCTCACAGCACGGCCCGCACGCTCGCCATCCACTGGGGGCGCCTGCTGGGATGCAGTGTCCGGGTCGCCACCCCCGAGGACGTGCAGGCGCATCCCCCTCGAGATGCAGCGGCCTTTTACCTGGCTTCGCGCCCGCCCGATGCAGCCTCCCTTTCGGCCATGATCGAGCGGACCTCGTCCCCACACTTCTACTGCGGACCTGAGCCCCCCGAGAACGTCGCCTCCATGCTGGACGCGTCTCTGGGGCATTGCGTCCTCTCCGAGTCGTTTCTCCCCTGCGCCGAGGAGGCGCTGTACGCCGGTCTCTTCATGTTGTTTGTGGACGCCTGGCGGCGGACGAACCCTGCCAGGGGGGCGACCGCGCTGCAGGGACTGAGACAGTGCGGTCCGGCGATCCACGCGGTCCTGAACAGCCCGTCCCTTCGGACGGCCGTCGCCGAAGCCGTGAGGGACAACGCCGACTACACCACGGCCTTTTTCATCGGGCAGCCCGGGGGCACGGGAACCGCCTGGGTCCGCCGTTTCGACCGGATCTCCCACCTCGCCATGGAGTCCTATCTCTTCGGCGAGAGCGTCCACGGCCCCCTGGTCACCGTGGACTCGCGCGTGGAGGACAAGTGCGTGAGGATCGAGGCGAGATCCAAGATGACCGCCTTGTACGGAGAGGATCGAGTGGCCGCATGGGAGTCGGGATGTCTGCGGGAGGACACGGTGGATCACTTCCTCGCAAACCCGCCTCGAAACGTGCCCCTCTACCCTCGAAGCCCATTCTACGCCGAGGGCAGCTGGTTCTTTCCGGTCCTCAGGCCGGACTACAACCCGGGAAACGACAACCTGATCATCCTGGACGCCACCAGCGACCGGTTTCTCGGGCAGATCCTGGACGAGATGGCCACCTACGGGTGCCGACACGCCCGGGTCATCCTGATCTCACAGCAGGCCCTCGAAGGAAGGCCGGAGCGAAGAACCCTGAACCGCTATCCCATCGGTCACGCCCTCCGCCTCCCCTCCCTGCTCGTCGACGGACTGGAGAGACCGATCCCGGACCTGGCCCTGCCCCTGGCGCTCAATCTCGTGTCCATGGCCATGGCCTCGGAGACCCGGACCGCAACCGGAGAGTTTCGGGGACACCATACGTAATTCACCGGGAGTTTCGGGGACGCCATCCCCAAATAGAAAGGAGAACGGTTCATGAACGTCACCGTGTTCCAGACCAGCCCGAAGCTTCTCGACCTCGACGCCAACATGGAGGTGGTGCTCGGCCACATTCACGAGGCCCGCGAGAACGGGGCCTCGCTGATCGTGTTCCCGGAGCTGGCCCTCACCGGCTACTTCGTGGGACACCGGTATCACGAGGTGGCCCTCCGTCTCGACTCCCGGGAGATCCGCGCCGTGGCCGCCGCCACCAAGGGCGCTGCAGCGGTGGTCGGATTCATCGAGGAATCGCCGTCCATGAACTTCTACAACTCCGCCCTCGTGGCTGTGGACGGAGAGATCCTCTTCGCGTACCGCAAGCTGAACCTGCCCAACTACGGCGTGTTCGAGGAACGCAAGTTCTTCTCTCCCGGCAAGCAAGTGCCCGTGTTCAAGCTGCACGACTTCACGGTGTCCGTCCTGATCTGCAACGACCTCTGGCACCCTTCTCTGCCCTACCTGGGGGTCTGCCAGAAGGCCGACATCTTCGTGACCGTGTTCAACTCCTCCCAGGGCTCCATGGGGACGGAGTTCTCCAACATCGAGAGCTGGGGCATCATCAACAAGTTCTACTCCCGGATCTTCGGTATCTACAATGTCTGCGCAAACCGGGTGGGAGAGGAGTCCCACGAGGATCGACGCCGGTATCCCGAGGAGGTGCGGGGACCCGAGTCCCCCGCTCCCTCTGATGCCGCCTCTCATTCCTACCGGTTCTGGGGCGGGAGCGAGATCATCAATCCCTTCGGCCAACCCATTGTGCGGGCGGCTCTGTACGAACCGGACACCATCTCCGCCGTGCTCTCCAGGGACCTGCTTCGCCGCAAGAAGATCCTGCTCCCTTACCTCAGAAACGACGATCCGTACTTCACCCACCGCGAGCTGCAGCGCATTCTCCACGGGTAGGCGCCCGGCCGGCGCTGAAGCGCCGCCGGGAATGCGCCTACTCCACGATCCCCTCCTTGAGCGCCATGGGGGACGGCACGGGGATGGGCGAACACCGATCCTTGAGGGGGTTGTACATCAACCGGTAGGACATGCCCCGGTTTCCCTCCTCGTCCATGCAGTCCCAGCCGCGAACGAAGTAGGGGCACGCGTCGTTGAAGCAGATGTGCATGTGGTCGTTGTCCCAGGTCTGACAGAACGGATTGTCCGGAACCGTCCACTTCTTGAGGGCCGTCCCGCAGTAGGGGCACTCCAGGGTGTCCTTGATCCGGGCCTTTCTCCGCTCCAGCTCCTCCGGGGCCAGCCGCTCACCGAAGGGGAGCGGACGGACCCGAGGAAGCGCAGCCGCCCCCGGATCGCCGCCCTCCTTCCGGGCGTAGACCGCAAACACCGGATCGCTCTGAATCTCCCGGCCGGCGTACTTGTCGTCCTCGGGCCTCGGTCGACCCTTGGAGATGAACTCCCCGCCCTCCTCGAACCCCCCGGCGCACTGCAGAAACTCGTGCACCAGAATGAACCGCCCTCCTTCGTCGGCCTCCTTCCAGACCTTGACCGCCTTCTGGGGAAACATCCGGTTGGAGAAGATCACCAGGAAGATCCCTCCGGGCTTCAGGACCCTCTGAACCTCCCGAAAGACCTCTACGGGCCGGGTCATGTAATCCACGGACACGGTGTTGATCACGGCGTCGAAGGTCCCATCCGGAAAAGGCAGCACCGGATCCCGGTTCAGGTCGTGGATCAGGACCTCGTCCAGAACCGGGTTCGCCTCCAGTTCGTTCCGGTTCAACCCCAGGCCCACCACCTTCTCGGGCCGTGCCGCAGCGGGGATGTGGGAGTCCCAGCCGGCCATCAGGTCCAGGATCCTCCCCTGTCCGGGAATCAGCGAGCCGATCACGTGCTCCACGGTGGCGAGCGCCGTGCGGTCCAGGTGGCTCACGAACCGGTCGGTTTCGTAAAAGAGCGCGTCCTCCGTCTCATCCTGTCTCGAAAAAGCGTCCAGCGCCCGAATCGGGCTCTCCGGCCGGGCGTCCTTGACAGCATGCTTCTGTTCCGTCAACATGATCTCACCTCCAGACGAAAAAAAGCCGGGTGCAAGCTTCTCGCTTCTCGAAGCTGCTTGAACCCGGCTCGTGGCCCCGTTGAACGGGCAGGTTCACAATGGCGGTTGCCGTTTGGCCCTCAAGATAACCACAACCGGGGTGCTGTCAAGACAGGCGCAAGGGAAAGGCCCGTTCCGCGGGGAGCGAGATCCTCGCGCCGGCCCTGTGGAGCCCCCTGAAGGAGGACTTGCATGCCTTCGTCTCCCGTCCTGGTGACAGGGGCCACAGGCTACGTGGGCGGCCGACTGGTCCCCCGGCTGCTCGAGCGGGGACATCATGTGCGTGCCGCGGGACGCTCCCTCGCCAAGCTGAGCGCCCGCCCCTGGGCCGGTGGAAGCGGCGCCGAGACCGTCGAGGCGGACGTCCTCGACCGGTCCTCCCTGGTCCGTGCCCTGACCGGTTGTCGTGCAGCCTACTACCTGGTGCACTCCATGAACCCTGGAACCCGGAACTTCGCGGAGACGGATCGCCGTGCGGCCCGCAACATGGCCGAGGCGGCCGCCGAGGCCGGGGTTCAACGGATCATCTATCTTGGCGGGCTCGGGGAGGAAGGCGAGGATCTGAGCGAGCATCTGCGCTCCCGCAGGGAGGTGGCCGAGATCCTGAGCTCGGGACCGGTCCCCACCACGTTTCTCCGTGCCGCGGTCATCCTGGGGTCCGGGAGCGCCTCCTTCGAGATCCTCCGGTACCTGGTGGACCGCCTTCCCGTGATGATCACCCCACGGTGGGTTCAAACACCCTGCCAGCCCATCGGCATTCGAAACGTCATCGGCTACCTGGCCGGCTGCCTGGAAAACGAGGAAACCGCGGGCGAGACCTTCGACATCTGCGGCCCGGACGTCCTCACCTACCGGCGCCTCATGGAGATCTACGCCGA
Organism: uncultured Desulfobacterales bacterium; assembly: GCA_964475045.1. GTDB lineage: Bacteria > Desulfobacterota > DSM-4660 > Desulfatiglandales > HGW-15 > JAIPEI01. Next base: position 3,871 of record CAYYVD010000110.1, on the reverse strand, counting down.
GGAAGCCGGGCTCCCTCCCCGCCTGGTGATCCCCGTCCCCTGGCTCACGCCGGGATTGAGCTCCTACTGGATCCATCTGGTCACTCCGATTCCCTCTTCTCTGGCTCGCCCCCTGGTGGAGGGCCTTCGCACGCCGGTGCTCTGCCGGGACCACCGCATACGATCGCTGGTCCCCCAGGACCTCCTGAGCTGCCGCCGGGCCGTTCGACTCGCCCTGGACAAGGCTCGAAAGGGCACCGTGGACACCTGCTGGTTCGACGCCGGAGCGCTTCGCCCCCCGGAGTGGCTGCAGGAAGGCGATGCGCCCTATGCGGGAGGCACGGTGCTGGAGTGCGGCTACCGGGTGGAAATCGAAGGCCCGCCCGAGGAGATCTGGCCGAGCGTCGAACGTATCGGCGGCCGGTCGGGTTGGTACTTTGCCGACATCCTGTGGCGCTTGCGGGGGCTGCTGGACCGCCTTCTCGGGGGCATTGGACATCGCAGGGGCAGACGGGACCCCGCCCGGCTCGCGGCGGGGGACGCCCTGGATTTCTGGCGGGTGCTCGAGGTGTGCGAGCCCACCCGCCTGGTGCTCCTGGCGGAGATGAGAATGCCCGGGGAGGCCACCCTGGAGTTCGAGGTGCGCCCCCTGACGGGCAGGCGCACAGAGCTGGTTCAGCTCGCCCGCTACCGCCCCAGGGGACTGGTGGGGCTCGCCTACTGGTACGCGCTGGTTCCCCTGCACGAGTGGATCTACCGGGGGCTGTTGAAACGGATCGCCGAATCGGCCCGAAAACCCGTTCTCACAGGGCCGAAACGGTTGCCGGCCCGCCGGGTACGGCCATGACCAAACCCACCGATGCCGCATCACTCATATGAAAGGGAGGTTGACGCCTTGGAACAAGAAACCGATCTCAAGAGCTACTTCGAGGGGACCGAAGGAATGGGGGTTCTCGCTACGGCCGACGCCGAGGGACGCGTGGATGCCGCGGTCTTCTCCCGTCCCCACGTGTTCTCCAGTGACGAGGTGGCCTTTATCATGCCCGACCGCCTGACCCACCACAATCTTCGGTCCAACCCCCACGCAGCCTTCCTGTTCCGTGAGGACGGCAAGGGATACCGGGGGATCCGCCTCTTCCTCACCCGGGTGCGCGAGGAGGAGAATACCGAACTGCTCCAGCGCCTGCGGCGCGGCCCCCATGCGGGGGAACCGGGAAATGCGTCGAATCCGAGGTTTCTCGTCGTGTTCCGGGTCGAACGGGTCCTGCCCCTGGTGGGCTCCGGGGAGCCGGGCACCTAACGAAGCCCCTGCAGCCGGCCGGGGATGTTCCAGGCCTTCATCAGCGACGCCGTGGCCGGCGGGACGAGGTGCTCCCAGGCCTCGCCTCGAACCATGCGGGCGCGGACCTCGGTCCCGCGAATCCCCTTTTCCTTCGGGGTGCGTTCCCAGAGGACCTGGACCCGAAGGCCGAGTTCCTCGAACCGGGCCCGCTTTCTGCGTCCCCAGTCGTCGTAGACGGTCAGGAAAAAGGTGGCGTCCATCGGCACGTAGTACACGTAAAGCCGGGGAAAATTGATGGGAAAGGGCGCGACGGAGAAGTCCTCCAGCGGAAGACGGGCCTTGTGCTCGACCACAGACTTCCGGGTGATGGGAAAATAGAGCTCGAAGGTGGACCGGGGAGCCCTGGATGTTCAGCAGGTCGTCGCTCAACCGGGTTTCGATCCGGACGTCCGGGTGATAGTTCGAGAGCTTGGCGTACTCGGGCGAAAGCAGATAGGTGCCGATCACCTCGTTCAGATTCAGCACCTCGGTGCTCGTGACCCCCCGGCGGGCCAGGGTCAGGAGATCCTGCACAATGGCCGCGGCCTTCTGGCCGGAGTCCTGGATGGTGAGGACGGGCTTTCTCAAGGGGCTTTCCTCGCCGAGTTCCAGGAGCAGGAGATCCGGGCAGCTCACGATCCCCGAGAGCACGTTGTTCAGGTCATGGGCCACCCCCCCGGCCAGGAGACCGAGGGCCTCCATCTTCTGGGACCGGGCGAGCCGTTCCTCCAGGTCGATCTTTTCCTTCTCCGCCTGCCTGCGTTCGTTGATCTCCAGCTGGAGCTGCTCGTTGCTGGACCGGAGCTCGGCCGTGCGGGCCTCCACCATGTCTTCCAGGCGGGTGTTCAAGGTCTCGAGCTCCCGGTTGGACTCCTCCAGCCGGGCCGCATAGGCGTCCTTGGCTGCGATGGCGTCTGTCAGCGCAACGTGCTGCTCCTGGAGCCGCCGGGACATGTCGTTGAAATCGGAAGCCATCTCCCCGATCTCGTCGCTGACGGGAAGGTCCACCTGCTCGCCCAGCCGGCCTTCCTGCACCTTTCGAATGGCGTCGCGGAGCACCGAGGCGGGCCGAATCACGGACCGGGAAAGAAAGACGTTCAGGAGGAGGGTCATGATGGTGAGCGTGCTGAGCAGCAGGCCCACAAAGAAGACCAGGGTGGTGGTGGACTCCCGTTCCATGTCGGCCAGATCGTAGTACATGTACAGGTACCCGATCTTCTCGCCGATGACCTGAATCAGGGTGGCATACGCGACGAACGACCCGCCCTTCATGTCACGGATCTCGAAGAAGTCGTCCCGGTCGATGGCCTGCCTCTGCTCGAGTCCGAGGTGATGGGGAAGGGACTCATCCGTGGACAGGACGCGATTCCCTTTCAGGTCGTAGACACTCAGGATGGCGATCCCCTTCACCCGCTGCATGTCCTCGAGGGTCCGCGCCAGGGCCAGATGCTGGCCGGCGAAGATCTCGTTGGCCAACTCGTCCCGCTTCTGTTGAAACACCGTGTCCAGGAGTACGTGGATCTCCTCGAAGCGGGCGTTTCGGCGACTCATCTCGAAGGGGTACAGCAGGCTCCAGAAGATGACCACGATGATTCCGCACGTCACCAGGATGGCCGCGTTGATTTTGAAGCGAAGGCTGTTCAGCATGGTCCGGACGCAGAAAGGATGAATGCCGTTGAGAACCAGGAAAAGGAAACCGAGAGGAGCATAGCACCTTTCTGCAAGGGCGTCATCTTCACGGGGCCACGGAAAGGACCAGGACGCTTCGGTCCCGCTCGAACCGGAGGATGCTTGCTTCCTTTCCCTGCGGGTCCCCGTTCTCGTCAAAATTGATGGTCCCGGTGGTTCCTCGAAACCCCCGCGTCCCCCTGAGGGCCTCCAGCACCGATCCCCGCTTCGTGCTCCCGGCACGCTCGACCGCGTCCGCAAAGAGCAACACGGCGTCATAGGTGAGCGGAATCCGCATGTCGGTGATTCGGTCCACACCGAAGCGCTCCGAGTACAGGCGCTTCAGCTCCCGGTTCCTTTCGAAAGGCAGGTCCGGGTGATAGTGGGTCGTGTAATAGGCGCCCACCACCGACTCTCCCGCGTACTTGCGCATACTCTCCCCCCAGCCGTCGCCCCCCAGGAAGGTGGCGTCGATCCCCATCTTCACGGCCTGCTGCACCAGAAGGCCGCTGTCCCGGGCATAGCCGGGGATAAAGAGCACATCCGCTTCGGCCTCCTGAACGCCGGTCAGCACGCCCTCGAAGTTGACCGCCTTTCCCGTGTAGGCCCCTTCCCAGACCACCCGCCCCCCCACCTCCTCGAACGACCGGCGGAACATGTCCGCCAGGGTGATGGAGTAGGTCTCATTGAGGTTCTTCAGGATCACAGCAGTCCGTGCACCGAGCCGGCCAAACGCGAATCGGGCCATCACGCGCCCCTGAAAGCGATCGCTGGTGCAGACGCGGAACACGCAGTCCCCGATCTCCGTGACCTCCGGTTTGGTGGCCGTGGGCGTGATCATGGGGACGCGGGCCTCCTGCAGCACGGGCGCCGTGGACAGGGCGTGGGAGCTCCAGAGCGGGC